>JAKBBM010000029.1 GCA_021808545.1 Pseudomonadota bacterium | reverse complement strand
GCGGAACTTCTGCACATCCCCTGGTGACGCATCGATCTGCTTATAAAGCCAGTGCGCCGCAACCCCGGCCTCGGCCACGGCCTGCATGTCTGGCGTACGGATCTGAATCTCGATTTTTTGGTTGCGCGGATGGCGCAATGTCACACCCGTATGCAGCGACTGATAGCCGTTTGTCTTCGGCGTCGAAATATAATCCTTGAAGCGTCCGGCAATCACAGGAAAAGCCCCATGAATCGCACCCAGCGCCACATAACATTCCGCCCGGCTGGGCACGATGATGCGAAACGCCATGATATCGGAAAGCTGCTCGAACGCGACATTCCGCCGCTGCATCTTCTGCCATATCGAGTAGGGAGATTTTTCGCGCCCGGCGATCTCCCCGACATGCACCCCCGCTTCACTGCACACGCGCAAGAGCTCCTGGCGCACTTCCTCGATAACATCGGCCCCCTGCCCGCGTAGGAAGTTCAATCGCGCCTGGATCGTATCGAAGGCTTCCGGGTCAAGCTCGGCGAATGAGCGTGTCTGCAGCTCTGTCTTCAAAGACTCCATGCCGATTCGCTCAGCCAGCGGCGCGTATATCTCCATCGTTTCGCGTGCGATCCGCTGGCGTTTATGCTGCCCGCTAATCGCGCCAATGGTGCGCATATTATGCAGCCGGTCCGCAAGCTTCACGATCAACACGCGAATATCCTTGCTCATGGCCAGAACAAGTTTGCGGAAATTTTCGGCTTGTTTGGTCCGGTCAGACTGCAGTTCAAGCCGCGTCAGCTTGGTTACACCATCAACCAATCCGGCAATCTGCTTGCCGAATTTTTTCTGCACGGCATCCAAGGTAACCGCGGTGTCTTCCACGGTGTCGTGCAGCAGGGCGGTGATAATGGAGGCGGCATCCAGCTTATAGCCCGCCAGAATATTCGCCACCGCCAGCGGATGGGTAATATAGGGTTCGCCATTACCGCGCTTTTGCTCGGCATGCGCGGCCTCGGCCAGCGTATAGGCGGCATCGATAAGCGCCGGATCCGCCTTGGCGTCATAAGCGGCGATGCGGGCCAAAAGCCCGCGCAATTCAGGATGGAAAGATGGCGCTGCCCCGCTCACCCCTTCGGGCAGACAGGCCTGGCGCGTCAGCCGGCAGTCTGCCCGCATGGCTTCACCGGCGGGACTTGCCGCCGAGCTCCGCCTCGATTGCCGCCTGGATATCCTCTGGCGTCATCTCCTCGGTCTCGGCCGCCATAGCCGCGGCTTCTTCCTCGGCGGAGACATCCTGCAAGCCAAAAATATTCTGTTCGGTGGGGATCAAATCAACCACCTCTTCATCCACCGGCTCGGGTTCGGGCACACGGGAGAGGGATTTCACCAGATCCTGCTCCAAATCCTGCAGGGCAACCGTCTCTTCGGCAATTTCACGCAACGCGACCACAGGATTCTTGTCATTATCCCGGTCGATGGTCAGTTGCTCCCCTCGACTGATATTGCGCGCCCTCTGGGCCGCCATGAGTACAAGCTCAAACCGGTTGGGTACTTTCAAAACGCAGTCTTCAACTGTGACGCGGGCCATCCACAACGCTCCAGGATAGAAAATTGAACGAGTGCCTTACTCCGCACGCGGGCCAGATGCAAGTCTAATCCGCTGTTTACGCGGTCTCTTCATACCAGAGCTGTATCGGCTGCGGCGGCAACTCAGCCAGCAAAGTCGCCACGCTCTGCCGCAAGGTAGGGTGGCGCCATCCCGGCGCCACATCCAAAAGCGGGCGCAGCACAAAGGCCCGCAAATGTGCTCTTGGGTGGGGCAACACCGGATCGGGCGTGGCCCGGATCACGCCATTCACGTCAATAATATCAAGATCTAAGGTTCTGGATGCGTTTGGCACCGAGCGCTCCCGGCCAAAACGGGCCTCTATATCCTGCAGGTAAGCCAAAAGCACGGCTGGATTAATCTCACCTTTCAGCCGGATCATACCATTACAATAATCAGGCTGCTCGGTTTTAGGCAGTGCGCCACTGCGGTACCAAGGCGAAAGGGCAACAACATCAAGTCCCGGCAAGTTGTGCATCGCTACGACGGCTTCCTTGCAGGTCTGAAGTGGCGTCTCCCCCGCAAGGCCAGGCAAATTAGCTCCAATGGCAACGAGTATCATAAGCAGCCGTACAGCAACATTGGCCCCTTCTCGATCAAGATTACGTTTAAGATCATAACTTCCGCCCTTGTTCTAACATTTTTTCTGGTCTTGTATATCTGCTTTAACTTTATTTCACGGAAAGACCTGCAGCCCATGCGCCTCTCTGCCCAAGAACGCACCGCCTTGTTCATAGACGGCGCTAATCTTTACGCCGCAACCCGCAGTCTAGGCTTTGATATCGACTACCGAAGGTTGCTTGATTATTTCGAGTCAAGAACAAGTCTGCTGCGGGCCTATTATTACTCGGCACTGCTCGAGACCGAGGAATACTCTCCCCTCAAACCACTAACAGACTGGCTGGCCTATAATGGCTACAGCCTGGTGACGAAGCCCGCCAAGGAGTTCACCGACGCCCTTGGCCGGCGCCGCGTTAAAGGCAACATGGATATCGAGCTGGCGATTGACATGCTCGAGCTTGCACCAAAACTTGAGCATGCGGTCTTGTTCTCCGGAGATTCTGATTTTAGACGGCTGGTGGAGGCGGTTCAGCGCAAAGGCGTTCGCGTTTCTGTTATATCCACAATCAAGACCTCACCCCCCATGATCGCCGATGAACTACGCCGCCAAGCCGATCAATATGTCGAACTCTCAGACATCGTCCCGGATTTCGCGCGCCGGCCCAGCGAGGCACGGAGCCGCCTGCGCGACGAGGATCTATGACTCCCAAACATGATTGCGCGCTATGTCCACGCCTTGTGGCCTATCGCACGGAAAACCGCCATACCATACCGCATGGCTTCAACGCCCCCGTGCCAGGTTTTGGCGAACTTTCGGCCCGGCTTTTGGTTGTGGGGCAAGCCCCCGGCGTGAATGGCGCCAACACCACCGGCCGTCCCTTCACCGGTGATGTCGCGGGCCGGTTGCTCTATGCCTCATTACTAAAAAGCGGGTTTGCCAGCGGTACTTACGCGGCGCGCGCCGATGACGGACTTGCCTTGCATGATTGCCGGATCACCAACGCGGTGCGCTGCGCACCTCCGCAGCACAAGCTGCAAACCAGCGAAATCCATAATTGCCGCCCTTTCCTGGCCCAAGAAATAGCCGCCATGCCCAACTTGCGGGTGCTGCTGGCAATTGGGCGGGAGCCACATGAGGGCATATTGCGCGTGCTGGGCCTAAAGCCCGTCTCTTATAAGTTCGTACATGGCACCATGTACGAGCTGCCCAACGGTCTGGTACTGGCCGACAGCTTCCACACCTCGCAATATAACGTGAACACCAGGCGCCTGACTGCGGAAATGTTTGAACGTGTCATGGAGAATATCCGCCATCGGCTGAGCTAAAGCCATCGCCCCGCATGTAGCGGCTTCTTACCTGTTTTTCAGCAGACGTGCTTTATCACGCTGCCAATCCCGGGCGGCAATGGCTTGGCGTTTGTCGTGTTTTTGCTTACCTTCGGCAATGCCCAGCGTCACCTTCGCCATGCCCCGTGCGTTGAAATGCACATCCAACGGCACAACCGTATTTCGGTCCCGCGCGATGGCGCCAAAAATCTGGTTCCGCTCTCTTTTCTTCACCAGAAGCTTGCGCATACCCCGCACATCAAAACGGGATAGCACGCCGCCTTGATATTCAGGAATATACATATTGAACAAATACAGCTCGCCATCGCGCTCGCCGGCCCAGGCCTCATTCAGCGTGGCACGCCCCAGGCGCAGAGATTTCACCTCAACCCCTTTTAGGACAATACCGGCCTCGATCGTGGACAGGATCTTATAGTCGAACCGCGCCTTACGGTTCTGCGCCGCCACCCCATGCGAAATGAAACCTGATTTACCTTTTTGCGCACTCAATTCAGCAGCCCTACTTCCAGCATGGCGGCCTTAATGCGCTGGGCTGACGCTTCCGACACAGTCACCAGCGGCAAGCGCACATGGTTCGCGCCAAACCCCAGCAAAGACGCCGCATATTTCACAGGTGCGGGGTTGCTCTCGCAGAACATGGCATCATGCAGCGGCAACAGCCGCATTTGGATGGCCAAAGCCGCCTGCGTATCGCCCTTTGCCCATGCCGCATGCAGCTCAGCGCACAGGCGCGGGGCCACATTGGCAGTAACCGAGATGCATCCATGCCCGCCGCTGGCCAAATAACCGAGTAACGTATGATCCTCGCCCGATAGCTGGATAAAATCCGGCCCGCAGGCCCGCAACGTATGCAGTGGCCGGGTGAGATTGGCGGTTGCGTCCTTCACCCCCACGATATTGCGAATCTGGGCCAGGCGCGCCATCGTTTCCACCGACATGTCGATTACCGAGCGCGCCGGAATGTTATAAATAATCACGGGCAGGGAAATCGCCTCGGCAATAGCCTTATAGTGCTGGTACAGCCCTTCCTGTGTCGGCCTGTTATAATAAGGCGTCACCACCAGCACGCCATCGGCGCCGGCCTTCTCCGCATGCCGGGCCAGGCCAATCGCCTCGGCCGTGGCGTTGGAGCCAGCCCCCGCCAGCACCGGCACACGGCCCTTGGCAGCACTCACGGCCAGCTCCACCACACGCTTATGCTCGTCATGGGTCAAAGTGGGGGATTCCCCGGTCGTACCAACAGGTACAATCCCGGCCGTTCCCTCGGCAATCTGCCAGTCGATCAAGCGTCTATAGGCATCCTCGTCAACACGCCCATCCTCGTGCATCGGGGTCACCAACGCGGTAAGCGAACCGTGAAACATTGTTGTCTTAACTCCTGTGTGCTCTCACGTAATCGTCTCGCTCGCGGGCCGCAAGCTGGTTTGGTGCGCTGCTCCAGCACTGCTACAATGCGGTGCATGAAGATCCTGGCTGCCTTGCCACTTTTACTGCTTCTGCCCGCACTGGGCCGGGCACAATCCCTGGCGTCGCCGCAGATCATGGCGGATGTGCGCGCCGGCAATTTTACCGCGGCCAGCGGGCTTGCCGCCGCCACGCACGACCCTCTGGTTCGCAAGCTCGTCACATTTTTCAGGCTCACTACGCCTGGCGGCGGCAGCGCCGATGAAATCAAGCAGTTCATCGCGCAGAATCCAGACTGGCCCGAGCAAGGGCTGCTCAACCTGCGCGCTGCCCAGGCCGCAGGCTTGTCTGGCACCGGTGCGGCGCAACCCACACCGGCTTTCCTGACGAAGGCAGCCAAATTGCATGCGGCAGGGCAGGATAAACAGGCAGCTTCACTCTGGATGCAGCAGGGTAAGGCCGCCATGGCGGCGGCGGATGCAAGCCAAAAGCGGCTCTTCTGGCCCGCGCAAGATCAGCTGGCCCGCAGCCTTCTGGCCGCGGGCGATGCAAAAGCCGCGTATCAGGTTGTCATTGCCGTCAACCCCCCACTCTCGGGCCGCCGTGCCCGCGCACAAATCGCCTCCCGCGACTTTCTGGCCGGCTTCCTGCTCTTGCGCAAACTGCATCAGCCGCGCCAAGCGGCGACCTGGTTCCGCGACCTTTCCACCTCGTCCACCGCTGTCATCACGCAGGCCCGCGCCTATTACTGGCTGGCCCGCAGCGAAACCGGGGCCACCGCGCAAGCCGATTATGCCCGCGCCGCCGCCTGGCCCGACACATATTACGGCCAGCTTGCCGCCATGGCGTTGGGCGACACACCGCAACAGCTTGCCCAACGCATCAAAACCGTGGACGAGCCGCCCGTCTTTGCCGCCAATGTGCTCGCTTTTGCCTTGCGGGAGCTGCCCCGCGCCGCCCTGCTGCTAATGCAAATGAACGACCCGCACGATGCGACCATGTTTCTTGACCGGGCGGGGCAAACCGCCCCCAACGACCAGAGCCGTGAAATGGCGGCCAAGCTGGCCCTGGCCCTTAACCTGCCGCAAGCCGCGGTCATGATCGCCCGCAATGCCGGGCTGAACGGGCAGATGCTCATTACGCAAGGCTGGCCGATGCCCTATAATCCCCCGCACACCAGCCTGCCCGCCCCCGTGCTGGATGGCGTGATGCGCCAGGAAAGCAGTTTCGATGCCAATGCCATTTCCGGCAGCGGCGCTGTCGGGCTCATGCAGCTCATGCCGTCTACCGCGCGGTTCATCGCGCGTGTCAGCGGCCTGCCCTATCATGGCAACCTGTTCTCCCCGCATGAGAACATGACCCTTGGCGCCGCCTATCTGGCGCACGAAACAGACAATTTCTATAATTGCCTGCTGCTTGCCATCGCCGCCTATAATGCCGGCCCTGGCAACGTGGCGCGCTGGCTTGCGCAAAACGGCAACCCCACACACAACCCGCCCCTGGGCAAACGCGCTGGCGGTGCTAATATCATCGATTGGATCGAGGAAATTCCCTTCGGTGAAACACGCAATTATGTGCAACGCGTGGTGGAGAATATCGTGATTTACAACGCCTTGCGTACTGGTGCCGCAACCTCGCCCCTTAGCCCTTGGCTGAATCAATGAGCCCTTGGCCCCTGCTCGCCAGCGGCGCTGGGATTGGCTACGCCCCCAAGGCGCCGGGAACATTTGGCTCGTTTGCCGGGCTGATGCTGGGGTGGGCGTTGCTGAGCGGCGGACATGGGCTGCTGCTGCTCGGCGTGGCCGTGGTCACGCTCCTTGGCCTATACGCCATCGGCCAGTTGCCCCATGCGGCGCACGATCCGGGCTGGATCGTCATTGATGAAATTGCCGGGCAGATGCTGGCCATGCTCGCCCTGCCGCATCCCAGCTTTATCGGTCTGGTTTTATGCTTTGCGCTGTTCCGGCTGTTTGACATCCTCAAACCCGGCCCGGTTGCCTGGGCAGACCGGCGGGATGATGAATTCGGAATTATGGGCGATGATCTCATCGCCGGCCTGCTGGCCGCGCTGGTGATATGGCTTTTGCGCCTGGTCTGGCCGTTATGAGCGCGGCAGAGCTGGTGGCACTGTTCCAGGCCAAGGGCCTCACCCTGGCCACGGCCGAAAGCTGCACGGGCGGGCTCATCGCCGCCGCCCTTACCGCCGTGCCTGGCTCTTCCGCCGTCTTCACCCACGGCTTTGTCTCCTATGCCAACGAAGCCAAAACAGAGATGCTTGACGTGCCCGAATCCATGCTGGCCGCGCATGGCGCCGTGTCTGAGCAAGTCGCCCGGCGCATGGCCCAGGGGGCGCGCGCCAAAGCCCGCTCTGATTTCGCCATTTCCGTAACCGGCATTGCCGGCCCTGGCGGCGGCAGCGCCGACAAGCCCGTGGGCACGGTCTGGTTTGGTTTGGCTGGGCCGCGCGGGAGCAAAACCTATCATCGGCTCTTCGCCGGCGCGCGGGATGACATTCGCACCCAGGCCGTAAATTTTGCGCTCAGCCGGCTTTTGGAAGAAGGAGATATAAATTCATGAGCAAGAATCTGGCCGCATGGGAAAAAGCCAAGCGCGAGGGGCGCAAGATGGCCATGGTCACGGCTTATGACTACCCATTTGCCCGCATGGCCGACGAGGCTGGGCTGGATGCCGTCCTTGTCGGCGATTCACTGGGTATGATGGTGGCTGGCCATGCCGACACGCTGCCCGTGAGCCTGGCGCAAATGGAATATCATACACAGATCGTCGCCAAGGGCGTCACCCGCGCGCTGGTGATGGCGGATCTTCCCTTTGGCAGTTTCGAGGAATCCCAAGCCCAGGCCTTTGCCGCCGCCGCGCGCCTGCTCAAGGCCGGGGCTGACATCGTCAAGCTCGAGGGAGGGCTGCCCATGGTGGAAACCGTCGCCTATCTCTCTGCCCGGGCCATTCCGGTGTGCGCGCATATTGGCCTTACCCCGCAGCATGTGCGCCAGTTTGGCGGCTTCAAAAAGCAGGGCAAAACGCCTGAGGCCGCCGCGCGCCTGATTGAGGCGGCACTGGCGCTGGAAGCCGCCGGGGCGCGCATGGTGCTGATGGAGGCGATCCCTGCGGAACTGGCGGCCGATATTACCGAGCGGCTGGATGTGCCCACCATCGGCATAGGTGCCGGCCCGGGCACGGATGGCCAGGTACTGGTGATCCATGACGTTCTGGGCCTGAATATGGACCGGGCCCCCGGCTTTGCCCGGCGCTATATGGAGGGTGCCGCCTTGGTACGCGAGGCGCTCAGCGCCTATGCCACCGATGTCCGGGACGTAAAATTCCCGGCCTGAACCGGCTGCCGCTCATAAAAATGATTCGCTGCCGCTCATGGCAAATGATTCATCGCCTTGGGTAGGGCATCCGGCAGATCTTCCGCGATCAAGCCGGGGCCAACCGCTTTCGCCGCCGCGCCATGTAGCCAAACACCGGCGCACGCGGCCTCAAACGGCGCCATGCCCTGCGCCAGAAGAGCGGCGATTAGCCCAGCCAACACATCGCCCGTTCCCCCTGTGGCCAGCCAGGGCGGGGCATTGGCGTTAATCGCGGCCCGCCCATCAGGTGCGGCAATCACGCTGTCTGCCCCTTTCAGCACCACAACCGCGCCGCTCACCCGGGCAGCGCGCCGGGCCTCGGTTAATTTATCATCCATCATGCCGCCAAACACGCGGGCAAATTCCGCCGCATGGGGGGTTATCACGCTCACCCCGGCCAAATATTCCGGTGCATCGGCGCACGCGGTCAGCGCATCGGCATCGGCCACAATCCGCAAGCCGGGCTTTGCCCGCAGCCCTGCCAAAGCCGCCGCGGCGCGCGCCACACCAAGCCCTGGCCCCACCACCCAGGTGAGGCGGCGCGAATCGCCCAACAAGTCTTCCAACGGCTCATGACGCTGCAAAATCCCAGGCTCTGGCAGCGGCAACGGCGTTGGCGCCGCCAGCGTAACCATGCCCGCCCCCGCGCGCCGGGCGGCCTGTGCCGCCAGCCGGGCGGCACCTGGCATATCGCCGCATAAAACCGTTACATTGCCGCTGGCATATTTATGCCCCGTCGCGGCGCGGGGCGGCAGCGTGAAAAGATGCGGCCCATTCTCCCAGGTCAGAGGCTGGATATCGTCCAGCACCGCGTCCCGAATGCCGATATCGCGCAGCACGATCTCGCCGCACAACTCCCGTCCGGGATACAGCAAATGCCCCGGCTTCTTGCGGAAAAACGTTACCGTCAGTTCCGCCTGCGGCGCAAAGAAGCGCACCTTGCCGGTTGCGCCATCCACACCGCTTGGCACATCCACCGCCACCAGCCGCCGCGCTGCGCCCAACAATGCCGCCACATGCGCGGAGACATCACGCGAGAGTCCAGCGCCAAAAATGGCATCTACAACCAATTGCGCCCATTCCACCCGCGCCTGCGTCGCGGTATCGGGTGTTTCCAGCCGCACGGGCCATCCTGCCTGCGCCAAATAACGTGCCGCCACACGCCCATCACCGCCATTATTGCCAGGGCCCGCCAGCACCAGCACCCGGCATGGCGCATAACGTTGCATAATCGTCCGCGCCACGGCGCGGCCCGCAGCCTCCATTAACGGCTCAACCGGGCCAGATGCCGCATCTACCCGTGCCATTTCTGCAGGCGTGAGCAGTTCATGCATAAAAATATTTAGCCTTTCAAATAAACATGCAGTTAACTACGCCTTAAGCAGGAGGTGCATGAATGGGCATAGTGATTGCAATTGCACAGCAAAAGGGCGGTGCCGGCAAGACCATGCTGGCCGCTCACTTCGCCGTAGCCCTGGCTGAGCAGGCCCGTGTGGCCGTTCTGGATATCGACCCTCAGGGCAGCCTGACCATATGGGGTAAACTGCGCAGCTGCACGCCCAAGGCCGTGCAGCCTGTCGCCATTGCCACTGTTTCGGGCTGGCGGTTGGCCAGCGAGCTGGAATCGCTGAAAGCCGCGCATGATTTCATATTCATCGACACCCCGCCGGTTATTGACAGCGATGCCCGCCGTGCGATTCGCGGCGCCGATTTGGTGCTCATTCCGCTTAACCCCGCCCCGCCCGATTTATGGGCGGCGGAAGGCACATTAAAGCTTGCCGCCGAGGAAAAACGCCGGGCCGCCCTGGTGTTTAACCGCGCGTCCGCCGCCTCGCGCCTGCGTAAACGTCTAGAAGCCGAGATTGCCGCGCGTGGCTTAACCCTGCTGCCCGCCAGCCTGGCCAACCGCGCCGGCTATGCCAATGCCTTCGCCGATGGGCTGGGGATCACCGAATCCGGCCCGGCGACCCAAGCCGCAGAGGAAATCCGTACCGCGATCATCGCCCTACTGGAGCTGCTTCCGCCTATTTCGTGAAAAAAAATGCGTCCAGATTGATAATAGGATGCAAGAAACAGCATACTCCTACTTGCCAAAATGTCTTTTTTCGACCACAATCTGAACGTGGCATAAATGAACGAAACGAGACGGCTCCCTTGGGGAGTTCGCGGCTCGAAAGCTAAAGTGTCAGCCGCCAAGTTTAGGGAGCGAAAAAAGCATCCAATGTGGTGCAGGGCCGGTCTTAGACCGGCTTTTTTTTGTCTATCCCTTCCGTTTCAAAAACCGGTTAATCCGCACCTCTTGCCATAATCCTTCCTTCATAAAGGGGTCGGCGGCGACAAACGCCTCCACAGCCGCACGATCGGGCGCGTCCAGCACAAAAAACGACCCTGTCATCATTTCACCATCATCGGATTGCAATGGCCCTGACAGGACAACACCAATTCCCAGTGCTTCTTGCTCTTCGACAAATGCACGATGCGCGGCATAATGCTCCAAGCGCAGCGGCAACCCTTCTGGGCGGTCCAGGGCATGCAAGACATAAAGCGGCATTCGTCTGTCTCCTTCCAGTTCAAACATACGCGTAATATGAAAGCCATGCCTTGACACGTCTCATGTTCGCCACCCAGCTTTGTGCTGTACGCTCATTGGACGGGCCGTTGGGAGATTAAGAATGAAGTTGCTTCGCTATGGCGAGATGAATAACGAGAAATGGGGCCTTCTCGACCGGGAGGGACGCATCCGCATGCTAGACGATGCGCTTGCGCATATTGTCGGTGATCCGTTAAGCCCTGGCTGGCTTGCGCCGCTTCAGGCGCTCGATCCCGCGACGCTGCCCTTGCTGAAAACCAAGCAGCGGGTCGGCCCGCCCATCCCCCGTCCGCTCAATTTCGTCTGCATCGGGCTCAATTATGCCGATCATGCAGCCGAAACCGGCGGCAAGATCCCAAAGGAGCCAATCTTATTCCTTAAATCCCTGTCCGCTTTTTGTGGCCCATATGATGACATCATCATTCCCCCCGGCAGCAAGAAAACCGATTGGGAGGTGGAGCTTGGCGTCGTCATCGGCACCAAGGCCTCGCATGTCAGCGAGGCTGAGGCGCTGGATTATGTTGCCGGCTATACGGTGGTGAACGATGTGAGCGAGCGCGAATACCAGACCGCGCGCAGCGGCACCTGGGACAAGGGTAAAGGCTGCGACACATTCGGCCCCGTGGGGCCTTATCTGGTCACCAAGGATGAAGTGCCCGACCCGCAGGTGCTTGATCTCTGGACCGACATTGACGGTGTACGCATGCAAACCGGCAATACCAGCACCATGACCTTCGGGGTCAAGATGCTGGTCAGCTATGTCAGCCAGTTCTTCACACTCTACCCGGGAGACATCATCGCCACCGGCACCCCGCCGGGGGTTGGCATGGGCAAGAAGCCGGCGCCCGTTTTTTTACGTCCAGGTCAGAGTGTTCGCCTTGGCATCCAATGCCTGGGTGAGCAGGCCAACAAAACGGTGGGGGGGTAAGCATGATCACGGAATTCGCCGAGATCATGGTTAAAGCGGGCATGGAGGAGGCGTTCATCCGCGGCGTGGCGAACAGCCGCGAAGCCTTTTTGGGCGCGCCTGGCTGCCATGGCTTCTCCCTTGTGCGGTCGGTGGAAGCGCCAGACAAATTCATCCTCATGGTCCAATGGGAGAGCGTGGCGCACCATATGGAGTTATTCAGAAACGCGCCGGCCTTTCAAATCTGGCGCGACAATGTTGGACATTGCTTCGCCGCCTCACCACATGTCTGGCACGGGGGCGAGGTGCTCAACCATAAGGAAGGACGGCCCGGCATGAGTTTCGCGCATTACAAGATCGTGCCGCACGATGGCGGCTTTGCCTACACGCTCGATGGCGTATTTTCCGAAACCTTCCCCTCACACGAGGCCGCACTCCGCGCCGCCCGGCGTGTGGCGGCGGAACAGCGCGTGCCGGGCGAAAGCGGCCAAATCGAATATCAGGACGCGAACGGCACCTGGCATACGGAACATGTCCTCGGCATCGACCGCCCCCAGGCCGACGTGGAGGAGTAAGCTACCCCGCTTCGTCCTCCACCTCTTCCGCCGCGGCGCGCCGATCCTCGGCTTGGCGCGCCAAGCGTCTGTAGCTGCGCAGACTAAAGGGGAGCATGATAATATAAACAAGCCCCAACAGCGCCCCCGCCAAATAGGGGTCGGCGAAAATCAAAGCGGCAAATACCACCACCCCCAGAAGAATTGGCAGAACGCCAGCGGTTGGAATCTTAAAATTCTTAAAACTCCAAACAGGCAGCGTGGACACACATAAAATAGCGACCACGGCCAAGACCGCCCCGGTAACAAGCGGAAACGCCATTATATCCTGCAGCCAAGTCAAATGCAGATGCGCGGCCTCAAGCCCCACGAAAAGCGGAAACAGAGCGAGCCCGGCACCGGCTGGTGCCGGCACCCCAGTAAAGAAATTATAGGCAAAGGCCGCCTTGGGCGCCGTATCGAGCGCGGCATTAAAGCGCGCCAGACGCAGCGCCATCGCCGAGGCATACATAAGGGGCGGCAAAAACCCGATCGCTCCCCAAGGCTGCAACGCCCACATATAAAGCAAAAGCGCCGGGGCAATGCCAAAACACAGAAAATCGGCCAAACTATCAAATTCCGCGCCAAAGCGCGACGTCGCCTTTAGCAGCCGGGCCAAGCGGCCATCCAGCCCATCGATCACGCCAGAGACCGCGATAGCCAGAACCGCCGCGCCAAAACGCCCCTGCATGCCCAAGCGAATGGCCGACAGCCCGATGCATAGCCCCAGCAGCGTCATCAGGTTGGGTAGCATACGATTAAAGCTGAGGCCCGAAAAACGCTGCCGGGGCGCCAAGCGGCGATGGCGGCGGCTCATGCGACCGGCAGCTCCGCGATCACCGTTTCACCGCCAATCATGCGCTGCCCCACAGCAACCAGGGGCGTACAACCTTGCGGCAAGTACAAATCCGTGCGGCTACCAAAGCGGATAATGCCAAAACGCTCGCCCGCGGCCAGCACCTGCCCCTGCGTCGCATCGCACAGAATCCGCCGCGCGATTAGCCCAGCGATCTGCACCACAACCACGGGCGCACCATTATCCAAGCGCAGCAGCAGGGCGTTGCGCTCATTCTCATCGCTCGCCTTGTCATCGGCGGCGTTTAAAAACAGGCCCGGATGATAGGCTATCTTTTCTACGCGCGCGGCAATGGGCGCGCGGTTCACATGCACATCCAGAACCGAGAGGAAAATGGCAACCCGCGTACAGGGTACCGCATCCAGCCCCAGTTCAGCCGGCGGCAGCGCCTGTTCTATGCTCACCACCCGCCCATCGGCAGGTGCGATAAACACATTGGCCCGCAGCGGCGCCACACGCTCGGGGTCACGAAAGAAATACAGACAGAACAGGGTGAACAGCACCCCAAGCCATGTCAGCGGGTACCATAGCAGCAAGCCGACAAATGCGGTGACAACCCCGCTCAAAATAAACGGGTAACCCGCTTTATGCGGCGGACTCAGCACCGATTTCACGCTTTCCAGAATATCCATCAATGTGCCTTCGGGTTGGGCAGGACAAAAGCCTGGCCGGGGAATATCAGGTTCGGATTATGGATCTTACCGGCATTGGCCGCATAGATCAGGGTATACATGGTGCCATGTCCATAAACATGGCGGGCAATCAGCCAAAGATTATCCCCCGGCGTGATAATCACATGGCCCTCGGCTAGGGCACGAGGCAATGTTTCCAGGGCAAAAGGCGCGCGCACCGCTGGCAAAACCTTACCATGCAGCGTGGCGGATGCGCTCAATTCCCCGCTTTGCGCTGGCGTATCGGCCAGGATCTGCCAACGCCCATCGGCTCCGGCCGTCACCTTGCCCAGCTCATGCCCATCGAGCCGCAACACCACATCGGCCCCGGCCGGCGCGGTGCCGGTAAAAAGCGCATGGCCCTTGGCGTCGTAATCGACCGTGCCCAACCCCAGCGTGCCGGGCTTTGGCCCCTGCCCCGAGAGCACGCGCGAGCCGCCAGGCCCAGACAGCACGGCCAGCGCCGCTCCCCCACCTTGCGGCACGCTCACCTCGGCAGTCTGTACACCCACCAGCTTGTCACCGTTGGGCAATGCCTCGGATAGGGTAATATCATGTGCTCCCGGCGCCAGCGGCGCATCGGGCACCAGCACAAAGGCGCCTTGCGAATCTGCCTTCACGCGACCGAGCACCGCGCCGTTATCCAGGATCGTCACCATGGCATCGGGCGCGGCGCGCCCGGCCATCACCACATTCCCCTGCGCATCCACCCGCACCACGTCAAATTGCGGGGCTACATTATTGGCCGCTGTGCTTGCCGGCGCGGCCGGTTGCGGCACTGGCGCCGGGGTTGCGGGCGGCTTGGGACGATGCAGCGCCAACAGCAAGGCCGCATCCCCCATTGCTAACACGCCCAATACAATAAGGGCTACGGCCCGGGCCTTGTTGCCCATCAATCTGGTTGGTTCGTTGCTTGCCATGACGCGCCTAGCCTGCCACGAACGGGGCGGAACTGGAAGCGAGGCAGAACAGTCATGGGCAGTTTTTCCGTCACCGTTTTTTGCGGCTCTTCCCCCGGCGCCGACCCCGCCTATGCGCAAGCTGCGCAAGAGCTGGGCCAGGGGCTGGCGGCGCGCGGCATGAATTTGGTGTTCGGCGGCGGCAATGTCGGGCTCATGGGGGTTACCGCTGGCGCGGCGCTGGCCGCGGGCGCGCATGTCACGGGCATCATCCCCGATTTTTTACGCAAGCGCGAGGTGGAATTTCCCGGCCTGTCGGAACTGATCATCACCGACTCGATGCACACGCGCAAACGGCGGCTATTCGCGCTGGCGGATGCGTTCATTGTCATGCCCGGAGGGCTTGGCACCTTCGATGAAACGATCGAGATCCTGACCTGGAAGCAACTCGGCCAGCATGCCAAACCGATTATCCTTGTTGATATCCTGGGCTGGGCTCAACCCTTCGTGGCCATGGTGGAGGAGACGATTCGCCGTGGATTCGCCAAACCCGGGATTCGGGACCTGTTTGAAATCATCCCCGACATCTCATCCGCGCTGGAACGTCTGGCGGCCTTGCGCGGCACTTGAACAATCCATGAATATGCCGCAAGCCGCACCTTCCCTAGCTGGCCCTTGCTTGCTAGGTTAAATGACGAATCGGTCAAAAACACCAATAATTCGCTACGCAGTCTGGAAGGTCATCATGAAGTTCAAGGCCGATCGCGCCACGTTGATGAAGTCTCTGGCCCATGTGCAGAACGTGGTGGAGAAGCGCAACACCATCCCCATTCTGGCCAACGTGCTGCTTTCGGTGCGTGACGGCAAGCTGACACTTGCCGCAACCGATCTTGAGATTTCCTTGATTGAGGAGGTTGCGGCTGAGACAGAGCGCGATGGCGCCATCACCGCCCCGGCGGCAACCCTGTATGAAATTGTCCGCCGTCAGCCCGACAATGCGATCATTGAGCTCGACCATCCTGGTGGAGATGCCCAGCTCGCCCTGCGCGCCGGCCGCTATGCGACTAGCCTTGTCGCCCTTTCGGTCGATGAATTTCCCAAGCTCGATGCCGGCAAGCTGACCCATCATTTCAATCTTCCGGCCGGCGAATTGCGCGGCCTGATCGATCGCACCCGCTTTGCCATCTCGACCGAGGAAACCCGCTACTACCTCAACGGCATTTATCTGCACGCGGCCGAAAACGAAAGCGGTCCTACCCTGCGCGCCGTGGCAACCGATGGCCACCGCCTCGCCCGGGTTGAAGAGCCGCTGCCCGCGGGAGCCGCCGGCATGCCCGGTATCATCATTCCCCGCAAAACCGTAACCGAGCTGCGCAAGCTACTCGATGAGGCATCCGGCGAAGTTGAGGTCGCCCTCTCGGAGACCCGCATTCAATTCCTTCTTGGCACAATGCGCCTCACCAGCAAGCTGATTGACGGCACCTTCCCCGATTATGACCGCGTCATCCCCCGCGGGAACGACAAAATCCTGCGCGTCGACAAGAAGGATTTCAACGATGCGGTGGGCCGCGTCTCCGCCATTTCGGCCGAGAAGCACCGGCCGGTAAAACTCTCCCTAGCCAAGGACCTTCTGGTCATCTCCGCTGCCTCGGCCGAGCAAGGCTCAGCCGCCGAGGAGCTGGGCGGCGATCTGGTCGATTACCAGTCCGGCCCGCTCGAAATCGGCTTCCAGGCGCGCTATCTCTCTGACGTAACCGACCAGATCAAAGGCAAGGTGGAATTCGCCTTTGCTGATGGCGCCGCCCCCACCCTGGTACGCGACGAGGACGATAATTCAGCCGTCTACGTCCTGATGCCGATGCGGGTTTAACCGACGCTCGAACGGCTCACCCTTACCGATTTCCGCTCTTACGCCGCGCTCCGGTTCACGCCAAAGGCGCGGCTGACTGTTCTGGCTGGCCCTAATGGCACGGGCAAAACCAACCTGCTCGAAGCGCTCTCCCTATTGGTCCCAGGGCGTGGCCTGCGCGGTGCTAAAATGCCAGATCTGGCCCGGCGCGGGCCGGGTGCTGCGGGCCTGTGGGCGGTTGCGGCCATATTCACAGACGGGCTTGAAATCGGCACTGGCAGCATCGCGGGTGCGCCCGAGCGGCGGGAATTTCGCCTGAATGGTGTTAAGCCCCGCACCCAGGCAGAGGTGGGCGAACAGCTTTGCGCGGTCTGGCTGACCCCGCAAATGGACCGGCTCTTTACCGAGAGCGCGTCTGGCCGGCGTAAATTTCTCGACCGGCTGGTGGTGGCACTTGAACCCGCCCATGCGCGCGAAATCGCGGCTTTTGAGGCCGCCGCCGCCCAGCGCAACCGGCTCCTGCTCGCGGGCGGCGACCCGCTCTGGCTCTCGGGCCTGGAAGATTCAATGGCCCGGCATGCCGTGGCGGCCACCGCCGCGCGTATGACGCTGGTCGCGCAGTTAAATGCCATCATCGCCGACGGTGCCGCCGATCCGTTCCCCCGCGTGGTGCTGGGGCTGGAGTGCGCCATTGCCGCCCGGCTGGAAGCCCTGCCCGCCCTGGACGTGGAAGAGCGCCTGCGCGCTGCCCTTGCCGCCGCGCGCAGCATTGAGTCCGCCCAGCGTAACACCGCTCCTGGCCCCAATCGGGCCGATCTGCAAATCCGCGACCTTGCCAGCAACCGCCCTGCTGCCCTGTCCTCAACCGGTGAGCAGAAATCCATGCTGATCGGCATCGTGCTCGGCCACGCCGCTCTCATTCAGGCCGCACGCGGCGCACCGCCCATGCTGCTGCTGGACGAACCCCTGGTTCACCTCGATGCCAGCCGCCGCCACGCACTGTTCACGGCCCTGCACACAGCACCCCTACAGGCCTGGCTCACCGGCACCGACCGTGAACCGTTCCACGGGCTGGACGCGGCCTGTTACACGATCCTGGATGGCTCTATAGAGCCGGCATGAGACTTCTATTCCTGGGCGACCTTCTGGGCCGCACCGGCCGCGAGGCCGCCCTTAAACACATCCCCGAGCTGCGTGCCTCTCTCCGGCTCGATTTCGTGGCCGTGAACGCTGAAAACGCCTCGCACGGCTTTGGCCTTGGCCCGGACATGGCCGAAGCCCTGTTCGCCGCTGGCGCAGATGTGATCACGCTTGGCAACCATGCCTGGGACCGGCGCGAGATCATCCCCTATATCGCCCAGCAAAACCGCCTCCTGCGTCCACTCAATTTTCCGCCCGGCACACCGGGCCAGGGGGCCGCGCTGGTCACGCTGGCGGATGGCCGCAAGGTTCTCACCGCCCAGGCCATGGGGCGGCTTTATATGGACCCGATGGACTGCCCCTTCCGCGCCACTGATGAGCTGCTCTCCCGGTATCGTCTGGGCGGCACGGTCAATGCCATTCTGCTCGACATCCATGCCGAGGCCAGTTCCGAGAAAATGGCCTATGCCCATGCTTTTGACGGACGGGTTTCCTCCGTCACCGGCACGCACACCCATATTCCCACGGCGGACCATCAGATCCTGCCGGGCGGCACGGCTTATGCCACTGATCTTGGCATGTGCGGCGATTACGATTCGGTGATCGGCATGCAAAAAGCCCCCGCCGTGGGGCGCTTCATCCGCAAAATGCCGGGCGACAGGCTCGCCCCCGCCGAAGGCCCCGCCACGCTGTGCGGCGCCTTTATCGAAACCGATGATTCCACCGGTCTAGCCAAACGGATCGAGCCGGTAAGGCTGGGCGGACGGCTCCGCGCAAACCTGCCGACCATATAAATTTCATCTCAGGGATAAATTCCACCCCAGGGAATTGACAGTACCACGTTCCCGGCTTATCCACCCGCGCACCGGGCGCGTAGCTCAGCGGTAGAGCATTCGCTTCACACGCGAAGGGTCACAGGTTCAATCCCTGTCGCGCCCACCATTCATTTCCGATTATTTTATTTCTTCCTGTAAAATACAGGTTTAACCTCTAACCTCGTCTATAAATGCGCAGCCAGGATCATTTTGATCTTCTCGATCAGCTTGCCCTTGGAGCCCAGCGCATCTTCGAGCAGATTGGCCTGGGCGATCATCAACACATGCATTTCCAGTAGCGCGATGGCGCCGCCCGTATGCACCAAAATCGGATCAAATCGCAGCTCGTCATCCCGCCGCATGGCATGGCGCAACGCATCCGAAATTGATGTGGCGCCCTTCAGTGTGATCGGCCTTGTGTCCATCTTATGCGCCAACTCGCGCAACGGACGCTTAATGAACACCTCCCGCCCAAATGGCTGGCTAATGGCGGTGAGCAAGGTACGACGCGAGAGTATGCCAAACAGCTTGCGCGCATCATGCGCAATAAAGCCTGGCAACGCCGGATCAGCCAGGAATTGCTGCTCGACATCGCCTGTCCTCACATCGAGCCCAACCATCTTGTCCCATGATTTCAACTGTCCAATCGTGCTCGGCGCGGAAAGCGCCGCGTTCCCTAACAGGTCACGAATCGTATCGACGGGGGTCATGGTCGTCATGGCACCGCATAGCGCTGCCGAAAGTCAGAACAGCTTGCAAGCCATTCATGCGGCATACCGGAATGATTTCACGCAAACATAAAAAACGGCGCCCAAAGGCGCCGTTTTCTCAGTCCCGGGTGTAACCCCTAGCGCTTTAGCCCGCCTTGGCCATGCCCCGCAGCACGTACTGCAAGATGCCGCCATGGCGGTAGTAATTCACCTCATCGGCGGTATCCACACGGCACAGCAGCTCCACTTCCTTCTTGCTGCCATCGGCGCGGGTGATCACCATCTTGATGTCCATGCGCGGCGAGAGATGGTCGAGGCCAACAATGTCGATCACCTCATCGCCCTTCAGCTCCAGGCTCTTGCGCGTCACGCCATCCTTGAACAGCAAGGGCAGCACGCCCATGCCCACTAGGTTGGAGCGGTGGATACGCTCGAAGCTCTCGGCCACAACCGCCTTCACGCCCAGCAGCATGGTGCCCTTGGCCGCCCAGTCGCGCGAGGAGCCGGTGCCATATTCCTGCCCGGCGATCACCACCAGCGGCACACCATCCTTCTTGTACTTCACAGCGGCGTCGTAGATGGAAAGCTCCTCGCCGCCCGGATAGTATTTGGTGTTGCCACCCTCGGCACCGCCCATCATCTCGTTCTTGATCCGGATGTTGGCGAAGGTGCCGCGCACCATCACATCGTCATTACCGCGGCGCGAGCCGTAGGAGTTGAAGTCCTTCTGCTGGACCTGATGCTCGGTAAGGTACACGCCAGCCGGGCTGGATTTCTTGATGTTACCAGCGGGCGAGATGTGGTCGGTGGTGATGGAGTCACCCAGCAGCGCCAGCACGCGGGCACCCGTAATATCCCCCACCGGCTTGGGCTCGGGCGTGATGTCCGCGAAATAAGGCGGGTTCTTCACATAGGTCGAGCCGGACGGCCAGGAATACGTATCCGTCCCTCCTGTCACCTCAATCTCCTGCCACTGCTTCGGCCCTTTGAACACGTCGGAATAGCGCTCAACGAACATCTGGCGGTTCAGGCTGTTATGCACCGTCTCCTGCACCTCTTTGGTGGTGGGCCAGATATCCTTAAGGTAAACCGGCTTGCCATCCTTGGACGTGCCGATCTGCGCGGTGGTGATATCCTCACGCATGTTGCCCAGCAGCGAATAGGCCACCACCAGCGGCGGCGAGGCCAGGTAGTTCGCGCGCACATTGGCATGCACACGCCCCTCGAAATTACGGTTGCCCGAGAGCACGGACACCGCAACCAGCTTGTTGCTCTCGATCGCATCCACGATCTCATCGGGCAGCGGGCCGGAATTGCCAATGCAGGTGGTGCAGCCATAGCCCGCAGTCTGGAAGCCCAGCGCGTCCAAATCGGCGCTGAGGCCGGATTTGTTCAGATAATCGGTCACAACCTGCGAGCCGGGTGCGAGCGAGGTCTTAACCCACGGCTTAGGAGTCAGCCCCAGCGCGTGCGCCTTGCGGGCCACAAGCCCGGCGGCCACCAGCACATACGGGTTGGAGGTGTTGGTGCAGGAGGTGATCGCGGCGATTACGATATCGCCATGGGTGATCTCGTAATCCTTGCCCGCAACCTTGGCCTTCACGCCCGCGGCATCGGCCGTCACACCCAGCCCCTTGGTCAGCTCGGATTTAAAGGCCGAGGCGGCCTCGTTCAGCAACACGCGGTCCTGCGGACGCTTCGGCCCGGCAAGCGAAGGCTGCACGGTGGACAGGTCCAGTTCCAGCGTGTCGCTGAACACCGGATCCTCATTCGTGCGCCACAGCCCCTGCTCTTTCACATAGGCTTCAGCGAGCTTAATCCGGTGCTCATCACGGCCCGAGAGGCGCATATAATCGAGCGTCAGATCGTCAACCGGGAAGAAGCCGCAGGTGGCGCCATATTCGGGCGCCATGTTGGCGATGGTGGCACGGTCGGCCAGCGGCAGATCGGCCAGGCCGGCGCCGTAGAATTCCACGAACTTGCCCACGACCTTCTTGGCGCGCAGCATCTGCGTCACGGTCAGCACGAGGTCGGTGGCGGTCACGCCTTCGGCCAGCTTGCCGGTGAGCTTAAAGCCCACCACATCGGGGATCAGCATGGCGATGGGCTGGCCCAGCATGGCCGCCTCGGCCTCGATGCCGCCCACACCCCAGCCCAGCACGCCCAGGCCGTTCACCATGGTGGTGTGGGAATCGGTGCCATAAAGCGTGTCAGGATAAACAAAAGCCGAACCTTCGGTCTTAGAAGTCCAGGCGACCTGGGCCAGATATTCCAGGTTCACCTGGTGGCAAATGCCCGTGCCCGGCGGCACGACGCGGAAATTATTGAACGCTTCCTGGCCCCAGCGCAGGAAGCGGTAGCGCTCGCCATTCCGCTCGAACTCAATATCGATATTCTTCTGCAGCGCATCGGCCGTGCCCGAATAATCGACCATCACGGAATGGTCGATCACGAGATCGACCGGCACCAGCGGGTTCACCTTCTCCGGCTTGCCGCCCAGCCGCACAATACCATCGCGCATGGCGGCGAGATCGACCACGCCCGGCACGCCGGTGAAATCCTGCATCAGGATGCGCGCGGGCTTGAACGGCACTTCCTTGGTCGAGGACGCCTTGCCCAGCCATTCAACGATGGCCTTCGCATCATCCACCGTGTAGCTGCTGCCATCTTCGAAGCGCAGCACGTTCTCGAGCAAAATCTTCAAGGTTTTCGGCAGCTTGGAGATGTCGCCCAGCTTGGCCGCGGCCTCGGCGAGGGAGAAATACTTATATTCCTTGCCCTCGACGGTCAGGGTTTTCATGGTTTTCAGGCTGTCATGGCCGATGGCTGTCATGGGGCAAGAACCTTTCTTCTGGTGCCACTTGTGAAGCTATATTCACGACCGGGCTTATGGTTTAGTTAAGCAACGTCGCTCTCTAACAAAACCCGCCGGTCTCGCGACGGCTTAAACCATAGGTGTGTTGGCCCGTCCATTCATGCAACAAGGATTTTTGCCCTGCTGACCGCCCAAAAACTCTCGGTTTTCCGGGGCGAAAGGCTGGTTCTTAATGGAATTAGCCTCCACTTAAGCGCTGGCGGCATGTTGCTTCTGCGTGGGGCGAATGGCGCGGGTAAATCCAGCCTGCTGCGCACCCTGGCGGGACTGACGCCGCTGGCGTCCGGCACGCTGCTCTGGAACAATGAACCGGTTCTGGCGGATCTGCCCACCCATGCCGCGCGGCTGGCTTGGCTTGGGCATCTGGACGCGGTCAAACCCGCCTTGCGAACAGATGAGCATGTACCGCTTTCCGCCCTGGAGGCGGTGGGGCTGGCACGTTTCGCGGCCTTACCGGCGCGCCTGCTCTCAGCCGGGCAAAAGCGGCGCCTGGCCATCGCCCGCGTGGTGGCCGCCAACCGACCGCTCTGGCTGCTGGATGAGCCCACCACCGGGCTAGATTCCGAATCGGTCACGCGCTTTTGCCATCTGTGCCAGGCCCACCGTGCCACTGGCGGCCTGATCATCGCCAGCACCCACACCCCGCTCGACCTCCCAGACACGCAGATCCTGACCTTATGAGCATGAGACAATTGATCCTCCGGGAGCTGAAACTCGCGCTCCGCCACGGCGCCGATACCGCCTCAGCCCTGCTCTTCTTCGTCATCGCTGGCACGCTGTTTGCTTTTGCGGTCGGGCCAGGGCCGCAAATTCTGGGGCGTATCGCGGCCGGCGTGGTCTGGGTTTGCGCCCTGCTTGCCGCCCTGTTACCGTTGGATAGGCTGTTCGGCGCGGATTTTGAGGATGGCACGCTGGATTTGCTGCTGCTTTCAGGCCTTACATCTTATGAAATCGCCTTCGCCAAGGCCGCCGTGCATTGGTTGACCACGGGATTGCCGCTGCTGATCATCGCCGCACCGCTCGCCATCATGCTGCGCCTGCCGGGCAATGACATTCCGCTGCTTCTGGCCACACTGGCGCCTGGCACCATGATTCTCTCATTACTTGGCACGCTGGCAGCCGCCATAACATTGGGCGCCCGCCGTTCGGCCGTGCTCATGCCGCTCATCACCCTGCCGCTGACCATTCCAGCACTTATTTTCGGCAGCGCTGCGGTCACCGCCACGCATCCGGCGGCGCCGCTCTATATGCTAGGGGCCATGTTCCTGGCCACCCTGCCGCTGGCGCCGCTGGCTGCTGGGGCAGCGTTGCGCGCCGCGGCGGAATAAACCCTAATCGCCGGGCGGAAAGGCAAGCCCCGAGCCGGGATCGACGAACATCATATCGTCCTTGACCTCTTTCACCCCCGGCGCGTTTTCCGCGATCACGGTCACGGCCTGGCGCTCTTCATCGGAAAAAATGGTGCCAGACAGCGTCACCACCTTATCCTGTACTTTAACGCGCAGGCCCGATTTGGGCGCCCAATGCGCATGCGCGAGTTCAGCTTCGATATAATGGCCGATACTCTCATCCGTCACCGCCGTCGGCACGTCGATCAACCGGCGCGCCAGCACGCGCAGCAAATCTGTCCGGCTGATCACCCCCACCAGCTTACCCTGGCTTAACACCGGCAAGCGCTTGATATGTTTACGAATCATCAGATCCGCAACCTCTGCCAGCCCGGTTTCCGGGGTTACAAAAACCGGGTTATGCGTCATCACGCCGCTCACATGGCGGGCATGTGTATGCACATAGTCGGACGCGGCGGCCGATGGCAGCAGCAATGATTTCAACCAGCCGGCGGGCTTACCATCGGTGCCAATCTCGGCCCGGCGCAGCAAATCCCCTTCGGTCACAATGCCAACCAGCGCCCCCGCCTCATCCACCACCGGCAGACCGCTGACATGGTTGGCCAGCATAATCCGGGCCGCATCGGCGACAGTTGTCCCCGGCAGCACGGAAATCGTATCCCTTTTCATAAGCTCAGAGACGTTCATGAGTTCCTCCACGCAAACCCTGTCTTCATTCAACCCAGCCTCGTTCCTGGCGCGGCTTTGCATACCACACCATGACACAGGTCAAACCGCGGCTTCGGCAATATCGGAGAGCGCTTGGGGCCTGAGCAACACGATCTCATGAATGTTGGGAATTTCGATTAGCCCGTCGCGCTTGAGATAGCTGAGCGAGCGCGACACGGTCTCGATGGTCAAACCGAGGAAATCGGCGAGATCCGTGCGCGAGAGCGGCAATTTCATCGTGGTATTGGGTTTGGGCAGCGTACCCGCTGCGCAAATCTCCTGGCGTTCGGCCCAAGAGAGCAGGAAGCTCGCAATACGCTCAATCGCGGTCTTGCGGCCCAGCAGCAGCATTTGCTGCTGGCTCAGCACCAGCTCGTGCATCGCCACATCCAGCAGCTTTCGCTCCAGCACGGGGAATTCCTCGAACATGCTGGCCATGGCCGTGCGCGAGAAGCGGCAAAGCTGCACAGGCTCCATCGTCTCGGCCGAGAACACGTTCTTACCTGTCGCGGCAAGGCCCAAAAAATGCCCCGGCCCGGCAAAACCGGTAATCTGGCGGCGGCCATCGGGCAGAGATTTAAACAGCCTGATATTGCCGGAATTAATGTTATAGAAATATTGGGCCGGCTCGCCTTCCTCGATCAGCGCCGTGCCGGCCGCCAGGGTCAGGCGTTGGGCCACGCGCGCCAGAAACGCCAGCTCATCATCGGTGAGCGCATCGCACAAGCCATGATGGCGCGCTCCACAATCCTCGCAGCCAGAGGCTGAAGCCCGGCTGGCCAGGTTGATCGCCACCGGGCGCCGGAATTCGGTAATTTTCTTGAGGGACGTCATAGCCAATCATTTTACCGCAAACTGTTCATTGAGTCATATCAAAGCCGGCGGTACTGGCAAGGGATATTTAGCGCACGCCCACGCGACGCCATTTCAGGATCGCTTGCTGATCGTTCCCTCCCGTGCTGGCGGAAAGCGTCAAACCATCCGAACCTTCGAATCGATAACAGCGGCTTACGGTCGTTCCAGCCCAATGCGGCATCGAAGCGCCCCGCACATGGTGGTGTACCTCCTGCCTGGCGTGGTCGATCTCGTAAGCGCCAAAATAGCTGGAATAGCGGTCATAGGATATGCGCGTCTCATAGGCCGCGCCATCCGCCACGGCGGACGGACGGGCGGGTGGCGTGGGATTGACCAAATGGCAGGACATGTTGCCTGCCTCGTCATAGATGATCTGCCCCCGCGCGGCCGGGCCCATCGGATAAAAAACCTCTCCCTCGCCATTGCGCAGCTCGTAAGACACCAGATGCCATGTGCCAGCCAGAGAGGGCATGCCCCGTCCCGCCCCGCGCCCGCCCAAGGCGGCAAGAAGCCGCCCAAGGGGGCGCATGTTTAAGATGCGTTTCATCGGTCCGCACGGCTCATCGCGCCGTCTCCCGCTAATCAATGCTGTTGAGCAATGGCGGGACCGACCAAGTCATAGGCCCCGATCCGCGGCACCGCCATTTCTGCAGCAAAACGGCGATAACTCCACGGCCAGGCCGAAGGCACGCCTTCCGCATCCAAATACCAACTCCGACAGCCCGAGCCCCAGATCGTATTGCGGGCAGCGGCAATCCGCTCCTTCTCATAATCGTCAAGCGCGCCATGGGTGGCGCTGATTTCCCGTACGCGGCCGCTGGCGATCAGGGTGATAAAATGCGAGATATAGGCCCATTGCCGTTCTGCCACATCGATCAGCGAGAAATTGCCAACCGGCCCGCTTGGCCCGTTCAGCATGAATAAATTCGGAAAATCCGGGATCGAGATCGCCATATAGGCGGCGGGGCGTTTTGCCCAAACCTGGTTCAGCTCAACGCCGCCACGCCCAACAACATTCATCGGCCGCATGAATTGATGCGCATTGAAACCGGTGGCGTAGACGATGAGATCGAGTTCATGGAGCACGCCATCGCGTGTGCGTATCCCCTGCGGCTCAATGCCCACGATCCCGTCGGTGACCAGCTCGGCATTCGGATGCTGAATAGCTCTATAATAGCCCGGCGCATGGATGAGCCGCTTACAACCC
>JAKBBM010000028.1 GCA_021808545.1 Pseudomonadota bacterium | reverse complement strand
TGGTCGATGGTTACCTGCATCACCACGCCGGTGCGCGGATGCAGGGGCAGGATGGGCGAATAGGTGGCTTTGCGTTCCGCCCCCAGCGTGGGCAGGATGATCTGCACGATCTCGTTATGATGGCGCAGCACGTGCAGCAAGGCGGCATCAAAACGGCCGGATTCGTAATAATCGGTGGCGGAGGCAAATTCGAATTCGAAGCCGAAAGCGCGCAGGAAATCCTGCAGCATATTGTTGTTATGGGCGCCGAAGCTCTCAAACTTGCCGAACGGATCGGGGATGCGGGTGAGCGGCTTGCCCAGATGCTGGCGCAGCATCTCCTTGTTGGGCACATTGTCGGGCACTTTGCGCAGGCCGTCCATGTCGTCGGAAAAAGCGAGCAGACGCGAGGGCAGGCCGGTTAAATCGGTAAAGGCCTTGCGCACCCAGCTTGTGCGGGCCACCTCGCCGAACGTGCCGATATGCGGCAGGCCAGAGGGGCCGTAGCCGGTTTCGAACAGCGCATGGTCCTTGCCTTTTTGTTTCAGGCGCGCGGCGATGCGTTCGGCTTCACGGAAGGGCCAGCTTTGCTGGGCGGCGGTGTTGTCGGTCATGATGAGCCTGCTCTAAAGCGGCGAGGCGCTTCGTTCAACTGGACTTTGCTCATGCCCCTCCCGCGCCAGCAGGCGGTGCATCAGCGTTTCGAATTCAGCGATGGTGAGTGTTTCGGCCCGGCGTTGCGGGTCGATCCCGGCTTCCTCCAGCAGGGCAGCGCCGCCCAACCCCTTTAAGGCCCCGCGCAGCATCTTGCGCCGTTGGCCAAAGGCGGCCGCTGTCAGCCGTTCCATGGCGCGTAATTGCGCGCGCGGCGGCTGGGGCGCGCGCGGCACCAGCCGCACCAGGGCCGAATCCACCTTGGGCGGCGGGGCAAAGGCGCCGGCGGGGATATGCATTTGCAGGCTCACCGCGCACAGCCATTGGGCAAGCACGGATAAGCGCCCATAGGCCGATGTACCGGGGACGGCACAGATGCGCTCGGCTACCTCAAGCTGGAACATCAATGTCATCGATTGATAGGAGGCCGCCTGTTCCAGCCAGCGCACCAGCAGCAGCGTGCCTATATTATAAGGCAGGTTGGCGACGATGGCGCGCGGTGCGGGCACCAGGGCGGGGATGTCGGCGCGCAGGGCGTCGGCCTCGATGACGTTGAGCCGGGTTGTGAGCTCCGCCAGGGCCCTAATTGCGGCGGCCGCGCGCGGATCATATTCAATGGTGGTGACATGAGCGGCCTTGGTTGCCAGCAGCGCGCGGGTGAGCCCGCCAGGGCCAGGGCCGATCTCGACCACGTTCAGCCCGGCCAGATCGCCTGCCGCAGCCGCGATGCGCGCGAGCAGGTCCGCCTCGAGCAGGAAATGCTGGCCGAGGGATTTGTCGGGGCGCAGATTGAACAGATGGATAACCTCCCGCAAGGGCGGCGGGGGGGTGGAAAAATCGGACATGACGCTTGTTAGCCCATGCCACGCCGTGGCAACAGAGATATGTGAACGAGCCTCGGGGACTTTCTGCGCTGTTGCAGGCACCGCGTACACTGCGTGCGCTGGTGCGCGCCGACGAGGTATGGCTGGCGGTTCTGGCTGGCATTATCGGCGTGTGCGGGGGATTTGGCGTGGTGCTGATCAATGCCGTCACCCGGCTCATGCATCTGAATTTCTTTGCCCTGGCGCCGGGGCAGGGTTTGTCTGAATCCGCGCATGTAAACCCGGTGCGTGCTTTTTTTGTGCCGGTATTGGGCGGTATGGCGCTAGGTTTGAGCATGTGGGGGCTGGCGCGGCTGCGGCCCCGGCATCTGGTTGACCCAATTGAGGCCAACGCCATGTATGGCGGGCGCATGTCGTTGACCGATTCCATTATCGTCGCGGCGCAAACGGCCTGGTCCAACGGGGTGGGAGCCTCGGTTGGCATGGAGGCGGGTTATGCCCAGCTCGGGGCGGGCATCGCCTCCTGGGCGGGGCGACAATTCCGGCTGCGGCGCAATGATTTGCGCGTGCTGGTGGGGTGCGGGGCGGCCGCGGCCATAGGCGGGGCCTTCAACGCCCCGCTCTGCGGCGCCTTTTATGGGATTGAGCTGATCATCGGCGTTTATTCCATCGCGACTTTGCCCTTCGTGATTATCGCCGCCCTGGCGGGGACGCTGACCGTGCAGATATGCGGCGCGGCCTCGCCGCCACTGGTTGTGACCCTGCCGGTGGATGTGCCCTACGATGCGTACGGCATCATCCTGATCGAGGGGGTTGCCTGCGGTCTTGCGGGGATTATCACCATGCGCGGCGTCACGATGATCGAGGCGCTGATCCGCCGCGCGCGCATGCCAGCATGGGGGCGCCCCGTATTGGGAGGCGCGGTGGTGGGGCTGCTGGGCTGCATCACGCCCAAGGCGATGTCATCCGGCCATTCCGCTCTGCATGCTTATATTAACACCAGCTTTCCATTCCTGCTGGTGCTTATGTTTTTCCTGTGCAAGGCCGTGGCTTCGGCCTTTTCCATCGGCACTGGCTTTCGCGGCGGCTTGTTCTTTGCCTCGCTGTTTCTGGGCGCGCTGTTTGGCAAGGTGTTCGCCGGGGTGGTGGGGGTGATGAGTTTTGTAACCCCCATGCCGGCCGGGCTGTATGCGGTGGTGGGGATGAGCGGCCTGGCGGCGGCGATCGTCGGCGGGCCCATGACCATGACCTTCCTGGCGTTGGAGAGTACGCGAAACTTCTCCGTGACCATGGCGGTGTTGGGGGCGGCCATTGTTGCCACCATCACCGTGCGCCGGCTGTTTGGCTATTCCTTCGCCACCTGGCGCTTCCATCTGCGTGGCGAGCAGATCCGCTCGGCCGTGGATGTGGGCTGGATTCACGCGCTGACCGTGGGACGGATGATGCGCGCGGCCACGATGACGGTGCCAGCCACGATGAGTCTCGCCACCTTCCGCCAGGAAGTGCCGCTGGGGGCCACGCAGCGTGTTCTCGTAACCGGCGAGGATGGGCGCTATGCCGGCATTGTTTATCCCGCCGAGGCCTATACGGTAACGGGGGAGGGGCGTGCCGTGGCGGCGATTTTGCACCTGCAGGAGCATTTTCTGCTGCCGGGGATGAATGTGAAGGAAGCGCTGGAAATGTTCGAATCGGCCGAGGCGGATGCGCTGGTCGTGCTGGACGGACCGCAAAGCCGTAAGATTTTGGGGATTCTGACTGAGCAATATGCGCTGCGCCGCTATAGTGAGGAGCTGGACCGGCGGCGTAAGGATCTGTCTGGCGAGTAGCTGTTCCGGACGATGAACATTTTGTGATGTGGGGGTGGCGGCGAGGTTGGATTTTTGTGCGCCGCGGCGGTTTTGTTTGATTTCGTTCCAAAAATACCACGAAAAAGAGTAATCAATACTGTCTTTTACTCTATTCGGACCTTTTTGGCGCGGCGCAGATTTTTGCTTTTTTGATATTTATATCAAATAAAATTTTTTGCGTCGTTTTTTAAATAAAATTTCGCCGGTCTTTTGTGTTTTTTTGTTTTTGTACAAAAAATATAATGCTCTGGCCGGGTTTCGGACTTCGTCTTTATGTTTTTGCGAACATCTTTTTTCTTGATTCTACCGCACTGCAACGGTAAAGACCTGCTTAAAGGCGGTTTCTGGAGAGGTTTATCCGATGAGTGGGACTACATTAACAATCAGTGGCGGCGTTAACGGACAGTCCGGCATTGTCGGTCTACCTTCTAATTTCCCCGGCGCTGCGACCACTTCTGGTTCGCTGAATAATGCCATTCAGAACTACCTGTCGGCTATCTCCAGCTCGGTTGCGGGCGGGAATGAAGGCTTTATTAATAGCGATGGTGTGACCGGCACCAATTACTCCGTCTCCGGCAGCGGTTCTGGCATATTCCAGGAAATCTCCAACGTTAACGGTAACACCAGCACCACCTCCAGTGGCAGCGCTGCGACCAATTACACCATTAGCGGCGGCGTAACCGATCTGGCCGTGCAGGTGCCCGGCAACACCACCATCGCCGGCAACAGCAACACCAGCGTCGCCGTTTTTGGCGCCAACAGCAATGTCAATTACTCGGTCACCAACCCGGGGGCTGGCAGCATTTTCGCCGCTGGTGGTGCCAACTCCATCAGCCTCTATTCAACCGGCACCTCGAATAACGAGACGGTCTACAGCGCTGGGAATGACACGGTTAACATGGCCGGCACCGGCAATGATTATGTGTCGGTCGGCCCGAACGCGAACGACCAGATCCAGATCCAGGACGCCAACGCGAATGTGACCGCGACAGGTGCCGCTACGGTCGGCATCTCCTGGGATAATGCAAATTCCGGCGGTACGCTGGATTTTGTTAACAACTCCACCGTGTCCCAGACCATTTACAGCTCGGTCTTCATCACCCCGACCGGTTCCAAGACCGCGCCGACCCACGTGACCGCTTTTGGCGGCGCGGGCGGTGGCTTCTATGTTGGTGGCCAGGCGGGCAACAACTCCCTGATCGGTGGCAGCGGCGTGGTCACGCTGGTTGGCGGCGGTAACAGCGATACGTTGTCCGCCTCCTCGAATGCGGGCACGAACTATCTGTTCGCCGGTGCAGGTGCCGAGACGCTGATCGCCACCTCCACCAGCGGCTCCAACGTCTTCCAGATCGGCCTGAACTATCCTGGCCTTGGTCAGCCGCAGAGCGATGGCATCGTCTCCACCGAAGGCTCAGGTGTGCAGACCTACTTCCTGGGCAACTCCGTGGGTGAGTCGATCTTCGGCTCGAACAATGCCAGCCTCAACGTGTTCAACGTGGTTAGCGACTCCACGGCCGGCGGCGGCACCTTCAACATCTATAACTTCCATAATGGCTTCATCAACTTGATGGATGGCGCGGATACCGCTGCTGGCAGCGCGACTGTTGTCGGTATCGCCCAGGATCAGTTCAATAGCGGTGTGGCCGATATCGCCCTCAGCGATGGTACCACCATTAAGATCCATGGTGTGAGCGCCAGCAGCCTGACCGTGGGGACGGCCACCACGCAAGGCGGCCAGACCTTCATCCAGATCCACTAAGACCGGATCATCGCCTTATAAAACCCTGCCTTGCTTGCGCGAGGCAGGGTTTTTTGTGTTTATGCGGCGGGGGTAAAATTAAGCACGGCGCCATTGATGCAATAACGCTGGCCGGAGGGGGGTGGTCCATCTTCGAACACATGACCCAGATGCCCGCCGCACTGGCTGCAATGCGCCTCAATGCGGATCATCCCGTGGCTGCGGTCAATCTCGGTACCGATCGCGCCCGGCTCGGGGTCGGTAAAGCTTGGCCAGCCCGTACCGCTCTCGAATTTGGTCTTGGAGACAAATAAAACCTGTCCGCACCCAACGCAGGCAAACTGCCCGGCGCGCTTTTCGTGGTTCAGCGCGCAGCTGCCAGGGCGTTCCGTGGCATGGCCCCGCAATATGGCATATTGCTCTGGTGTAAGCCGGCGGCGCCATTCCTCATCCGTGAAGGAAACGGGAAAGTGAGAGGCGGGGGGTGGTGTCATGGATCATCCCTTGCTGAAAACGGCATTCCTGCCTGGATTCTTGGCATATAGGGATGATTCCGCGCCGGCTCAAACGCGGGTTTGGGGTTTACGTACCGCTCTTATCCGGCTTGGCGGCCCCAAGCGCGCGCCAGCGCTCCAACGTGGCTTCGCGCGCGGGCTTGCCCTCGTTCAGCGAGGCCGCAATTAGCCGATCGATCACGGCATGGCGAAGCTCGGCTTCGATTTTCAGCATATTCGCAGGCATGGTCACGCTCCGTGGAGAAAGGCAGGGACATCCCTATCCCTGAAATCTGATTATCCAGGAGAACAAGGCATGATCAGGGCAGATCCATGAATAATCTTGGCACGTAAAGTTTGCCGGATGCAGAAATCTTTGTGGAAAACCGCTGAATATGGCTGGAAAAAGGCGGTGGCTTTGTTAAGAGGAAACATCTCACCACTCTGGCGGACTCGCATGGCGCAGCGGCCGAATTTCCGTTCCCTTTGGCTCCTGGCCGCTTTGGCCGGGCTTACCGGCTGCGCTGATCAGCCCATGCAGGCCGGGCTTGATGGCGGCGGTGGCGCGGCGGTCAACCCGCAAGCCCTTGTGGGCTCTACGCCGCAAATGCTTGCCGCCGAATTTGGCCGCCCGGTGCTGCGCCGGGTTGATGGTCCGGCGCAGGTTTGGCTGTACCGTTCGCGGATTTGCGGGATGGATGTGTTCTTGTACCCTGATAAAACGGGCGCCCCGCGTGTTGCCGATGTGGTGCCAGACAGCCCCGATCCGGCGCGCTGCCTGCGCAGCCTTACCCCCGCGCTGACCGATGCGGCGCTGGAGCATCAGGCGCCGTCCTGATAGGGTGTGCGCGGCAACTTCGAGAACCGCATGACCGCTCTGAACATCGCCGTGCAGATGGACCCGCTGCATGGAATTGACATTACCGGGGATTCCACCTTTGCCCTGATGCTGGAGGCGCAAGCCCGCGGCCATAAGCTGTGGCATTATGAGGTGCCGCATATGTGGCTAGAGGATGGCCGCCTGCTGGCCCGCACGCGTGCCGTGACGGTACGCGACGTGGCGGGCGCGCATCACGAATTCGGCCCCGAGGCCATTACCGATCTCGCCGATATGGATGTGGTGCTGATGCGCCAGGACCCGCCCTTTGACATGGCCTATATCACCGCGACGCATCTTTTGGAGCATATTCACCCCAAGACGCTGGTGGTGAACAACCCGGCCGCCGTGCGCAATGCGCCAGAGAAGCTGCTGGTCACGCATTTTCCGCAACTTATGCCGCCAACGCTGATCAGCTGGGACCGCGCGGCGATCCGTGATTTCCGCGCCCGCTATAAGGACATCATCGTGAAGCCGCTCTTTGGCAATGGCGGCATTGGCGTGTTCCGCATCAAGCCGGACGATGAAAATCTCGGCTCGTTGCTGGATATGTTCTTTGCCGCCTCCCGCGAGCCGTTGATGGTGCAGCGCTACGAGCCGGCTGTGCGCCGGGGCGATAAGCGCATTATCCTGATTGATGGCGAACCGCTGGGCGCCATTAACCGTGTGCCGGTGGAGGGGGATTCGCGCTCTAACATGCATGCGGGCGGGCGGGCCGAGCCCACGCGCCTGACCGCGCGCGAGCTGGAGATTTGTGCCGCCATTGGCCCCACGCTGAAGGAACAAGGGCTGCTTTTTACCGGCATCGATGTGATCGGGGATTATCTGACCGAGATCAACGTGACCTCGCCGACCGGGCTGCAGCAGATCGCGCGGTTCGAGAATCTCAACCTTGCCGCCGCCATCTGGGAGCGGATCGAGACGCTGCGCGCCTAGATGTGAGAGAAAAAATTTTCGGGGTGTGGGGACTTTTTTAAAAGTCCCCACGAAAATCGCCCCTTTATGTATTCATCGCCTCGAAGAAATCGGCGTTGGTCTTGGAATATTTCAGCTTGTCGAGCAGGAATTCCATGGCGTCGGTCGTGCCCATGGGGCTGAGGATCCGGCGCAGCACCCACATCTTGGAGAGCACGGCCTTGTCCACCAGCAGCTCTTCCTTGCGGGTGCCGGACTTGGTGATGTCGATGGCGGGGAAGGTGCGCTTGTCGGAGAGTTTGCGGTCCAGGATCAGCTCGGAATTGCCGGTACCCTTGAACTCTTCGAAAATCACCTCATCCATGCGGCTGCCGGTATCTATTAGCGCGGTGGCGATGATGGTGAGGCTGCCGCCTTCCTCGATATTGCGCGCGGCGCCAAAGAAGCGCTTGGGCCGTTGCAGGGCGTTGGCGTCCACGCCGCCGGTGAGCACCTTGCCCGAGGAGGGCACGACTGTGTTGTAGGCGCGCGCAAGGCGGGTGATGGAATCCAGCAGAATCACCACGTCGCGCTTATGCTCGACCAGGCGCTTGGCTTTTTCCAGTACCATCTCGGTGACTTGCACATGGCGGGTGGCCGGCTCGTCGAAGGTCGAGGCCACGACCTCGCCCTTCACCGAGCGGGACATGTCGGTCACTTCCTCGGGGCGTTCATCGATGAGCAGGACGATGAGGAACACTTCCGGGTGATTGGTGGAAATGGCGGAAGCGATGTTTTGCAGCATCACCGTTTTGCCGGTGCGCGGCGGTGCGACGACAAGCGCGCGCTGGCCCTTGCCGATGGGCGCGATCAGGTCGATTACGCGCGAGGTATTGTCGCGCACAGTGCCTTTGGCGGCCGGCTCGGTCTGCTCCACCTCCATCTTCAGCCGCGAGGTGGGGTAGAGCGGGGTAAGATTGTCGAAATTAATGCGGTGTTTGACCGCGTCCGGCGCTTCGAAATTGATCTTGTCGACCTTGACGAGGCTGAAATAGCGCTCGCCTTCCTTCGGCGCGCGGATCTCGCCATCCACTGTGTCGCCCGTGCGCAGGCTGAAGCGGCGCACCTGGGCGGGGGAGACATAAATATCCTCAGGGCCCGGCAGATAATTCGCTTCTGGATTGCGCAGGAAGCCAAAGCCGTCGGGCAGGATTTCCAGCGTGCCATCGCCGTGGATGGCCTGGCCATTTTCGGCGCAGGCCTTGAGGATGGCGAACATCATGTCCTGCTTGCGCAAGGATGAGGCGTTCTCGACCTCCAGCTCCTCGGCTAGTTCGAGCAGGTCTGTGGGGGATTTTGCCTTGAGTTCGGCGAGATGCATGTGTGCGGAAATCCAGATGATATGAAGGGCGCGGCCGGGAGACGGCCACGATTAAGAATGCTGCGTTGGAAAATGCACGGCCCAGGAAGGGGGCTGCGCCCGGCGCGGACGGCCTGGCTACTTTAATGGTGCGTCTTACTTAAAACGTCAAGCAAGGCCGCGCACGGGCGCGGTGCGCGGGGCCGATCTTGCTCTAGCGGCGTTAGTTTTTGGCGCCAAAGCCCAGGAAGCCGGCGGCCGGGTCCGGCGTGCCGGGGGGGCTGGCGGGCAGCGCCTGGCGCGGCGGGGCGGAGAGGGCTGGCGCCGCGTGGGACTTTGTCTTCACATCCGCCATGGGGGTGGCTTGCAGAGTCCAGGGCGCACCCATTGGGCCGGCGGTCCCGTTTTGCGCGGCTAGCTCATTGCGGGTTTGCAGCAGCAGGAAGGTGAGTTTGTCGCGATTAAGCGCGATGGAAAGCTGTAGCGGCGTTTCGCCGAACTGGTTTTGCGCGTCGATGTTCGCGCCCTGGCTCAGTGCTTCCTGGGCGGCATTATAATCGCCGTTATTGATGGCGGTGAACAGCGCCTGGGTGGGATCGCCGCTGATCGCTTTTTTGGGTTTCGGTGCGGTGGCGAGCGGGGCCGCCGTCAGCGCGCCCGGCATGGGCGCGGGCGGCGCTTGCTCGGGGGATTGCGGCCGGGGCCTTGGCGCGCCGCCCGCGCCCATGCCAGGCGCCATTTGGGCCAAGGCTGGCGCCGCGACGATCGACAGGGCAAGGCTCAGGGCCAGGAAGCGGGACTGTTTCATGGGCGTCTTCTGTAGCTCAAGCCCGGCTTCGCGTCCATGCGGGGCGGCTATTTGCCGCTTTTGGCGCGCAGTATGGCCAGCTCTTGCTGCAGCCGTTCAACCTCGCCGCGCAGGCTCAATATCTCTTCCTGGTAATCCTGCACCGTGTCCGGGTCGGGCCGGGCCTCGCCCTCGCGGTAAAAGGGCGAGAACAAGGACATGGCTCGCTCCATCATCTCCATGTTCTTGCGGCTCATATCCTCCATGCCCGGCGGCATGAAGGGGCCCAGCGTCTTGCTCATGGTTTCGCGCACGGTTTCCTGCTGGCGGGCGAAATTCGCCATTGCCTGCTCGATATAATGGGGTGTCATGCCCGGGACATTGCCCCCGTAAATGCCAATTAATTGGCGCAGGAAGTTGGTTGGCAGCAGGGCGTTGCCCTTGCCTTCTTCTTCCACGATGATCTGGGTGAGCACGCTGCGGGTGATATCCTCGCCGCTCTTGGCGTCGTAAACCACGAAATCGCGGTCTTTTCGGACCATTTCCGCCAGATTCTCCAGCGTGATATAGCTGGAACTTTCGGTATTATAGAGGCGTCGGTTGGCGTATTTCTTGACAATGACGGGTTTTGCGGCGGAGGCGGCTTGGTCACTCATGAATTTATCTTCCATCCCAGTTTACGGGGGGGCAATAAGGCTTCACCATACAATCACGTTTGGAATACGCTGCACAGGGTAGCACGGCGCATCTTTGATGGCGAATATCCCTCCTTGCCGCTCGCTTGATGTGGTTTTTCGCACGCGCCGCGCGATAAAAGGCCAGGGCGAGGGGCAAGGCGGTTTGGCATGAGCCGATACCGGATGGGAAAAGCAAGGGCGGCACGCAGGGGCTGAATGGAGTATGGACGACAATCTGGCCATGGATCTCGTGGCGCTCTGGCAGAGCGAGCTGACCGCCATGGCCGCGGACCGGGAGGTGCGCGAGAACTGGGCCCAGATGCTGGCATTATGGGCGCGCGCGGCGCAGGCCGCGGCTGCGTTGGTGCCGCATGAGCCCACGCCCGGAAGCGCCAGCCCCGCTCAGCCGCCGCGGTCCGCGCCCGCTGCTGCTGCATCTGGGCCTGGCCTGGATGAAATCGAACGGCTTGAGCGGCGAGTCGCCGAATTGGAGCAGCGTCTGGCCAGCCTCGTGGAACGAGATGGCCAAGATCGGCCAGATCCCGGACCCCAAGGCGGCTCTTGAGGCGCTGCTGCCGGTCGATCGTGAACTGATCGCGGGCATTGCCGCCTACCGCCGCGCTCCCTATGAACGCGCGCTACGCGAGCCGCCCGTGATTTGGGAAGAGGGTGAGAGCCGGCTGCTCGATTATGGTGGCACGGGGCCGGCCGTGCTGTTCGTGCCCAGTCTCATCAACCGCGCCTATATACTGGACTTGATGGAAGATGGCTCCATGCTGCGCTGGTTGAGCGATCAAGGGCTGCACCCTTATTTGCTGGATTGGGGCTGGCCGGGCGCGGTGGAACGGCAATTCTCGCTCACCGACTATATTGCCGGGCGGCTGGAGCGTGCCTTGGCCGCCGTGCCAGAACCCGTGGTGCTGGTGGGCTATTGCATGGGCGGGCTGCTTGCCCTGGCGGCGGCCTTGCGCGCGCAAGGAGCGGGCACGGGGCGTGTGCGCGGGCTTGGTTTGCTGGCCACGCCGTGGGATTTTCATGCGGGCGGGGCCGAGGCCGCGCGGCGCGTGGCGGAAACGCTGCCCGCCCTTGAGCCGGTGATGCAGTTTTCCGGCACCCTGCCGATTGATGCCCTGAACAGCCTGTTCACCATGGTTGATCCGCATGGCGTGGGCGATAAATTCCGCGATTTCGCCGGACAGGATAAGGCCAGCGCGCGGGCGCGGCGGTTTGTCGCCATGGAGGATTGGCTGGCCGATGGCGTGCCGCTGGCCGCCCCGGTGGCGCGTGAGACGCTGGCCGGCTGGTATGGCGCCAACGCGCCCGCGCGCGGGCAGTGGCGCGTGGCGGGGCTGGCGGTGAACCCGGCATCGCTGGAAATACCTGCTTTTTGCGCCATTCCCGCGCGAGACCGGGTGGTGCCCGCCGTCTCGGCGCAGGCGCTGGCGCGTAAATTGCCCCAGGTCAATGTTATTGAGCCCAAGGCCGGGCATGTTGGCATGGTGGCTGGTGCCCATGCGGAATCGTCGCTTTGGCGGCCTTTCACCGCGTGGGTGCACAGCCTATGTTAATCTCGCAGAGAGAGAGCCAACCTAGTTCAAGGGAAACCTCATGGAAGACATTGTCATCGTCTCGGCTGCCCGCACCGCCGTCGGTAGTTTTAACGGCGCTTTTGCATCCACCCCAGCCCACATATTGGGCGCAACGGCGCTCAAGGCGGCTATCGCCCAGGCCAACCTTGCCCCGGAAGATATCGATGAGACCATCCTTGGCCAGGTGCTCACCGCAGCACAAGGGCAGAACCCGGCCCGCCAGGCGGCGCGCGCGGCGGGTATTCCGGATGAGAAAACCGCCTTTGGCATCAACCAGGTGTGCGGCTCGGGCCTGCGGGCCGTAGCACTCGCCGCACAGCAGGTCATGTCGGGCGAATCCGAGATCGTGATCGCTGGCGGGCAGGAGAGCATGAGCCTTTCGACCCATGCCGCGCATCTGCGCGCGGGCGTGAAGATGGGCAATACCGACTTCATTGATACCATGATCAAGGACGGGTTGTGGGATGCGTTTAACGGCTACCATATGGGCGTGACCGCCGAGAATGTGGCCAAGCACTGGCAGATTGGCCGCGATGAGCAGGACGCGCTGGCCCTGGCCTCACAGCAAAAGGCCGCCGCCGCGCAGAAAGCGGGGCGTTTTCGCGACGAGATCGCGCCCGTCACCCTCTCCACCCGCAAGGGAGAGGTGATGGTCGATCAGGATGAATATATCCGCCATGATGCCTCGGCCGAGACCATGGCCCGGCTCAAGCCCGCTTTTACCAAGGATGGCACGGTGACCGCAGGTAATGCCTCGGGCATTAATGATGGCGCCGCCGCCCTGGTGGTGATGAGCGCCAAACAGGCCGCCAGGCGCGGGCTTACACCGCTCGCCCGCATCGCCAGCTTTGCGACCGCCGGGGTGGACCCGGCGCTGATGGGCTCTGGCCCCATCCCGTCCTCGCGCAAGGCGCTGGGGCGTGCGGGCTGGACTGTGGCCGATCTCGACCTGATTGAGGCGAACGAGGCCTTCGCGGCGCAGGCGTGCGCCGTGAACAAGGATCTGGGGCTGGATACGGCCAAGGTGAATGTGAATGGGGGCGCCATCGCCATCGGCCATCCGATCGGCGCTTCGGGCGCGCGTATTCTTGTGACCCTGTTGCACGAAATGAAGCGCCGCGATGCGCGCAAGGGGCTGGCCACTTTGTGCATTGGCGGTGGCATGGGGGTTGCCATGTGTCTGGAGCGATGAGCCGCTCTGCCCGCGGATGATGGGTGGGGCGGCCATGCCGCCCCGCCGACTTAATAGAACAAGCGAGTGAGGAATTATGGCCATATCGAAAGTCTTTCCCGATGCGACGGCGGCCCTGGCGGGGCAATTGCGCGATGGCATGACCATCATGTCTGGCGGGTTTGGCCTGTGCGGCATTCCCGAGGCGCTGATTCTGGCCATTCGTGAGTCGGGGGTGAGGGATCTTACCGTGATCTCCAACAATGCCGGCATCGATGGGGTTGGGCTTGGCGTGCTGCTGGAGACACGCCAGATCCGCAAGATGATCTCCTCTTATGTCGGTGAGAACGCGACCTTCGCCAAGCAGTATCTTGCCAATGAGCTGGAGATCGAATTCAACCCGCAAGGCACGCTGGCCGAGCGTATCCGTGCGGGCGGGGCGGGGATTCCGGCTTTCTTCACAGCCACCGGCTATGGCACGCAGATCGCCGAGGGCAAGGAGACCCGCGAATTTGACGGGCGGCATTATGTGATGGAGCGCGGGCTGTTCGCCGATCTGGCCTTGGTTCATGCTTGGAAGGGCGATACCGAGGGCAACCTCGTCTACCGGATGACCGCGCGCAATTTTAACCCGATGATGGCCACGGCCGCCAAGGTTACGGTGGCGCAGGTTGAGCATCTGGTCGAGCCCGGTGAGATCGATCCCGACCAGATTCACACGCCGGGTATTTTCGTCAAACGCCTCATCAAGCTCGGCCATGCCGAGAAACGCATCGAAAAGCGCACCGTGCGCGAGAGGAGTGCTTGAAACCATGCCATGGACACGCGATGAAATGGCCGCCAAGGCGGCGGCGGAATTGCAGGATGGGTTTTATGTCAATCTTGGCATTGGGATTCCCACGCTGGTGGCCAACCATATCCCCGAGGGGGTGACGATTCAGCTGCAATCCGAGAATGGCATGCTGGGCATGGGGCCGTTCCCGTATGAGGGCGAGGAGGATGCCGACCTGATCAATGCCGGCAAGCAGACCGTGACCACCCTGCCATCGACGAGCTTCTTTGATTCGGCGCAGAGCTTCGCGATGATCCGGGGCGGGCATATCGACATCTCCATCCTCGGCGCGCTGCAAGTGACGGAGAATGGTGATCTCGCCAATTGGATGGTGCCTGGCAAGATGGTGAAGGGCATGGGCGGGGCGATGGATCTGGTGGCCGGTGTTAAGCGCGTGGTGGTACTGATGGAACATACCGCCAAGGGCGAGCCGAAGATTTTGAAGGAATGCACCTTGCCGCTGACCGGCAAGGAGGTGGTGGCCAAGATCATCACCGATCTGGCCGTGTTCGAGGTGGACCGCGACAGCACGCCCGGCCTGATTCTGGTGGAACATGCGCCGGATGTGACGATTGAGCAGATCCGCGCCCAGACCGAGGCGGAATTTTTGGTCGCGAATTAAAGTAAGCGAGGGAGGGGGGATTTTGCCCCCTAAAAAAACGGCCCCAAATCATTTGGGCCTCGGGTGCTGATGCCACCGCATAGAAGAGGATCAGGCCAGCCTGGCAACCCGCGACAGGCTCACAAAGAGCCGTGCTATGCCGCTAATTCGCTGATCGTGCGGAGCATTGGGACGCCGCCATTGCCCATGATCAGCAGTGTGGTGACCGGGGATGCCTTCCAGACCTGCAAGCGCTCTTTGAGTCTTTCCTTGGGGCCAGATAAAGTTATTTCGTCGGCAAATTTATCGGGGACCGCCAGCACCGCCTCATTTCGTCTTCCCGCCAGAAATAATGCCTGAATATGATCAGCCTCGCGTTCGTACCCCATGCGGGCCATCAGGTTTTTATGAAAATTATGCGTCTTCGCGCCCATGCCGCCGATGTAAAAAGCAATGCTCTGCTTGGCGGGCAGAAGCGCCTGTTGCAGATCATCGTGAATATTGACCATGACCATGGGGGCGATCTCGAAACCAGGTTTGGCATCTCGCAACTGATCGGCGAAAATCTCTGGATGGAACGGTGTATAGTAGAGCGGTAACCAACCATCGGCGATCGCAACGGTCTGGGCTATGTTCCGTGGCCCCTCGGCGCCTAGATAAAGGGGCAGATCGGTGCGCAGAGGGTACGTGTTGGCTTTCAGCGCCTTACCGAGGCCGGTGGCGCCGGGGCCAGTATAGGGCAAGGGATAGTGCGGGCCGAGATTGGTGACGGGGGCTTGCCGCCGCAGCACTTGACGCACGATATCGACATATTCCCGGGTGCGCGCGAGCGGCTGGGCGAAGGGCTGGCCGTACCAGCCCTCGACCACTTGCGGCCCGGAGACGCCAAGCCCCAGAATCAGGCGGCCGCCGGACAAGCGGTCGAGCGTCAGGGCGTTCATTGCGCAGGCGGCTGGTGTGCGTGCCGAGAGTTGGGCCAGCCCCGTGCCGAGTTTAATGCGGTGGGTATGGGCGCCGATCCAGGCTAACGGCGTAAACACATCATTGCCCCAGGATTCGGCCATCCATACCGAATCAAACCCCAACGCTTCGGCCTCTCGCGCCAGTGCCACATGGCCATCAGCCGGCGGGCTGGAGCCCCAATATCCGAGCTGCAATCCGAGTTTCATGTGGCTGTCCGCCGCGGGATCAAGCTCATTGCGTGAGCTCGCGGAAGGGGATCTTGCGGTCGGTGCGCACTTCGCCGGGCAGGCCCAGCACCCGTTCGGCAATAACGTTTCGCAGGATTTCGTCGGTGCCGCCGGCGAGGCGCGCGCCCGGCGCGGAGAGCCATAAACGCTGTATATAGCGCCATTCATCACCCAGGGCCTGGTAGCCAAGAATCCCCTCGGGGCCGGCCAGCTCCAAGGCGAAGCCGGTGATGTTTTGCATGGCTTTGGCCGCGACGAGCTTGATAACCGACATTTCCGGGCCGGGTGTCTGCCCCCGGGAGAGCGCGGTCAGGCCACGGGAAATAATCAGTTCGACGCCGTGCTGTTGGAGATAAGTCTCGGCGATGCGCGCCCGGACCCGGGTATCCTCAAGGGCGGGCGCATTGTCCCAGCGGCAGCTTTTCGCCAGTGCGATCAGGCGGTGATGCAAGTCGGTCGGTAGATTGCCCCCCACGGACAGCCGCTCATGCATCAACGTACTCAGCATGACTTTCCAACCGCCGCATTCGGGCCCCAGACGATGGCTGTCGGGAATTGCCACGTCGTTCAGAAAAACCTCGTTGAATTCCGATTCGCCGGACATCTGGTGAATCGGGCGCACCTCCACCCCCGGGGCCTTCATGTCGATCATGAACATGGTCAGGCCCTCTTGCTTGGGCTTGTCCCAGTCACTGCGCGCCAGCAGGATGCCATAGTCGCAAAAATGCGCGCCAGAGGTCCACACCTTCTGGCCGTTGATGATCCAGCCATCGCCCCGTTTCTCGGCGCGCGTGCGGATGCCGCCAGTATCCGAGCCCGCGCTTGGCTCGGAAAAGAGCTGGCACCAAATCTCTTGGCCGGCGATGCCCGGCGGCAGATAGCGCGCCTGTAGCGCGGGCGCGGCCCAGCTGGCGACAGTGGGCAGGCACATGCCGAGGCTGATTTCGAATACCTGCTGAGGCACCAGGAATTTGGCCTCCTCTTGCGTATAGATGACCTGCTCCATGGGCGTGCCCCCGCGCCCGCCCATGGATTTGGGCCACGTAATGGCGGCGTAGCTAGCTGCTGCTTTTTTCGCCTGCCACGCCTTGGCGGCGGCGATGCGTTCGGCCTCGCTCAGCCCTTCGCCAAACCGCTCGTCAACATGCTGCCGGCGCTGGCCGTTGGCCTCCAGCCACGCGCGCGCCTCGGCCCGAAAGGCGGCTTCGGCGGGGGAATCGTTAAAGTCCATGACTATGCGGCCTCCCTTACAAGTTCATTCGCCAATTGGACGCGCCATGCGTGTTCGCTGCCGATGAGGTGGGCCAGATGGCGAGCGCGGCGAAGATAGAGATGACAATCCATTTCCCATGTAAAACCAATTCCGCCGTGAATTTCGATGCCTTCCTCGGCCGCGCCATTGAATGCCGCCGTGGCGGCAACCCGCGCCGCGGCGGCGGCCTTGGCCAGCTCCGGCGCGGTGGCGGCAAGTGCCCAGGCGCCGTAATAGGCGTGGGCGCGGGCGAGTTCATTGCCCGTATAGAGATCGGCCATCTTGTGTTTTAGCGCCTGGAAGGCGCCAACCTGGCGGCCAAAAGCGCGTCGCTCCAGGGTGTAATCGCGGGAAATCTCCAGGATCCGGGCGCTGCCCCCCACTTGCTCAAAAGCCAGGAGCACCGCACCGCCATTGAGCACCCGCGCCGCGATGGTGGCGCCGTCGCACGGGAGACGCTCGGCGGGGACCGCGCTGAAACGCAGCTCGGCGCAAGGGCGGCTTGGATCGAGGCTGGGCTGGGGGGTGCGGGTCACGCCGCCGGCGGACAGATCCACCAGCACCAGGTCGGCGCCGGCGCGTAACACGGCCAGACCAGCCGCGGCGCCGTCAGGTACCGCCGTGACGGTGCCAGACAGCACGCCGCCGTCGAAGCTCAGGGGCGGGATGTTCAGATAGCTTTCCGAACGTTGTAATATGGCCGTGGCGATCAGATCGCCAGCGGCGATACGCGGCAGCCAGTTCCGGCGCTGGGTTTCGCTGCCACCCTGCAAGAGCGCCTCGGCGGCCAGATAAAAGCTGGAGGATAGAGGCACGGGCGCCAGATGGCGGCCGGCTTCCTCCGCCACGAGGCAGAGTTCCAGGTAGCCAAGGCCAGCGCCGCCATAGATTTCAGGAATGGCGGCCGTGGCGGCGCCCATGTCGATGAGATTTTGCCAGACCGTGGAAGCATAGGGCGCTTGACCAGCCATGACCGCGCGCACGGCCGTGGAGGAGCTTGTCGCGGCCAGCATCTCGCGCACGGTCTTCTGGATCAGACGTTGATCGTCGGAAAAATCGAAGTTCATGAGGGATGATCCTGGTTAAAGGTAAAGGGGCCTGGCGCAGCCGGTGCGGGGGCGGGGTGCCGCGGATGCGGCGCCGTCACGCTTTAAGAATGAGTTTTTTTATTTCCCGCAGATAGAGCTGTCCCACCTTGCGAAGGTCAAAGGCCGCGGTGTTGAGCGACCATTGACCAATAATGCCGCTGACGCCGTTGGCGATGATGATGCTGTGCAGGAACGGATCGATATGGTCCTGGAGTTGCCCTTGTTGCTTGCCTTCGAGAAGGTAGTTGAACAGGCGTTCGCGCGCCCAATTATCCATGGTGCGGATTCGTTCCGCTAACACCGGCGAGACTTCCGTCGAATCCGTGCATGAGGCTTCGCCAATTAAAATCTGGATGGTGCGGGCATATTCGGGATGTTTGATGGTGCCGTCGATCCAGCGTTTGATCGATTCGAAAATGCCATCGGCGCCGCGCCCTGGTTCGAAATTAGGCAGCATGCAGCTCCACCGGTTTTCGATGAAGCTCTCGACCACGCGGATCAACAGATTTTCCTTGCTGCCGAACAGATGCGCCGGCAGGCCGCGGCTGTAGCCGGCCATGGTGCCGACTTCCGCCAGTGTCATGCGCACCGTGCCCTTGCTGCTAATCACGTTAATGGCGGCATCGATGATTTTCAGTTCCGAGGTCGCTCGGCGCTCCATTTGGGTTCGGCGCGAGGAGGGTTTGGTTACTATCTGGCTGGTCTCGTTCACATGGATCTCCAGGGGGCGCTGAGGCGGATGCCGATACGCCGTCATTCATTCTATATTGCTGGTCATATAATAAGTTAATTCTTCCGCGGCCGTCAATTCGCCAGACAAGATTCATAAATTATCCTTGATATTTAATAAAATTGCGTATGAAGGCCTATTGACGATTAATCTGCGCTCAGATTATCTTGCTTGTCATTAAGCAAGTAATAAGTCCCGATTCGTCCCGATTTCGTCCTCATAACATTTCGCTCGCTTCTGGCGGGCCGAATTCCACAAGGGTGGCTCCATGGCCGAAGCTTTTATCTACGATCACGTCCGTACGCCGCGCGGCAAGGGAAAGGCGGATGGCGGGTTGCACGAAGTCACCGCCGTTCAGCTGGTAACGCAGCTGCTGCAGGCGTTAAAGGATCGCAACGATCTTCCCAAGGACAGTCTCGACGAATTCATTGCCGGTTGCGTGACGGCCGTTGGAGAGCAAGGCGCGACATTGCCGCGTATCGCCCCGATCATGGCCGGCTTTGCCGATGAAACGGCGGGGCTGCATGTTAACCGGTTTTGCGCGTCGGGCTTGGAGGCGGTTAGCATCGGTGCCGCCAAGATCATGGCTGGGGCGGCTGATGTGGTGGTTGCTGGCGGTGTTGAATGTATGTCGCGAACGCCGATGGGGGCCGATGGGGGCGGGCCGTGGGGCACGGATCCATCGGTGACCTTTCATACGCCCTTTCTCATGCAAGGTATCGCCGCGGATCTGCTCGCCACGTTATGCGGTTTTACCCGCGCTGAGCTGGATGCTTACGCGGTAACCAGTCAGCAGCGCGCGGCCCGTGCCTGGACTGAAGGCTATTTCGCGCGCTCGGTGATCCCAGTCCGCGATGTGCTTGGTATGCCGCTGCTCGATCGCGACGAGCATCCGCGCCCCGATAGTACGTTGGAAAGCTTAGGCACGATGCGCGCCGCCTTTGAGGATATGGGGCTACAATACGGTTTTGATGCGGTCGCCCTGCAGCGCTATCCGCAGGTCGGCCGTATCGAGCATGTGCATACGGCCGCGACCAGTTCTGGTATTGTCGATGGCGCGGGCGTGGTTTTGGTTGGCTCTGCGGCGGCTGGCGCGCGCTTGGGGCTGCGCCCGCGGGCAAAAATCCGCTCCTTTGTTTCCATGGGCTCCGAGCCACAGCTTTTTCTCACGGCGCCGGTGCCGACATGCAAAAAGGCGTTGTGCAATGCCGGCATGAATGTCGCTGATATCGATTTGTGGGAATTAAACGAAGCCTTTGCGGCGGTGCCGCTGCAGGTCATGCGTGAGCTGAACATCGTCCACGAAAAAATGAATGTGAATGGTGGTGCCATCGCTTTTGGTCATCCCCTGGGTGCTACGGGGGCCATGATTCTCGGCACGCTGCTCGATGAGTTGGAACGGCGCGAGTTGCAAACAGGTATTGCGACATTGTGTGCTGCTGGCGGTCTGGGGATCGCAATGGTCATCGAGCGCGTCTGAGGGATAACGGAGTCGAGATATGAGCGAAGCTGTAGCGTATGCCGTCGATGCGGATGGCGTCTGTACCCTGACTCTAGATCTGCCGGGCAAAAGCATGAACGTGCTAAACTTGGCACTACAGTCGGGCCTGCGCGCGGGGATTGAGCGCGCCCTGGATGATGAGGCTGTGAGAGGCATCATCATTACTTCGGGCAAGCCTGCTTTTGTGGCGGGTGCCGATCTTAAAGGTATGGGCGGAGGATATGATTTCTCCGCGCTGAGCGACGCGCAACTGCTGGAGCAGACCTTGTCGCTATCGATGGATCTGCGCCGCCTGGAAACGGGCGGTAAGCCGGTTGTCTGCGCGCTTAATGGCACTGCCCTTGGCGGCGGCTTTGAAATCGCGTTGGCGTGCCACTATCGCGTGGTGGCGGATGATCCGGCTATTATGCTTGGTCTTCCTGAGGCGAATGTCGGCCTGATGCCGGCCGCAGGTGGTACCCAGCGTCTGCTGCGTTTGATTGGTATCCGTGCCGCGCTGCCGCTGCTGTTGCAAGGGCGCCGGCTTAATCCCGCCGCGGCGCTGAAGGCGAAGCTTGTGCATGAGGTGGTGGCCCGTGAAAAGCTGATTGAGACGGCCAGGGAGTGGCTGTTGAACAGGTGTGACGCGGTGGCGCCGTGGGATAAGAAAGGCTTTAAGGTTCCTGGTGGGGCGGGGAGTCTCAATGCGGAGCTGAACGGGTTTTTTCTGTTCAACAACGCCATGATACGGGCCCAAAGCTTTGGTAATTTGCCGGCGCCAGAGGCCATCAGCGCCGCGGTGTTCGAGGGCGCGCAATTGCCGATGGATACCGCGTTGCGGCTCGAAGCTAAATACATGGTCAAATTAATGCGCGGGAGCGTTTCTGGCGCGCTGATCCGCACTCTTTTTCTGAACAAGGAAAAAGCTGATAAGTTGGAAAGCCGGCCCGAAGGTGTGGAAAAAGTCACATACCGGAAAATCGGCATTCTTGGCGCCGGAACCATGGGCGCGGGGCTGGCGCTGCATGCCGCCACGGTCGGGCTTGAGGTGGTGCTGCTCGACCGCGACCAGGCGAGCGCAGAAAAAGGTAAAGCCTACGCGATGAAGCGGCTTGGCCGGGATGTTGAAAAAGGGCGCAAAACGCAAGAAAAAGCCGATAAAATCCTGGCGCGCATTTATCCCACCGATCTTTACGCCGATTTGGCTGATGTACAGGCCGTGATCGAGGCTGTGTTCGAAGAGCGCGAGATCAAGGCGGCGGTGATCGGTAAGGCGATGGCGGTGATACCAGAGCACGTGATCTTTGCCTCGAATACATCGGCCATGCCAATCAGTGGATTAGCTGAGTTCAGTGTGCGTCCACAGAAATTTATCGGGATGCATTTTTTCTCACCAGCAGAACGCATGCCGCTGGTGGAAATTATTCGTGGTAAGCAGACCGCCGATGAAACACTGGTGAGCGCATTGGATTTGGCGCAGGCAATGCGTAAGACGCCGATTGTGGTGAATGATAGCCCGGGCTTTTTCACTTCACGTTTCATTGGAGCCTTTGTCAGTGAAAGCTTGAGAATGGTGGAGGAGGGCGTGCTGCCCGCGCTGGTTGAAAATGCGGCGCGCATGGTGGGTATGCCCATGGGGGCGCTAGCGATTTCTGATTCGATTGGTCTGGAGCTGAGCTATAACGCCGGCTTACAACAGGCCCGCGATCATGGCGTGCGGACGCCGCCCTTGGGCATTATTGGCAAGTTAGTCGTCGAGCATCAACGCCTGGGTCTGAAAAGCGGCAAGGGTTTTTACGATTATGAGGCGGATGGCGGAAAACGCCTTTGGCCGGGGCTTGAGAAAATTTATCCACCGCAGGCCGTGCAGCCGAGTATCGAGGAGGTCAAGACAAGAATCCTATACGCGCAGCTGGCCGAAGGTGCGCGCTGTTTCGCTGAAGGTGTTCTTGTCAGTGTAATCGACGGTGATCTGGGCGCGACGCTTGGTGTGGGATTTCCAACGTATCTTGGCGGCCCATTTTCCGCCATCGATACGCTGGGCGTCGCGCGGGTCGTGGCCGAATGCGATCGTTTGGCAAGCCTTTATGGCAAGCCGTTTGAGGTGCCGCAGCTGCTCCGTGACATGGCGGCGCATAATCAAACTTTTTACGGTCTCAAGGCGGTGTTGTCGCCAGGCGGCCATAATCTGGCACCCCCCAGATAACGATTATATTGGTCCGGGCAAGGCTGCGTGGTTCATGACGTAAGGAATATGGCGCATGCCATAGCGAAAAGGTGAATTAATGGCGCGTACATTCAATCTCGGTGATTTATTCGACATCACGGCAAACACCGTTCCAGAGCGGATGGCCGTTATCTGGGACGATGTTCGCCTGAGCTATGGCGAGCTCGCCGAGCGCTCCGACCGGCTGGCCGCCGCTATGCGGCGCCGCGGTTTGGTCCGTGGGATGACCATGGGAATCTTGATGTATAATTGCCCGGCTTATCTAGAAGCGTTGTTGGCGTGCTTTAAAATCGGCGTTATCCCCTTCAACATCAATTACCGTTACGGCGCAGATGAGCTTCATTATATCTTGAACGATGCCGGTACCGATGCGCTGATATATGATCGGGAATTCGATCCGCTGGTGCATGCGGTAACGGGGCGTCTGCCGCCGCTGCGGCGTATCGTGGTCGACGATACGTCGAAGGCGGAGGACCCTGATAATGTTGTATGGGATAACGAAGCGTTGGCATATTCGCAGGCGCTGGATGAGCCGGTCGGGGATGTTGATCTGCATGCCGGGCGCGGCGATGAGGATCGTGTCCTGCTCTATACCGGTGGCACAACGGGTTTTCCCAAAGGTGTTGAATGGTCGCATCAGGCGAAATTTTTTGGGGCCCTGCGCGGTGGCGTTATTACGCCGGATGATCGTCCTATCGAAGCGCCGGAACAACTCGCGGCGCGCGTGCGCGGTGCGCCTTCGGGCAATTTACTGTCTTTGCCCCCGCTGATGCATGGTGCCGCCATGTGGTCAAGCCTGTTCAGTTTGTTGACCGGACAGACAGTTATTCTCGTGCGCTCTAAAAATTTCGATGCCGAGCAGATATGGGGTGTGGTGGCAAAGGAAAAAGTGGGCATGATCACGCTCACCAGCGATGCGATGGGAAAGCCGCTTGTGGAGGCGCTGGAAGCCAACCCTGGCCGTTGGGATCTTTCGTCTTTGCGAGCCATTACGTGGGGGGGCGCCGCTATCGGTATTTCTGCAGGATGCGTTCCGGCGGCATTTTCCTCAGGCATGGACGCTGAGTGGCATGGGAAGCTCCGAGAGTGGCGCGATTGGCGCCGGCGAGATCATCGTTGACGGCGAGGGGTTCATGCGCCTGCCGCCGCGAGATGATTTGGCGGTCATCGTGGATGGTGTTCGTTTCGCACAAGCCGGAGAGCTTGGCATTCTCGCCCGGAGCGGATTTTTGCCTGAAGGCTATTGGCGTGATCCAAAAAAGACCTCTGAAACATTTATTACGCTCAACAGCCGGCGTTGGGTTTTGACGGGTGATCAGGCTCGTCTTGAAGCCGATGGCACGATGACGCTTCTGGGGCGCGGTTCAACCTGCATCAACAGCGGTGGCGAGAAAATTTTTTCCGAAGAAGTTGAGAGTGTGATTCGCTCGCATCCGGATGTAAGGGATGCGCTGGTTGTTGGTATGCCCGATGAGCGCTGGGGCCAGCAGGTTGCGGCGATTGTGGCCCTGCGTGCTGATGCGCAGATGACGCTGGAACAATTGCAAAGCTACTGCGTTGATCGGCTTGCGCGCTACAAATTACCGCGTCGGCTGGTTCTACAGCCGCATATTAAGCGCTCGCCTGCGGGCAAGGCCGATTACCGCTGGGCGGCGTCGATTGTAAGTCAGTAAGTGCCCGATACATAAAGTTTTTTAATCATAACAAAAATTTTTGGGAGAGATAGTGGTGGGACCTCTCGCTGGAATAAAAATCCTCGAAATTGCCGGAATTGGACCTGGACCTTTTTGTGGCATGATGCTGGCGGATATGGGGGCTGAGGTGATCGTTGTTGAGCGCGCCGGCGGCATGCCCGCCAACGCGGCCGACCCTCTGCAGCGTAATCGAAAGCGGATTTCGATTAATTTGAAAACATCACAGGGCATATCGGCATTAATGCTATTGGTTGAGCGCGCCGATGCGCTGTTTGAAGGCTATAGGCCAGGGGTGGCCGAGCGACTTGGCATTGGCCCGCAAGACTGCTTGGCGCGTAACCCTAAACTGGTTTATGGGCGTATGACCGGCTGGGGCCAGGAGGGGCCTTTGGCTCAGGCGGCGGGTCACGACATCAATTATATTGCGTTGAGCGGCGCCTTGCATGCCATCGGCCGCCGCGGCGAGCGGCCCGTTCCTCCATTGAATTTGGTTGGTGATTTCGGTGGTGGTGGCATGCTGCTTGCGTTCGGCATGGTATGTGCGCTGCTGGAAGCTCAGCGCAGTGGCCAGGGACAGGTTGTGGACGCCGCGATGATCGACGGGACAGCGGCGCTGATGGCAATGAATATTGGTATGCAAGCTTTTGGCATGGGCTGCGATCAGGTTGGAGAAAATCCTCTGTCTGGCGCCGCGCATTACTACGATACCTACGAAACTTCAGATAAAAAATTCATTGCTATCGGCGCTATTGAACCGCAATTCTACCAGCATCTCATTGAGATTACTGGTGTCGATCGTAAGCAGTTTTGGCCGTATCGCATGGCCGGTGAGGCGCGTGCTACAGTTGAGGATTGGGAACGGCTTCGCGCGCATCTGGCACATATTTTTAAACAAAAAACACGTGATGAATGGTGCGCGATCATGGAGGGCACGGATGTCTGCTTTGCGCCGGTGCTAAGCCTATCGGAGGCGCCAGGGCATGCGCATCACCGTGCGCGCGGAACTTTCGTTAAAGTGGGGGAGGTTATGCAAAATGCGCCGGCGCCACGATACAGCCGGACAAAGCCGTCGATACCATGCGTTTCCGCAGCACTGAATGAAGGGCTGGAGGACTGGCTTACGGCCTGGGGGGTTTATGATAAAGCCAAGATAATAAGAGCATCAACGCGGAGTTAGTGCGATGGGTAAGATAAAAAACATATCGAAAAAATAATAATATTCCTTGTGGGGATTATTCTTGTTTCGCGTATCATTTAAGGTTCCAGCTTTTTCGCGAGAATTTCTTCAGGATAATTTGTTCAAGAAAAAAGCTGGCGCGTGACGTTCTGTTTCGTTGATTTGGCTTGGTTTGGTTCATCTAAAAAACAAAAGCATAGGGAACGTATGAATATGAAAAGAAGGACTTTTGGTATTTTTGCCACGGGTGGCCATGCTGGATATGGCGGGCTTGGCCAAAGCCGTGGCGGCCGCGCCCGCGGCCTCTGGCTTGCCGGCGGGGCTGACCCCTTTTGGCGCCGAGCAGGCGGGCAACGCGGCTGGAACAATTCCCGCCTGGACGGGCGGCATGACCGCCACGCCGGCCGGGTTTGATTGGGATCCGGCCAAGACGATGCCGCCGGATTTTTTCGCAAAAGACGCTATGCTCTACGAGGTGAATGCCGGAAATCTTGAAAAATACAGCGATCTTTTGTCTGATGGCGTGATTCATCTTATCCAAAAATCAGGCTTTTCGGTTCAGGTTTATCCATCGCACCGCCCCCATGCGATGCCGGAATGGGTTTACAAAAATATCGCGGCGAATCTGGCCCGGGCCAAGCTGGATCCGCATGGCGGACGGTTTGGGTTTTCGGGGGGCTATGGCGGTGTTCCATTCCCGGTGCCCGACATGAGCAAGCCATTTGACGCGGGCCCGCAAATCGTTTGGAATCACGAAACCGCGTGGGGAGGGTATTATTCAACCAAGATGCTTTCTGGTTTGGTTGTACAGTCGGGCAGCACGCCGGTTATGGCATCTTATGGGCCAACTTATTTTCTAAGCCCGTATTATGATCCCAACGGATCCCTAAGTGATTTTGACGGATATATTTATAAATACGCCGGAAAATCGTACGGCCCAGCAACCCAAGTAGGCAACCAGACGGTCTATTACGCTTCCATCAATACGCTTAAAAAGCCCAATATTGCCTGGCAGTTGCTGGCAGGACAGGGACGCGTTCGCAAGGCGCCGGAAATTGCGTACGATACTCCCAATGCTTTTGTGGATGGCATGTCTAACTATGACGAAACAAACGGTTTCAGTGGTGCGTTGAATGAGTATGACTGGAAATGTCTCGGTAAAAAAGAAACTTTAGTGCCGTACAATAATAATAAACTGTTTTATGTTTCATATCATG
>JAKBBM010000098.1 GCA_021808545.1 Pseudomonadota bacterium | reverse complement strand
TGAGCGCCCCCCCGCCTATGTGGAGGCTGCCTGGGGCCGCCTTCGGGCCGAGGCGCAGGCACCAAAATCCGCCGTCATCGCCCCGCCGTCCGGGCGCGAGGCCCCGCGTATTGCCTTTGGCAGTTTCGTTGAGCGCGGGATCCTGCCGCCGGGTACGAAGCTGATGGATAAGCAGCGCCGTTTCTTGGCCGAGGTCACCGCCGAGGGGCTGCTGGTCTGCGGCGCGCATCGAGGTTCCATCCACCAGGTGGGGGCGGCGGTGCAAAACGCGCCCTCCTGCAATGGCTGGACCTTCTGGCATTTCGAGCGCGAGGGCGCGTTCCTGCCCCTGGACGCCTTGCGCAAGGAAACACCCGCGCGCGAGGTGTAAAGCGCCCTAAAAATGGTCCTTGGCCGCGCGCAGCCGGGCAAATTCCCCAGCATCAACTGCACGCAGGAACGGGTTGGTGGCGCGCTCCAGGCCCAAACTCACCGGCAAGGTCGGCAATTTCTTCGCGCGTAGGGCCTTGATCTCGGCCGCGCGGGCAATCAGCGCCTCGTTGCCCGGTTCCATGGCCAGGGCAAAGCGGGCATTGCTTTCGGTATATTCATGCCCGCAGCAGAGCAGCGTGTCGTCGGGCAAATCACCGAATTTGGCGAGCGAGGCGAACATCTGCGCCGCCGTGCCCTCAAACAGCCGTCCGCATCCCAGGCTGAACAGCGTATCGCCCGGCAGCAAAATGCCGCCATCGGCGATGTAATAGGCAATATGGCCGAGCGTATGGCCCGGCACCTCGATGACACGCAGCCGGGCCGCGCCGAATTCGACCAGCGATCCCTCATGCACGCTGATATCAAGCGGCGGCAGGCGGTGCGCATCGGCGCCATGGCCAACGATTTTGGCGCCATAACGCGCGGCCAGCGCCGGGGCCCCATTAATATGGTCGGGGTGATGATGGGTGAGAAAAATAAAATCGAGCTTGCCGGCGGCGGCATCCAGCGCGTCGATGGCGGGCTTAGCTTCCGCCGGGTCGACGATCCCAACGGCCCCCGCGCCATCCTCGCGCAGCAGCCAGGAATAATTATCCGAGAGCATGGGAATTGCCTGCGCGGTCACGGTCATCACTGTCACTCCTGCCTATTCGGGGGCTATATAGGATGAATGGCAGCCGATACACGAGACATGGCCGCATTTTATGCGACAAGACTGGGCCGGATGACCGCCGACCTGCTGCGCCGAAAATTGCAAGCCCTATGGCCAAATGCCGCCGGGCAGAGCCTGCTGGGGCTTGGCCATACGGGGCCGTATCTGCCTTTATGGCATGCTACCGCGCGCTGCGTGTCCGTCTCTCCCCGGGCCATGGGATGCGCCCCCTGGCCGCTGGGCCATAGCCAGCTCGCCTGTCTGGCCGAAGAGGATGCCCTGCCCTTCCCCGATCTTAGCTTTGACCGCATCCTGCTGGTCCATGGGCTCGAGCAGGCTGAAAGCGCCCGCCGCGCCCTGCGCGAGGTTTGGCGCGTGCTGAAAGATGACGGGCAACTGATTGTGGTGGCGCCAAACCGGCGCGGCATCTGGGCCTATGCCGAGAGCACACCTTTTGGCCATGGCGAACCATACTCCCCCGGACAGCTCACGCGGCTGCTGGAGGGGGCTTTTTTTCATGTTCACGCCCGCCACACGGCCGTGTTCGCCCCGCCATTGGACTGGTATCCCAGCCTGCGCCTGTTTGGCCTGTTCGAGATGGCGGGCCAAGCCCTGGCGCCACGTTTCGCTGGCTTGAGCATCGCCGAGGCGAGTAAGGATTTGCATGGGCTGGTTCCGGCCAGCCCGCGCACCAGCCGGCGCAAGGTGCTGCTAGATGCCGGGGGCTAACCCCACGCGGGACTTTGGCGCATTTTATAAGCGCCGCGAGTCGCGCAGCGCATGATAGCCGACCAGCACGATGACAGAACCGGTAACGGCGACGAATAATGAATACAGGCTCAGATGGGTAATGGGGCTGGCACCGATGGCGGAAAAAAGCAGCCCCCCGACAAACGCCCCGGCAATGCCAAGCACGATATCGAGCAATGGCCCCTTGCCCTGATTATCGACGATATGGCTGCCAATCCACCCCGCCGCCAGGCCGAGAACGAGCCATCCAAGCACTGACATTCAACCCTCCATATCGTAAAGCGTGACGTAAAACATGCGCAACGGGCGCCGCCAAGGCAAGCGCGCCGGCGCAGACTTCATGTAGCCTTAACCTGCGGGTCAGGTTAGCCAACAGCCTTGAGCTTGCGCGCTTCCAGCCCCTGCCAGGCAATCAGCACCGGCACGGCGATAACAAAATCGCGGGCACGGCGCATCAGCGACAAAGAGAGCGCGATATCGGGCGGAATGCCGAACGCGCCGCCCAGCACGGTATAGGCCGCTTCCTGCACCCCGGCCCGGCCGGGCACGAAAAAGGCCAGGGCCATGACCGCATGCAGCAATGATTCGATGCAGATGGCGTCAGGGAAGGAGAGATTTACGCCGAGCACGCGAAAGCCGACATAAGAGGCAGTGGCCGTGCCGAACCAGCAAAAGAGGTGAAACAGCGCCGAAAGCACCAGCCGGCCACGCTCGCCATACATGATGTCGAGCGCCGATTGCAGCTTATCGGCATGGGCGGCGGCCCCCTCACCCGTGGCGCCGGCGATTTTCAGCGCCAGCGCGCGGAACAGTTTGGTGCCGCTGCCGCGCTGCGCCAGCACGAGCCCAACGGCGAGTATAATCGCCACGCACAGCCCAATGGCAATCGGCACCAACAGGTCCGAGCCCGGCACCTCATGCGCGAACAGGATCAGGCCGATGCCGATGAAGATGAGCTGGGCGAGAAATTCCGTGGTCACATCGCCCAGCGTGGAGGCAACCGCAATGGACCGGCTTACCCCACCAAACGAGATCACCCGCGCGCCCAGCACAAAGCCCCCCACTTGCGAGAAAGGTAGGAACTCCCCCGTGGCATCGCGCACCGCGCGGCCCCACACACACAACCAGAACCCCCCATTATCGCGCGAGCGCAGCAGCATGCGCCAGCACAAACCAAGCCCCAGCAGCAGGATGAGTTGCACGACCACATAAGCCAGAAACCCTTCCACACTCACCGAAGCCAGGGCGTGCAGCACGTCGCCCGCGCCAAAATAAATCACCAGCGCGGTAATGGCCGCGATACCGGCGAGCGCGAAGACCGCCGGCAGCAATTTGAGATGCCGTTTCAAGATTTTTTCGGCCGGATGAATACCCGCGCGATGCGCGCGAGGATGGGCATCGTAATCGGGCGCTTAAGGCGGGCATCGTAGCCCGCCATGCGGATTTTATCTTGCTCCAGGCACAAATCGATGAGCTTAGCCGGGTCCAGCTCATCGGCGATGGCCTCGGAGCCGGTCATGGTGAAGCTCGCCTCGCCGCCTTCCAGCCCATCCACATCCTTGGCGATGCCCATCCGCTCCCAGACCAAATAAGCATAAACCGCGGCCACCTTCAGCTCGAAAAAGGGGCGCTTCCACCACGGCATGGTGGCGCGATACCAGGCGATGAAATTGGTGAAAAACAGAATATGCCGGCCTTCCTCCTGCACCACCGGCTCGAAGGTCTCGACCAGATCGGCGGGGAAATAGCCAGAACGGCGCGCCATCTCGAACAGCCCGTAGGCAAAGAAACTGTCGATACATTCGGAATAGCCTGTCACCAGGAAGCCCCATTCCGCATCGCGCGGCAGCACATATTCCTCATCCGGTTTGACCTTGATGTCATATGCCGCGACCAAGCGGGAGAGCACATCGCGGTGGCGGCGCTCCTCGCCCGCCATGTGCAGCAAGGCCTCGCGCAGCTCTTTTTCCTTCACGGTCTTGGCGAAGGCATCGATCCGCATGCTGGCCTTGTTCTCGGTTTGCACCGCGATGTCCCAGATCGGCAGCGAGGTAATACGCGCTTGCGTCTCGGACGGAAGTTTCGGCCAGTTCAACACCGCCGGCTTATAGGGGTTATAGGTCGCGCCCAGCAGGCTGGTGAAAATCCGATAATGTTCAACCGAGCCGGGCTTGGCCGGGCCAGGTTCTGGGCTGGTCCAGTGCCGGGCGGCGTAATCGGCGATCTCTAGGGCGGTGTCGTCCATTTCATCCTCATGGTTGCGCCAGAAGCGGCAATGCGTTCTACAGGAGCAGGCCCGGCGCTGGTATATGGCGCGGGCGGGATGTTGCAAACCTTGGGGGCAAAAAAGTGGCGCAGGGAGATCTGGCGCTGGTGACCGGCGCCAGCGGTTTCGTGGGGGCGGCGGTGGCGCGCGCGCTTACAAAAGCGGGCCTTCAGGTCCGCGTGACCACGCGCGCCGGCCAGGCCGATGGCAATTTGGCCGCCCTGGGGCTGGAAACCGTGCGGCTTGACCTGAACGATCCAGACAGTTTTGCCCCCGCCCTGGCGGGCTGCCGCTATCTGTTCCATGTCGCGGCCGATTACCGGCTATGGGTGCCAGATGAGTCCGCCATGCGCCGCGTGAATATCGATGGCAGCCTCGCCCTACTGCGCGCGGCCGCGCAGACGGGGGTAGAGCGCAGCGTTTATACCAGCTCCGTCGCCGCCCTGGGGCTGACCGATGACGGCACGCCCGCCGATGAGACCACGCCCATCAGACCCGAACATCATGTGGGCGCCTATAAGCGCAGCAAATACGACGCCGAGGCCGCCGTGCGCGCCCTGGCCGAGGCCGGGCAGGAGATCGTGATCGTCAACCCCTCAACCCCGGTGGGGCCGGGCGATGTAAAGCCGACCCCGACCGGCCAGACCATTCTGGATGCGGCGCGCGGACGGATTCCGGCCTATGTGAATACCGGGCTCAACATCGTGCATGTGGACGACGTGGCAACCGGGCATCTGCTGGCGCTGGAAAAAGGCGTGCGCGGCCAATCTTACATCCTGGGGGCCGAAAACATGATGCTGCGCGACCTTTTGGCGCTGATCGCGAGCCAAACCGGGCGCGCCGCCCCGCGCATCCGCCTGCCCATTACCCCGCTCGTGCCGCTGGCCTGGGTCATGGAGCGCGTGGCCGAGCGAACCGGCAAAACCCCGCTCATGACCCCCGACATATTGAAAATGGCACGCAAGACGATGTTTTTCTCCTCTGCCCGGGCCCGGCGCGAGCTGGGTTATAATCCGCGTCCCGCCGCCCTGGCGGTGCGCGATGCGCTCTCCTGGTTTCGTGCGCAAGGAAAACTGGCATGATCCCGGCCCTGGTTCTGCTGATCTGGCTCTATCTCGTGTTCATGCACGGCAAGTTCTGGCATTCCGGGCCAGAGCTGCGCCCAGCCCGGCCGCAGACCTGGCCGGATGTGGATATCATCGTGCCCGCCCGGGACGAGGCGGAGACGATTGGCCCGGTCATCGCCTCGCTCGTCGCGCAGGATTATGAAGGCCAAATGCGGGTGATACTGGTGGATGATAATTCCACCGACGGCACCGCCGCGCTGGCCGGCGCACATCCGCGCCTCACCATCATCTCCGGCCAGCCCAAGGCAACAGGCTGGTCGGGCAAGCTCTGGGCGCTCTCGCAAGGGGTGG
>JAKBBM010000027.1 GCA_021808545.1 Pseudomonadota bacterium | reverse complement strand
ATGCCGCTCGCGGCAAGCGTGGCCTTATTCACGGTAATCTGCACATTTGGCGATGATTGCACGGCAACGGCGCAGGAACCGTCTTGGGTATCGGAAAGGTCTGTTGTGATACAGAGCAGTTTTTTGGCCGCCGCGATCTTGCCCACATCGGCCGCCTCAGCCCCCAGACCGTTGGTGAGGAACAGAATATTAGCATCTGTGCCACTGAGTGCGGCGATCGAGACGGGATCCGGCACGAGCGTGATGCCCGCAACCGCAAGGCCATTGCCCAAAATCGTCATGAGCGCTTGTTTATCCGCCATCGAGGTGGCATTTGCGGGATCATAGACGATCCCAAGTTTAAGCGTTCCTGACGGCGTCGGATTGACAAAACCAATGACACGGCCCGCCACTTGCAGATCTTTCGCGGTTATGGCGGCATGAGCTGGCGCCGAAACGCCAACCAACCATACCAGAACCGCGCCCGCATACAGGAAGGGAGCTTTAAGATTATACATTTTCGGAACTCCCTTTAATACTTAAGGGTCGTCATGAACAACACGCGTCGCTGCGGACGCATGCCGGCGGTTTCGGTAATTGTCGCGCCGGTGAGCTGTTGTCCCATAACGGCCAGCGTGATCGCAGGCGTGAGCTGATAGCCAATACGGCCGCTCATGGTTATGTAATTATGAATGGTCTTGGGCGTGAAGAAGATGCCATTTGGGCCAATATTGTAGATTACATCTTTATAGTTGGATTGCCAGTGGCCATTCAGATCGAACTCCCACTTATTCATGCTATAGCCGAGACCAAAATCGATCATGCTGGTCGGCGTGGCGTTATTCCACCCCACGGGCGAGCTGGGCGGCCCGTAATTCAGCTTATCACGCACGCCGACAAGCGAATAAGACACATTCCAGCGCCAGCCAGATTGGTCCTGACCCTTGAGCGTGATCTCGCCGCCCATCGACTCACTTTTGCCAATATTCTCGGAATAGGATTGCAGAACGCCATTGGAGAAACTACTAGGCAGGGACACGGCCGATTGCAGAATATCGCGCGTTGTATCGAAAAACAGCGCGGTACGCAGCGTTGAATCGATCGCCCCGATATGACGGTCATAATCAACTTCATAATTGTCGGTTATGGTCGGTTTGAGATAGGGATTGCCGGCATAAACAACCGTCAATCCACTTTCCTGCGATTGCGATTCCAGCCCATAGGCGATCAGGCTGGGCGCTTGGATGCCCCGCCCAACCAGGAGGCGGATCGTATCATAATCTGTCGGCGCCCAGACTAGGCCAAAATTATAGCTCTCCGCCGTGAAATTGGCATGCTGATAGTCAGACGCCGTATATTTTGAATAAGAGACGGTTGGATCAACCCGCGACAAGGCCAAATGATCGACACGGCCTGCTGCCGTAAATGACAGTTCAGGATTGATCTGCCAATTCCACATAACATGCCCGGCAATATCGTTATAATGCAGCGAGCCGTAAATAGCCTGGCCCGACTCCCGATTATTACGAAATTCAAACCCAACCTTGAACGTTTTGTTGTTATCTGCTTTGAATAGATCGTTAATCTGGAGCACGCCCACTTGGTTGGCGGTCCAGCTTGAGGTGGTAGTAGCCGAGGAACTCGTAACCTTTTCCTCGTTGATATAACCAAGCAAGCTCAAAACACCAATGGGAGAGGCCCAGGAAAAGCCGGTTTTTATGGAGCTGTTTCGGTAGGGTACGCGGAAATAAGAATAGGTTGGATTTTCAGTAATGCCATCCTGCTGGGACTGCGTGATTTCGAGTGTGACTTCCGTCTCGTTTGTCGGCTTATAGCGGCCATCAACCGCGTAAGACCCATATTGCGAGCGCGCCACATAGGGGCCCAAATAGCTTGGAAGTGTACGTAACGAATATTGATTGGCCTTGACGCCACCAATCTGCACAGTGACACCGCCCTTGCCGGGAATGTTCAGCGTGCTGACCAGGGAGCCGACCCATGTGCCATCGGTACCAACGCCAAAATTCAGCGTATTCACGCGGTCGAACAAAGGATCATACGTTATGATGTTGATGACGCCGCTTGCCGCATTAAAGCCGAACAAAGCCGATTCGGGACCGCGCACAATTTCAATCTGGCGGATGTCGGCAAGCTGAACTGGTAATATGTTCCAGGCGGTGTAGCCGTAATCGTCAAGGTAAACCTGGCGGCCATTAATCAACACTAAAAGACGCGGATTATAGGGTTGAGAATAGCCGCGGATCGATACATCGCTGTCGGCAACGCCGTAGGTGCGCACATCAATACCGGCGACATAGCGCAATATGTCGGGAATGTTCGTGGCGCCAGAACGGCGAATCTCATTGGCCGTGATGATCTGCATATCCGCCGGGGCTTGGCTTGCCTTCAGCGGCGAGCCCGTGGCCGATGTTGTCACCGGTTCGCCAAACATGTCTTCCAATGCGCCATAATTAATAGCCTGGGCATGCGCGCAGGCGGCAGCCCCCAACCATCCCGCCAGCGCCGTGGTAACTAATGCCGTGTTTTTTAAAATACTCATCTTGCCCTACCCGTCCGAGAAGCCTGATATCGTTTTGGTGGCCGTACTCCTGCCATGAATTAGCTAAGAGTTTCTTACAATTCACGGGCGCCATCATGGCCGTAAAGACCGCTTCCCCAGCGCGGACAGGGCAAGAAATGCGCTGGGGACCGCCCGGCGGCCAACGTTAAATCACTTCGATTTTTTTTAAGTTGGCCGCATCTCATACCGGCCACGCCGCTGGCCCTTTCCGCTTGACAAGCTTTTCAAATCGCCAGTATTACCCGGCAGCCTAAATGATAATGATTATTATTATTAATAACCATCTCGTGCCATAAGGAGCCGTCAACGCCAATGGTCCGCATCATCGCCGCGCGGTTAGGGCAACCTTATCCAAAACGCTATAAAAGCGAAAAAACCTTCTAAATCCGCAGCCCCCCGGCCGCGCCTTTTATATATTGGAGAGATCCATGAGATATTCGTGGCGATCACTGACAGCCACCATGCTGGCAACATTCTGCGCGAGCCCGCCCGCCAGCGCGCAATCCCCCCAGCCCGGCTTTTGGGACAGGCCCGCCTTACTGGGGCCAATTGGCGGCCTGCGCCCCGCGCTGGACGAACATGGCGTGACACTCACCCTCAATGACAGCGAAAATCTGCTGGGCAATCTCTCCGGGGGCGTCAAACAAGGGGCGACGCTGCAAGGGGTGACCACCGCCACGCTGGAGGTTGAGACCGGCAAGGCGTTCGGTCTTGCCGGCGGCATGTTGCATGTGAGCGCCCTGCAGCTGCATGGGCAGGGGTTGAGCGGCCCTTATCTCGATAATCTACAAAGCGCCAACGGCAATGAGGGCGAGAATGGCACACGCCTGTGGGAGTTATGGTACGATCAGGCGTTCGATCACGATCTGGCCGATATCAAGGTCGGGCAGCAAAGCATCGATAATGAATTCATGGTCAGCAGCTATTCGGGCTTGTTCGTGAACACGATGGCGGGTTGGCCGCTGCTTCCCTCCGCCGATCTGTATGGCGGAGGGCCGGCTTATCCGCTTGCCACACTCGGCGCACGCCTGCAGGCCAGACTCAGCCCTAGCACCACCCTGCTGGCCGGTGTTTTTGACGACAATCCCGGCGGCGGCGGCTTTAGCACCAACGCCCAGGCGCGCGATGGCAATGGCGCCTTGTTCAACCTCAATACCGGCGCGTTATGGATCGCCGAACTGCAATACAGCACCATGATCGGCGGTCTGTCCGGGACCTATAAGATCGGATATTGGTATGATAGTGGATCATTTCCCGATCAACGTTTCGGCACGGATGGCCTCTCTTTGGCCAATCCGGCCAGCAATGGCACACCATGGCCGCATCGCGGCAATGACAGCCTGTATGGCGTGCTCGACCAGACGATCTGGCAATCGTCTCGCGACAAGGCGCGCAGCGTGAATATTTTCGCGCGAATCATGGCGGCGCCAACAGCGCAAAACCTGATCAGCTTTGCCTTTAATGGCGGCGTTACGATGACCGCCCCATGGCCAGGCCGGGATAATGACCAGATCGGCATTGATTTTGGCCTGGGAAAAATCAGCCCGCGCGCCGCCACCTTGGACCGCGCGGCCGGCCTGCCCGCGCGCGGCACGGAAGACTTGTTCGAGCTGACCTACCAAGCCCAGCTCACCGGCTGGCTGATCGTGCAACCGGATCTGCAATATGTGATCAATCCTGGCGGCGGCGTCCTCAACCCAGACAATCCTGGCCACAAACTGGCTAACGAGCTGGTCGCGGGCGTGCGGATCGTCACATCATTCTAACCAGACATACCGGCCATTATTTTAAATAACATAATATTACGCAGAAAAACTGCTGGCACAAAAAGCATCCGAGATATTCTTGGCAATTTCATGTATCAAGCAAATCTTGCCAATCCTCTCTTGGCGACAAGGCTTTAAAACAAGGGCGGGCGAAGAAATAGCCTTGCATGTAGCGAACCCCAAGGTCGCGCAACACCATGAATTCGTCTCTCGTCTCGATCCCCTCGCATATCAGGGAAACATTTAAATCCGCCACCATGGCCGTTGTGTGCTTCACGATGACGCGCAGCGCATGATTATCGTTAATATTCCTGATCAAGCCCATATCAAGCTTGACGATATCTGGCCTGAACAACCCCAAAAGTCCCAACCCGGACCATCCCGCGCCGAAATCATCAATCGCGATTTTAAAGCCTATCTCATGATAGGTTTTCATGATATTCAAAAGATGATCTGAATTTATCTGTTCCACCTCTGTAAACTCAAACACGATCCGGTCCAGCGGAAATTGGTATTTTTCAGCCACACTCAGCGTGGCCTTAATACAGGCTTTTGGTTCGTAAACGGCATTGGGCAGAAAATTAATCGAGAGATATGACCCTTGTTCCCTAATCCCAAGGCCCGAGGCCAGCTCTATGGCTTTGGTCCGGCAGGTTTGGTCGAACGCATAACGTGAGAGTTCAGATACTTGCTGAAAGACAAAAGCCGCTCCTTCTCCTTTCGGGCCGCGGACAAGGGCTTCGTGAGCAAAAATCGTATTCTCCTCGATATCGACGATTGGCTGAAAAGCCATTGATATATCAATTGGAAATCCATTCACCCCAACGCAAGCCTCACATTTCATGGATGAATCCCTTTCCTGTCCGGTTAAAGCTCCGAAGATTTTTGAAATTTAAAACATAATTATTATGATTTTACGAAGCTATCCGGCGCGTCCGGGCGCGTCCTTGGCGGCGCCCGACAAACATCTTTCAAAGAAGGCAGAAACGTCTTATGGCATAAGCCTTAACCAAAAAGGTGGGAGGTTATATGCTGGATATTCGCGTCTGCGTGCCATGCCGCAATACGCTTGGCGAAGGGCCGCTTTGGGATGTTGACCAGGAACGGCTTTATTGGATTGATGGGCTTGGTCAGGAAATTTGGCGCGCGGCCCCCGATGGCTCCGATCTACGGACATGGACCTTGCCCGCCGTGATCGGCTCCATGGCGCTCCGTGCCCAGGGCGGGGCGATTTTAGCCCTGGAAACTGGCCTGCATTTATTCGATTTCGAAACCGGCGCGCTCGACCTGATCGCCCACCCCGAAGAGGGCTTGCCGGGGGTGCGGCTGAATGACGGCAAGGTTGATTGCAAGGGCCGGTTCATTGTCGGCTCGCTTGATATGGAGGCGCTCGCCCCCGCCGCCTTGGCCCCGCCGCGCGGATCGCTCTACCGGCTGGATACCGATTTATCCCTTCAGCGTCTGGACACGGGCATTTGCATCGCCAACGGCCCCTGCTGGAGCCCTGATCAGCGCACCTTCTATTTCACGGACAGCGCCCTGGATACGATTTTCGCCTATGACTGGGACGTGCAGACCGGTACCCCCCACCATAAGCGCACCTTCGCCACATTGCCACCGCGCTGTATTCCGGATGGCGGCACGGTGGATTCGCAAGGCTATGTGTGGACCGCCGCTAACGGCGCCTTCTCAGGCATTGGAGAACTGCGCCGCTATGCGCCAGATGGTACGCTGGAACGCAAAATTTCCCTGCCCGTGCCCAAACCGACCAGCCTGATGTTTGGGGGGGCCGATCTCGATATTCTATTTGTCACAACAATGAATATCGAAGGCGAAATCCCCTCAACTCCCCAAGATGGCAGCCTGTTCGCCATTCACGGGCTGGGTATAAGCGGCCTGCCCGAGCGGCGTTTTGGTGGATAACGCGCCCTTCTTCTCAGCCCCGGCCTTAACCGGCTGATCAGGGCGGCGCTCCGCGCGCCGCCCCTGCTCTTGCTTCTTGGCCGCGCGCCCCATAGAGATCCGCGCAAAATACATCTTTTTGACTGGATCATATGCAGATCACCGCATGGCAAGGCGGCTGGCTGGGCTGGCTGCGCCGCTTTATCCCCCAACCCCTGGCCATGAGCCCCTCTGAGCGCGCGCGCGCAAGCCTGGGCGCGTTCATCGGCATTGCGCTCACCGGGCTGGTCAGCACCCTGTGTCTGGGGCCGGTGGATGCGCTGCCCTTGCTGATCGCCCCCATGGGGGCCTCGGCCGTGCTGCTATTTGGTGTCCCCGCCAGCCCCCTGGCCCAACCTTGGTCGATTATTGGCGGCAATATCATCTCGGCTTTTGTCGGCGTTGCCGCGGCACAATGGATCGGCACGCCCCTGTTGGCCGCCGCCGCCGCCGTGGGCGGCGCCCTGGCGGCGATGTCGCTGTTGCGCTGCGTGCATCCGCCAGGTGGCGCCGTCGCCCTCACCGCGGTGCTCGGCGGCGCGCATATCACCGCCTTGGGCTATGGGTTCGCGCTGGCCCCCGTTGGGCTTAACTCCCTGCTCCTGGCCCTTACCGCCCTGGCTTATAATAATGCCACCGGGCGTTCTTACCCGCACCATGCGCATAGTCCGGCCCATCCGCATCCGCCCGTTACCCGCCTGGCACTCGACCCGGCCGATCTGGAGGAGGTGCTGACCGATTATGGCGAGACAATCGACATCAGCCGTGGCGATCTGGAGGCGCTGTTCCAAGAGCTTCTTGGCCGCGCCCAGCACCGCATGCAAAATCAGACACCCACCCGCCGCTAAACCACCGCATAGTCCGGGCAGACGATGCGCCCCCTCCCCCTGAACTGGTACGACAAGCCCACATAAGAAAACCAGAAAGGACTTAAGAACCATGGAGACTCCCTCGGCACAACGGCGGTTGCGTTATGTGATTATCGGCGCGGGCATGGCGGGGCTGCTCGCGGCCATCAAGCTGCAAGAGCGCGGCGAAGCCGACATCACGATTTATGAAAAAGGCGACAGCATCGGCGGTACCTGGCGCGAAAACCGCTATGCCGGCCTAACTTGCGATGTGCCAGCCCATGCCTACACCTATTCCTTCGCCCCCAATCCCGACTGGTCTCGCTTTTTTGCGTCCGGCGCCGAGATCAAGCGCTATTTCGAGGCGGTCGCCGTACGCTATAACATCACCCGGTTTATCCATTTTAATACAGAAATAATGAGCTGCACCCACACCACGGCCGGCTGGGAGCTGACGCTCAATGATGGCAGCCATGACCGGGCCGATGTGGTGATTGCCGCCACGGGCGTGCTGCATCATCCTAATATTCCCGCGCTTGAGGGGATTGAAGAATTCGCCGGCGAGGCCTTCCATAGCGCCCGCTGGAAAGACGGTATCTCCTTCTCCGGCCGCCGGGCCGGCATTATTGGCGGCGGCTCCACAGGAGTGCAGCTGCTCTGCGCCCTGGTCGAGGGGGCCGACCATGTCGTGCATTTCAACCGCTCTCCACAATGGATCATGCCGGTCAAGGATTTCGCCTATAGCGCGGAAGAACGCCGGATGTTCCGGGAAAACCCGCAACTCATCGAGGCCATCCGCAACGGTGAGGAATATTGGAACGGGGTGATGCGCTTCAATAAGGCCATCATCGAGCCCGATTCACCGGAGATGGCGGAAATCGAGGCCATCTTGCTGCAAAATCTGGAGCAGAGCGTCACCTCGCCGGAACTGCGCGAGAAGCTGCGCCCCACCTACCGCGCCGCCTGCAAGCGGCTGATCTATTCTGAACGTTATTATGAAAGCATTCAGAATCCAAAAGCGATTCTGGAAACCGATGCGATCGCGCGGATCGAGCCCAAGGGGGTGCGCATGAAATCCGGCGTACTGCATGAGCTGGATGTGCTGGTCCTCGCCACCGGCTTCAAGGCCGACCGTTTCGTGCGCCCCATGACGGTGCTGGGCCAAAATGGCGCTGACCTCAATCAGGTCTGGGCCAAGCGGCCCACGGCGTATCTTGCCGTGTCGATCCCGCAATTCCCGAATTTCTTCCTGCTGAACGGCCCCACTGGTCCGGTTGGAAACTTCTCTCTCATCGACATTGCCGAACGGCAATGGGGATATATCGAACAGCTGCTGGAGCCGATCCGCGCTGGCAGGTTCTCTCAGGTTGCCCCGCGGCCGGAAACGCTCGCCGACTATGAGGAGCGCCGCAAGGTGGCCGCGCGCAAAACCGTGTTCGCCTCGGGCTGCACGAGCTGGTATCTGGATGATGAGGGAATCCCTTCCACATGGCCCTGGAGCTATAGCCGCTTTGCCGAGGAAATGGCCCATGCGCGCCTGGAAGAATATGACTACGCCTAAAGCCGCATAACCGCGCCACACAAGCGGCGAGCCCCCCTGGCGCGCGGCAACAAGGGGGGCTCTTAAAACAAGCTTTTGTGAATCAGCCCGGCGAGTTTCGCCTGGCTGTTCACGCCCGTTTTCGCGTAAATGGCCCGCAAATGCGCCCGCACCGTGTTGGCCGCAATGCCAATGCGCGTGGCCGCCTCGGCGATGGAGCAGCCATCGGCAACCGCGGCGGCAACCAGCGCCTCGCCCGCGGTTAAGCCAAACTGGCCCATCAACCATTGCGGCGGCGGCCCCGCCTTGCGCCCCGGATCCGATAAATAAACAGCCATGGCCGGTACATCGCCCTCGGCCACATAATCGGGCGCATTGACGCGGTAGGCCAAAAATCCCAGCGGCCCAGATGATTCCGCGCGTTGAACCGCAAGGATCAGGCTCGCCTCGCCTTGCCGCAAGGCCGTCTCAAGCTGGCGCGCCTGCCCGCGATCGGCCAGCACAAGCCGCCTGCCCTGGCGCATAAGGCCATCTTGCGCCACGAGAATCGACTCCGCTTGGCTATTGGTGCGCATGATCAGGCCCGACCGGTCCAACATAATCACCCCAAGCGCCATGTAATCGGCGGCGGATGAATAAATGTGCCGTTCGATTTTATCCGCCTGCAACCGCTCAAACAAACGCCCGGCAATGCGCAGGGGCCGTGCCAGCCCTTGCAGCACCTCGATCTCGCGCGCGGCAAAAGCCGGACAGCCAGGTGCGCGCGAGGCGCGCAGGCGGATTTCAAAGCTGCCCAGGCCACGCAGGTCAAGCCCGATGATTTCATCGCCAATCCGGCCGATGAACTCGTTAAACGCGTCATCGGGCAAATGCGGCAACCCGGCGACAAAATCGCGGTACCGGCAGACCTTGCCATCCGGCAAGCCAATGAAAGGATCCTCAAGGAACAGGCTCTCGCTATATTCGGCGCTGACCTTGGCATCTCCGCCCTGGGTAAGCAGCATGGCCGGGCGGCGCGTATCCTGCGGCGTGAGAATCAGCGTGGCGTGAGTGGCCCGCACATCTTCCTTCAGCCGGTCCAAAAAACGCCCCCACGGCTCATCGTCCAGCAGACTATCGAACAAGGCTTCGGTTAATGCCAAAACGGCGGCAATCGCGGATTCAGAAGGCGGTGATGGCATGGCGGCGCAATTAAGCATGTCTTGGCGCGCGCCCGAAGTAAATATTTCCATGGTCCGCAACGCTCGACGGCGCACAGCCAGATTGATAAGCCCTGGTCCGCCAGGAGGGTTTGACTGAGGACATGACGGTTGCAATCGAGATGGGACACATGGCGGCTGGCGGCCCAGCCACGCTTGACCTTGAAGAACTGCTGGCCACAAGGCTTCTGGTGCAGGGCAATTCGGGCTCGGGCAAATCCCATCTGCTGCGCCGCCTGCTGGAGCAAAGCGCGCCCTGGGTGCAGCAGGCTGTCATAGACCCCGAAGGCGATTTTGTGACCCTGGCCGAGCATTTTGGCCATCTGGTGATCGATGCCGAGGCGCATGGCGAGCACGGGCTTCAGCTCGCGGGCGAGCGGGCGCGAATCCACCGTGTGTCCACCGTTCTGAATCTGGAAGGGCTCGATGCCGAGGCGCAGCTACGCCGTGCCGCCGCTTTTCTGGGCGGGTTGTTCGAGGTCACGCGCGAGCATTGGTACCCCGTGCTGGTGGTGGTGGACGAGGCCCAGCTTTTCGCGCCCGCGGCCGGCGGCGAGGTGCCCGATGACGCGCGCAAACTCGCCCTTGGTGCCATGACCAACCTGATGTGCCGGGGGCGCAAGCGCGGCCTGGCCGGGGTCATCGCAACCCAACGCTTGGCCAAGCTCGCCAAGAATGTCGCGGCCGAGGCCTCCAATTTTCTCATGGGGCGGACCTTTCTCGATATCGACATGGCCCGCGCCGCCGACCTGCTGGGCATGGAGCGGCGCCAAGCCGAGGCCTTCCGCGATCTGGAGCGTGGGCAGTTCATGGCGCTCGGCCCGGCCTTATCGCGGCGGCCGCTGAATTTACGCATCGGCGCCACGCAAACGCAGCCCCGCAACGCGGCCCCGCGCCTGACCCCGCTGCCCGAATGCCCCCCCGAGGAAGTGCGCGCGGCAATTCTGGCCGCACCGCCGCCCGAAGCCCTTAAACCCCAGCGCCGCCCGCCCGCACCACCCGCGCCAGACCTGCTCAGCCAGCTCATGGCCGCAGCGCCCGCCGCCACGCCAATGCCGGCGGAGACGCCCGAGAATACGCCAACGCCCGAGGAACAGGCGGCGCTGCGCGCCCGGCTGGACCAGATTTTAGAGGCCATTCTGGCCGACCCTGAGGCCGGCTTTCGCGCCATTGGTGTGCTTTACCAGGATTTCCTGGTCCGCTGCCGGATCGAGGGGCTGCGCACGGGCATACCTGATCTATCCAGCTTTCGCCGGATGCTGACCCGCGCGCGCGCCGGCATCAGCGCCGACATGGCCGAGGATGAGGTCTGGCGCGATGTCCTGGCGCGCGCCGCCATCTTGCCCGAGGACATGCAGGGGATCTTCATGATGATCGCCCGCGCCGCGCGCGACAACCTGCCCTGCCCCGGCGATCCGGCGATCGCGCGCGCTTATGGCACGCGCTCGCTCGGCCGTGCGCGACGGCTGCTGACCTATATCGAAGAACAAGGGCTTATTGTTTGCCAGCAAGATGGCGCGGGGCGGCGCATGATCACGCTGGTGGAGCTGGCCTGGGCCACGGCCCCGGGCGATCCGCTGGCCGAGCATACGCTCACCCCCTAATTTCAGCCGGTGCTGGTTTCGGGCAAATAAGCGCCCAAAAAGGCCCGCGTGCGGGGCTGTGCCGGGTTGATCATGATCTCGCCCGGCGGCCCCTGCTCGACTATGCGGCCCTGGTCGAAAAAACACACACGGTCCGAAATCTCGCGGGCAAAGCGCATTTCATGCGTGACCAGCAGCATGGTCAGATCATGCTCATGCGCGAGGCGGCGGATCACCTCCTGCACCTCGCCCACCAGTTCTGGGTCCAACGCCGAGGTCGGCTCATCAAACAGCAGCACGCGCGGGCGCATGGCCAGGGCCCGGGCAATGGCCACGCGCTGCTTCTGCCCGCCGGAAAGCTGGGCGGGAAACGCCTGCGCCTTGTCGGCCAGCCCCACCATCTCCAGCAATTCATGCGCGCGCGCCCTGGCATCCGCCTTGGACAGGCCCAGCACCGCCACCGGCGCCTCGGTGATGTTGCGCAGCACACTCATATGCGGAAACAGATTGAAATTCTGGAACACCATGCCAACCCGGCTGCGGATTTGGTGCAGATGCCGCGCCGAGGCATGAAACGGCCCGTGCCGCCCCGGCTGGCGGTAGGACAGGCCATCCAGCTCCACCACCCCTTCCTGCACCGGCTCCAGCGTCATCAGGATTCGCAGCACGGTGGATTTGCCCGAGCCCGACGGGCCGATCAGCGTTACCTTTTCGCCCGACATCACCTCGAAATCAAAATGATCGAGCACGGTGAGGTCGCCATAACGCTTGCTGACGTTCTGGAAGCGGATGATGGGGGTATCGGTCATCTAAGGGGGATTCCGGTCTTGGGCAGGGCCCGCTCCAGGCGGCGCACGGCGGCCGCCGCACTCATGGACAGGATGAGAAACAGCGCGCCGACCAGGGTCAGCGGGATGAGGTAGCGGAAGGTACGGTCGCCGATGATGCGGGCCAGCCCCAGCATCTCCATCACCGTGACGATCGAGAGAATCGGCGTGTCCTTGATCATCGAGACGAGATAGTTCCCCATCGCCGGGATGATGCGTGGAATCGCCTGCGGGATGATGATGCTGCGATATGCGCGCGCCCGGCTTAAATTCAGCGCCGCCGCCGCCTCGATCTGCCCGCGCGGCACGGCATCGAGCCCAGCGCGGTATACTTCCGACATATAAGCGCTGTACTGCACGCCCAACGCCAGCGCCCCGGTCAGGAAGGCGGGCAGCAGCACGCCATATTGCGGCAATACGTAATAAAGAAAGAAAAGCTGTACCAGAAGCGGCGTATCGCGGATGAACTCAATCACCAAAGCTGTGGGCCAGGCGATCCAGCGCGCCCGCGCGCGGCGTAACAGCGCCAGCCCCAGCCCGATGATGAGCGAGAACGCAAAACCAAGCGCGGTTGCCTCCAGCGTCACGGTCAGACCGATCAGGATGATCGGCAGGATCGACCAGGCAAAAGCAAGCGGGCTGGAGAGATCCCAGTGAAAGCCGTACATCATGCGCGGGCCATATCCCCCTGCCCCTTGATGCGCACCCAGCGCTCCAACCCGCGCATGCCCGCCATCAGCACCAGCGCCATGGCGAAATAAAGCAGCAAGGTCAGGCTGTAGACGGGGATACTGTTGAGCGTGAGATTACGAAGAGTCTGGGCGCGGAAGGTGAGGTCAGCAATGGTGATCATCGAGACCAGGGACGTATCTTTAAGATTCTGCACCGCGAGATTGCCCAGCGGGGGCATCATCTCGGGCAGCGCCTGCGGCAGGATGATGCGCCAAAGCGTCTGGCGCGCGGTGAAATTCAGCGCCACCGCCGCCTCGTGCTGGGCGCGCGGCACGGCGAGAAGAGCGCCGCGCACCACTTCGGCCCCGTACGCCCCGATATTGAGAGACAGCGCGATGATGCCGGTGACAAACGGGTCGATCCGCGGACCGATAAGCGGCAGCGCGTAATACAGCCAAAAAAGCTGCACAAGCAGCGACGTGCCGCGGAAAATTTCGATATAGGTGGCGGCAAACAGACGGAGCGGCCACGGCCCGGCACCACGCGCCATGCCCGCGGAAAAAGCCAACATGGCGCCCAGCACGGTGGAAGTCAGGGTCAGTTCCACCGTGACTTGCGCGCCTGTCAGCAAAGGCGGCAGCAATAACGTGCCGCTCATACGATTATCCGGAACAAAGATGCGCCGTATCGGCCGCCCTGGCGGCCTGGATGCTGGCAGGGCCCAACCCCGCCTTGTGCATGATCCTTACCCAGGCGTCGGTTGCCTTGAAGGCGATCAGGGCTTTGTCGAAGGCAAGACGCAGCTCTGTCTCGTTTTTGCGGAAGCTGAAGCCGCCATAACTGCGCACGGACTTGCCATTGACGACCGGCTGGACGAAGGGGCTGGCCGCCTCCACCGCCTTGCTGTGCCGTGCCAGGCGCGCCACGGTCAGCTCCGTGGCGGCATAAGCCGCAACCCGCCCGCTGCGCACGGCCGAGAGCGCATCGGCATTAGCGTTGAGCGAGACGATCTGCCGGTCCGGAATATCCAGATCATGGGCGATCGCCAACTCATCCGCGCCCGCAACCAACGCGAGCTTGAGCTTGGGGTTATTTTTTATATCGTTATAAGAATGAATTCCATGCGGATTACCGGCCTTAACCAGCAAGCCTTCGCCATAGCTCGAATCCGGCACCGAGAAATCCACCACCTGGCAGCGCGCGGGCAGAATATTCTGCTCGGCGGCAACCATATCAACCCGCCGCGCATGCAGGCCCGGGATCAACTCGCCAAAGGGCATCACCACCCAGTCAATCCGCGGAATCCCGATGGCTGCCAGCACATGGCGGGCGACATCGGGACCAATGCCAGCCGCCTTGCCGTTCGCATCCATGTAGCCATACGGCACCTCGTTGGCGATGGCGACACGGATAACACCGCGCCGGCGCAGCCGCGCCAGGGTACTCTCATCGGCCACCGCCAAGCCCGGCCATGCCGCGAGCCCGCCCGCCAGCACCCCCAGCGCGCCGCGGCGGCCAAACGGGCGGTTCATGCCGCCTGCTCTTGCGCGGTGAGCGGCCCCTCAGCAATGCGCAGCGGCGTGAAATGCCGGCCGGCGATGAAGGCCGGGCGCGGCACTTTAGGCCCAAAAGGCGCTTCAAGCGCATTGGCGCGCGCATTATAGACAAAGAACGCGTTGGAGCGCGGATCGGGCGTGATATTGCTATTGGAGCCGTGCATAAGGTTGCAGTCGAACATCAGCACGGTGCCCGCCGGGCCAATGGGCGCCACAATGCCATGCGTCTGCGCCAGCCGCGTCAGCGATGAATGGTCCGGCACGCCATATTCCTGTTTCTTCAACGAGGCGCGGTAATGGTCTTCCGGCGTCTCGCCGACACAGGCAACATAGGTACGGTGCGAGCCGGGCATTACCATCAACGGCCCGTTATTGGCGTTATTGTCGGCCAGCAGCACCGAGATGGACAAGGCCCGCATGCGCGGCATGCCGTCCTCCACATGCCAAGTCTCGAAATCGGAATGCCAATAGAACTCCTTGCCCTCGAATCCCGGCTTATAATTCAGCCGCGACTGGTGCAGATAAACCTCATCGTCCAGCAAAAAGCTGGCGGCACCAGCCAAACGATGATCCGCGGCCAGCCGTGCCAGCAGCGCGTTTTGGCCATGGATCGCGAAGATCGAGCGCACCTCATCGCCACTAGGCTCGGTGATGATGGTGTCCGGATCGATGCCCTCGGGCTTGCGGATCAAACGCTGCGCCTCGGCCTGGAGAAAGGCCACCTCGTCGGTGGAGAACAGATTCTCCAGAACGAGATAACCGTTACGCTCATAAAATTCCGTCTGCGCCTGGGAGAGCGGCGCATCCGGCGTCCAGCGCCCATGTACCACCGGGTCCTGGCGCGGGATCACCTGCGGTGTGGCGGCCTGACGAGATGGGTACAGATCGGTCATTGTAAATCCTCCCGCGCCTTAAGCGCTGGCCTGCGCCATTTCCGCCTCCGACGGATAGGCGCCTGTCTCATCATGCACTTCCCGGCCCGTGACGGGCGGGTTGAACACGCAAGCCGTTACAATGTCGGTCTTGGGCCGGACGATGTGACGGTCGTGCTCGTTCAACAAATAGATCACGCCGGGACGCAGCTCATGAATCTGCCCCGTGCCAAGATCTTCAATTGTCCCTTCACCACTCAGCACAAAAACCGATTCGTAGTGGTTTTTATAATGCATCTCCAACGTCTTGCCGGCATACATGGTGGTGATGTGAAAGGAAAACCCCATTCCATCATCCTTCAGCAGCAGGCGGACACTATCCCAACCATCGGTCTTGACCTTGCGCGCCGAGGCGGCGGCGTCCTTTAGAGTGCGGACAATCATATTTTGTCTCCTGTCGCTAGGGTCTTATTCGGCGGCCATGGAAAGGGCATCCGCCTCGGCCACGCTGAGTGCGGTTTCGAGAATATCGAGCCCCTGATTCAGCTCGTCCTCACTGATGGTCAGCGGCGCCAACACCTTCACGATTTCATCATCGGCACCGCTAGTCTCGATAATCAACCCTTTATCGAAACAATACCGGGTAATCGCGGCCGCCCTCACGCCCGTACCAACATTGATGCCACGCATCATGCCCCGCCCGCAGGTGGTGAATTGGTGCTGCGCGGCCATGGCCTCCAGCCGCTCGGCCAGTTGCGTGCCGCGTCGGCGCACCGTGGCGGCAAACCGGTCATCCTGCCAAAAATGGCGCAGAGCCGCAGTGGCGGTCACAAAGGCATGGTTGTTGCCCCGGAACGTACCATTGTGTTCGCCGGGCTTCCACTGGTCGAGCTCGGGCTTGAACAGGGTCAGCGCCATGGGCAGACCAAAGCCTGAGAGGGATTTGGCCATTGTCACGATATCAGGCACGATTCCGGCCGGCTCGAAGCTGAAGAAATGCCCGGTGCGGCCGCAGCCAGCCTGGATGTCATCGACGATGAACAGCGCGCCATGATTGCGGGCGATCTCGGCGATCTTGCGCAGCCAGGCAAAAGAGGCGGCGTTCAACCCGCCCTCGCCCTGCACGGTCTCGACCAGAATGGCGGCCGGCGCGTCAAGCCCGCTGGAATGGTCGGCCAGCCGGCGCTCCAGCATGGCGGCGGTATCGACATCAGGGCCAAAATAACCGTCATAGGCTTCGTGGCTGACATCGGCGAGCGGCACGCCCGCCCCCTTGCGCTTGCCGTCATTGCCGGTGCAGGCCAGCGCGCCCAGCGTCATGCCGTGAAACCCATTGGTGAAGGCGATGACATTGCGCCGCCCAGTCACCTTGCGGGCAAGCTTGAGCGCCGCCTCCACCGCGTTGGTGCCGGTGGGGCCGGTGAACATCGCCTTATATGGCAGGCGGCGCGGCTTCAGAATCACCTGCTCCAGCGTGTCGAGAAAATCGGCCTTGGCCTCGGTATAGAGGTCAAGCCCCAGGGTCACGCCGTCGCGCGCGATATAATCGAGCAGCGCCTGCTTGAGCACCGGATGGTTGTGGCCGTAATTCAGCGAGGAGCAGCCGGCCAGGAAGTCGAGATAACGCCCGCCCTGGTCGTCTTGCATCCATACGCCCTGGGCGCTGGTGAACTGGCGCGGCAGCGCATTGCAGTAGCTGCGCACCTTGGATTCCATCCGGTCATAAAGGGCCGTGTTAGGCCGTTTCGTGGAAGGCTTAGGGGTAGGACTCATCGTCGCTCCTTTTCTTCGCTAATGCCCGCATCGCCCGTCAGACGGATCACGAGCTCGAATTCAGTGGCATGCCGGCCGCCAAAATGGGCGTCCTGCTCAAACAAGGCGGCTTGACTGGCAACACCGCCCTGACGGCGGGCGAAACTCTTGAACAGCCGCCAGGAAGCCTCGTTATCGGCGGTAATGGTGGTGCGCAGCAGCTCGACATCACAAGCCGCCGCCACCCGGGCCGCCAGCGCATCCAGCATCCGCCCACCAAGGCCGGTGCCGCGCGCCGCCTCGGCCACCGCCACCTGCCAGACAAACAAACTGTCCGGATGGGTAGGCGGCACATAGCCGGAGATCCAACCCATCAGCTCACCCTCTTGCTCAGCCAGGATACAGGTCTGGGCAAAGTGCGTGCATTGCAGCAACACACAATAGGTTGAGTTGGCATCAAGCGGCGGCGACGCGGCAATGAGCGCCACGATGGCCGCGCCGTCCTCCGCATGGGGAAGACGCATTGTCACCGCCCCGGCCAGAGGCTGTTTTCGTTCAATATCCATCAACAATACTTCAATACCCGAATAAAAATTCGAGAGCTGATTTGCGCTTCCAATCGGTGTTTGCCCGCAATCCTAACCTGAAATGCTCATTTATCAAGCATTTTTTCATCCACAGCGGGAATTTTGGACTAATTTATCCGCATCTTTGCCTGTTAGTCATTCGAAAACAAAAGTATTTTGCAGTTGCAAAAAAATCTGTTTTGCGGTCCTTGAGCAGGATGGAATCGTCTCTGACCAGCGCCACTTTGCGGGCTATCCGGCGTATAGTCCGCGCCACGGAGTTAAGTGGCCGCCAGCTTTTCGCCACCACCGGCCTGACAACCTCACAGTTTTTGGTGCTGCAAGAAGTAGAGCGCCGCGGCAGCGCAACACCGGGCGCGGTGGCGGCGGCCCTGCAATTCGGTCAGGCGACCATCACCAATATCGCCGACCGGCTGGTGGCGACCGGATTGCTCACCCGCCGCCGTAATGAGCGCGACAAGCGGCAGGTGATCATGGCCGCGACCGATGCCGGGCGCGCCGCCCTGGCCCGCGCGCCCGATTTGCTGCAGGAGCGTTTTCAATTCCGGTTTGAGGCCCTAGCCGGCTGGGAGCAGGCCATGCTGCTCTCGGCTCTGGAACGGGTGGGGCTGATGCTGGATGCCACCGGCATCGACGCCGCGCCGCTTATCGAGGCCGGCGCGATCGACCGCCTCGGCGGCGGCACCGAGCATTAATCCGCCACCACCCGCCGCCGCCATTTCACGATCTCCAGGATCACGAAGATCAAACTGGCGCCAGCCAGGCTCACGGCCAGTTCGCCCAGACTGAGCGGTGCTGCGCCAAACGCGGCGTTCAGGCCGGGCGTATAGATCACCGCGAGCTGCAGGGCGAAGGTCAGCCCCACCGCGCCCAGCAGCGGCCGGTTGGACAACACCCCTTGCTGAAACAGCGAGAGCCGGGCCGAACGCACCGCCAATATTTGCGCCATCTGCACCAGGGTCAGCACGGTAAAGACCATGCTTTGCCAATGCGGGTCATGCGCCCAGATGGCGCCGGCCTGGACCAACAGGGTGATCGCCGCCATCACGAACCCACTCCACACCACCTCCCAGGCCATGCCGCCGGCAAACAGCCCCTCGCTTGGCGGGCGGGGCGGACGGGTCATGATATCTGGCTCCGCCGGCTCGGCCGCCAAGGCCAGGCCCGGCAGGCCATCGGTCACCAGATTGATCCACAGGATCTGGATCGGCAGCAGCGGCACCGGCAGACCAAAGAAGGGGGCCAAGAAAATCGCCCAGATTTCCGCTGAATTGCAAGCAACAACGAAACGGACGAATTTGCGGATATTGTCGTAAATCCGCCGCCCCTCGCGCACCGCGGCGACGATCGTGGCGAAATGGTCGTCCAGCAGCACGAGACTGGCCGCCTCGCGCGCCACATCGGTGCCGCCTTGGCCCATGGCCACGCCAATATCGGCATGGGCCAGGGCCGGCGCGTCATTCACGCCATCGCCGGTCATCGCCACAATCTCGCCATTGGCCTGCAAGGCGGTGACGATGCGGATTTTCTGCGCCGGGTCCACCCGCGCGTAAACGCTGACCCGCCGGACCTGCGCGCGCAGTGCCTGATCGTCCAGCGCCGCCAGCTCCTGACCGGTCATCACCGCGCCATCGTCCTCTAACATCCCCAGCATCCCGGCGATCGCACGCGCGGTGATGGGATGATCACCCGTAATCATCACTGGGCGGATCCCGGCCCGCCGGCACAGGGCCACGGCGGCACCCGCTTCCGGGCGCGGCGGGTCGAGCAGCCCGACAAGCCCCAGAAATTCAAGTTCCTGTTCCAGATCCGCCGGGCGGTCGGGCGGGTTGGCCCAGCGCCGCTGGGCCAGGGCCAACACGCGCAAGCCATTTTCCGCCATGGCGGCCGCCGCGCGCATGATCGCCTCCGACGCGGCCGGCACGGGGCCATCGGGCATGGCCATGGATACGCAAAGCGGCACCACGGCTTCTGGCGCGCCCTTCGTGTAGCTCACCAGCGCTGCCACGCCGCGATGCAGGGTGGTCATGCGCCGACGGGCCGGATCGAAGGGTATTTCCGCGATACGCGGCGTGCGCGCCGCCTCATCCGCGCGCACCAGCCCCGCCTCATCCGCCGCGCGCCACAGCGCCACCTCGGTCGGATCGCCCAGCATCCGGCCCTGCTCATCCGGGGCAAGATCGTTGCACAACAGCAGCGCCCGCAAAAGCGGCGCGGGCAAGGCCGCGATGTCCATCGCCCCGCCCGCGCCCCAGGAAGCGGTCAGACGCATCTCATTAAGCGTCAACGTGCCGGTTTTATCGGAGCAAATGGTGGTGACGGAGCCCAGCGTCTCCACCGCCGGCAGGCGGCGGATAAGGGCTTTGGCCCGGGCCATGCGCGCCGCCCCCAGGGCGAGCAGCACGGTCACCACCGCGGGCAGCGCCTCGGGGATGGCGGCAACGGCGAGGCTGAGCGCGGTCAGCAGCATCAGCAGCGGGGCTTCGCCGCGCAGCAGGCCGATGCCAAAAATCAGCGCGCAGATCACCAGGGCCGCCACCGCGATCTGCCGGCCGAACAGGGCCAGGCGCCGTTGCAGCGGCGTGCGGGCACCGCCAGCACCCTCGAGCATCGCCGCGATCCGGCCCAGCTCGGTCGCCATGCCGGTGGCCACCACAAGGCCGCGCCCCCGGCCGTTCAGCACCAGCGTGCCCTTATAGGCCATGCACTGGCGCTCGGGCAGCGGCGTTTGCGGCGCCACCGGGGCGGTGTGCTTGTCCACCGGGGCGGATTCGCCTGTCAGTGCCGCCTCGCCAACACGCAAGCTGGCGGCCTCGATCAGCCTGAGATCGGCCGGTACCGCATTGCCCGCCTCCAGCAGCACGATGTCGCCCGGCACCAAGGCCGCCGCCGGCAGCGTGCGCGCATGCCCGCCGCGCAGCACCACGGCATGGGGAGCAGCCAAGCGGCGCAGGGCCGCCACGGCCTTCGCGGCGCGCATTTCCTGCACAAACCCCACAACAGCATTCAGGATCACGATCGCCAGGATCACGGCCGTATCGCCGATCTCGCCAATGAAGCCCGAGAGAATGGCGGCCCCGATCAGCAGCAGGATCATGAAATCGCCGAATTGAGCGGCCAGCATGGCAAGGCGGCTGCGTGCCCTGCCCTCGCGAATCTCATTCGCTCCGTACCGCGCGGCGCGTAAATCAGCTTGCGCCGCCGTCAGCCCCTGCGCGTCATCGCTCTCCAGCCGGGCGAGGGCATCCTCTGGCAACAGCGCGTGCCAGGGCCCGGCGGCTTGCACGCGCTCAATGCTTGCCATGGAGGTAAAGCGCATAGGAATTCAGCAGATACATGGTGAACAGCCCGAAACTGACCCAGCCGACCGCGCGGAACAGCCGCCGCTGTGGGCGGTAAAGCAGCCCCGCGATCAGCAGCCCCGACATCACCAGGCAAGACAACGCCGAGACCACATGCACCTGCGAGACATGATACAGGATGGGTCCCTGGCGGTAGAACAGATCATCCACCCCCAGCACCAGCATGTTGAACATGTTGCTACCCAGGATATTGGCCATGGCCATGTCCACGGCACCAATCCTCACCGCGACGACGCTGACCACCAGTTCCGGCAACGAGGTGACCGCGGCCACGAACAGCGTGCCGACAAAGGTTTGCTGCCAGCCCATAACCCCGGCCAGATGCAGGGCGACAAAAGGCAGCGCCGTGCCGGTGGCCACCACCACAAAAGAGGCGGCGGCGTAGGATTTTACAGCATGCCGCAGGCTGATGGCGGCATAATCATGCGCCACCTCGTCCACGGCCTGTTCACGATGGTCTTTCTCGTAATTGAACACCGCGCGCGCGCCCAACGCGTAAATAATGAAAATAATGGGCGTGGAGCCGCCAATGCCCAGGAAGGAAAAACTCATCCCCTGGCCATGCAAAACCAGGCTCATGCCCGCGAAACCAATGAGAATGATCCCAAATCCGGCCGAAAGAATATGCCCCTGACGCACACGCCGGTAGACACTCTCCCCGCGCACGACGAAGTCGAGCACGATCAGGATCGCGAGATTAAAGACGCAACTGCCAAACACATCGCCCACGGCGGTATCGGGCGCGTTGGCGAAGCTGACGGCGCTAATCCCCGTAGCCAGTTCCGGCAGCGAGGTGATGGCCGCCACCATGATCAGCCCAACCCAGCCGCCCGTAAGATTCAGCTTCACCGCGATCACATCGCCATTACGCGACAAAACGGGCCCCGCCAGCCCAACCAGCGCAACACAAGCCAGAAACGCCAGCCAGATGCCCGCCACACCGCTCATGAACGCGTCCGCAAGGCCCGGCGGTGAAAGACCGAGAGCAGAAAGAGCGTGATGGTCATGACCAACGGACCAAGCACAAAACCCGGCGCGCCAAACAGGATCAACCCGCCGATAATCGCGATGAAGGCAGGAACCGTGTGTAATTTCAAGCGGTTGCCAACCAGGATTGGACGGACGACATTATCGATCTCGCCCACCACAAGCGCGCCCCACAAAGCCAAAATTACCGCCTTTACCTCGTGCCCTTCAAGGGCCAGATACACGGCCTCGGGGATCCAAACGACAAAGGCGCCCAGCACCGGCACGATGGAGAGCAGCCCCATCACCACCCCCCAGAAAAGCGGCGCCGAGAGGCCAAGCGCCCAGAACATCAGCCCCGCCAACGCGCCCTGCAAGGCCGCCACCATGAGCGTGCCATAGATGATGGCATGCACCGTATCGGCCACACGGCGGAAGAATTGCTGAATTTCCTCCGCGTCAAGCGGCAGGATATCGCGCAGCAGGGCACAGGCAGCGGCACGGTCGCGCAAGGCGTAAAAGAGAATATAAAAGGTCAGGACCAGCTCGAGCGCCTGCGCCAAGGAACCGCGCAGCAACGAGGCGCCGGCATTGCTGAGCCGGGACACAAGCTGGTTGAGAAGGCCCGATAGATCGGCCTTTTGCGCCAGCCAGTCGGCAAAAGGCGGCAGATGCAGCGTGCCGTCGGCCAGCTTGGTCTGGATAAAGCCCGCCCCTACGATCGCGCCATGCACCAGCCGGTCCACGACCAAGGCGGCCGGGGCGGCAACAACGATAATGGCCGCCAGCACGGTGATGAGCGCGGCGATGCCACGATGGGGCAGCCAACGCTCAAGCCGGGCCTGGAGCGGCGCGAACAGAACCGCCAGCGTGAAGGCCCAGGTGAGCGCGCCCAGAAACGGCCATGCCAGAAGGGCACAAAGCAACACGCCGCCAGCCATCGCCGCGGTAAAAACCAGCGTGCCCATGCGCGCGGCGGCGGGCTTGGCGGTCAGGGGGGATGGTGGCTCACCCATACGGGCGACTATAGCCGATCACCCCTGGCACGTGTTGATTTATATCAGCCCCACCAGAGGGTGCTTTATTGAGGCGGCCGAAACACGGCCCGCGCGCGCGCCGCCGCCGCCCGCGTTATGCAACCTTGCGCATGGTCGTTGACCAGCCCCATCGCCTGCATGAAGGCATAAATGGTCGTGGGCCCCACAAACGCCCAGCCGCGTTTTTTCAGCGCATTGGAAAGCGCGATGGAGGCAGGCGAGATGGAGACTTGTTCGCGCGAGGCCATGGCCACCACGGGCGGGGCAAAGCGCCAGATGAAGGCCGCGAGCGAGCCCTCCTCGGCTACCAGCGCCGTGGCGCGCTTGGCGTTATTGACCGCCGCCGTAATCTTGCCGCGATGGCGCACAATGCCGGGATCGCGCAGCAAGCGCTCGATATCGGCTGCCCCGAACCGGGCGACCTCACCGATTTCAAACCCGGCGAAAGCGGCGCGGAAATTCTCACGCTTGGCCAAAACGGTCCGCCAGCTCAAGCCCGCCTGGAAGCCCTCAAGGCATAATTTCTCGAATAACCGCGTATCATCGGCAACCGGAAAGCCCCATTCGGTGTCGTGGTAATGCAGGTAATCGGGCGTCGAGAGACACCAGGCGCAGCGCGGCTGACCATCGGGGCCGGGCTGGGTCTCGCTCATCATGCCACGCTAAGCAGGGCCGAAATAGCTGCACGCATCGCCGCTCAGATCGCGATAGATCGACACACGTGCAAGGCCCGGGCAGTCACGCGCCACATGCCGCCAGATCCAGGCTGCGAGGTTTTCCATGGTGGCTGGGCCCAGATCGGCGATGTCATCGAGAAACCGGTGGTCCAGCCCCTCGCGGGCGGAAGCCAGGGCACGCTGCAGCAAACCCAGATCGACGACCATGCCGCTTTGCGGATCCGGCGCGCCGCGCACGGCCACCTCCACCCGGTAGGAATGGCCATGAATGCGCCGGCTCGACTCGGTCTCAATCTGCCGGTGCAGGGTATGCGCCGCCTCGAAGTAAAATTGTTTGCTGAGCTCAAACATCAGCGGATTCCCAAAAATTTATGCGTCTGCAAGGACAAGCGCCAACGCGGATGCGCCAGGCAATATTCCACCGCTTCGGCCATATTGGCCTCCCGCTCCGGCCCATCCATGGGCTGGAGGAAAAAATGCGTGAAGGCCATATCTGCGCACTGCGCAGGCATGAGATCTGGCTGCGGATAGACGAGCTTCAGCTCATCGCCATGCGTAACCGCCAGCGCCGCGCCCGCCTTGGGGCTGACGCACAGCCAATCGATCCCCGCGGGCGGGACAATGGTGCCGTTGGTTTCCACCGCAATTTCGAAACCCCGCGCATGCAGGGCGGCGATCAGCGCGGTATCGAGCTGCAACAGCGGCTCACCGCCGGTCAGCACCGCCAAGGGGGCTTCCCCCCCCGCAGGCAGCATGGCGGCCAGCGCGTTAGCCAGCGCCGCCGCCGTGGTAAAGCGCCCGCCGCCCGCGCCATCGGTGCCCACGAAATCGGTATCGCAGAACCGGCAAACGGCATCGGCGCGGTCGGCCTCACGGCCGGACCATAAATTACAGCCCGCGAACCGGCAGAATACGGCCGCGCGGCCGGCATTACGCCCCTCGCCCTGCAGGCTGTAGAAAATCTCCTTGACACTATAGGTCATCACGCTCTCCAGGAACTGGCCCTCTTAGACGCCCCGGCCCATGGGGGCAACATGCCAGCCCATGGATTGGCGCTAGACCTGGCCATGGTCACGGGCCTAAGAAAGCCGAAGGGGAAACACGCCTAGAAAAGGCTTATTCATGATCGACAGGCTACGAAACAAATGCATTATCGTGATCGGCGCGGGATCGGGCATTGGGGCCGCCACGGTGCGGCGGCTCTGCGCCGAGGGCGCGCGGGTTTGCGCCGCCGATATTAACGAAGCCGGCGCCAAGGCCGTGGCGGCGGCTGCCCGCGATGCCGGCGGCGAAGCCTTTTCCACCTATATAGACTTGGCGGATGAGGCCAGCGTGAACGCCGCCGTGGCGGCGGCGGTGGAGCGGCTGGGCGGGCTGGATGGCGCCCATATCAACGCCGCCGACCTGCAAGCCATCATGCAAGACAGCACCGCGCTGGATGTCGCGCTGGATATTTTTGATCGCACATTAACGGTGAATCTGCGCGGCCATTTACTGTGTACCCGCGCCGTGCTGCCACACTTGCTCGCGCGCGGCGGCGGCGCCCTTATATATACCAGCTCCGGCGCCGCCGATGGTGCCGAACCGGTGCGGCCCTCCTATGCCATGTCCAAGAGCGGGTTGAACGCGCTGATGCGCCATGTCGCCGCCGCCTGGGGACGGCAGGGCATTACAGCCAATTGCGTGGCACCTGGGTTCACCATAACGCCTGAAATGGATAAGAGCCCACACCTGACCCAGGCGATCCGCGACTATATGCAGGCCCGCACCCCAGCGCCCCGGCTCGGCCAGGCCGAGGATATCGCCGGCATGGTGGCGATGCTGCTCTCCGATGATGGGCGTTGGATTAACGGACAAGTCTACCATGTAAATGGCGGCGCGCTGATGCCTTGAGCAGGCGCGCACGCGCCACGGCCCGCACGCGGGACCAGACCAGAAAGGAACAAACATGCCCCCTTTAGGAACCAGAAAACTCGGCCGCCAAGGTTTAGACGTTTCGAAGATCGGCCTCGGCTGCATGGGGATGAGCCAATCTTATGGCCCAGCCGATGAAACGGAGGCCATCGCCACATTGCATCGCGCCATTGAGATTGGCTGCACCTTTCTCGATACCGCCGAAGTCTATGGCCCCTATGCCAATGAAGAGCTGTTGGGCCGGGCCTTGGCCGGCAAGCGCGATAAGGTTGTGATCGCCACGAAATTCGGCTTCGACATAAAAGACGGAAAACTGCACGGCACCAACAGCCGGCCCGAACATATCCGCGCGGCGGTGGAGGCTTCGCTCAAGCGGCTGCGCACCGATTATATCGACCTTCTCTACCAGCACCGGGTGGACCGGAACGTACCCATCGAAGATGTGGCCGGCGCGGTCGGTGATTTGGTGAAGCAAGGCAAGGTGCGCTTCTTTGGCCTGTCCGAAGCCGGTGTGGCCAATATCCGCCGGGCGCACGCGGTGCATCCCATTTCCGCCCTGCAAAGCGAATATTCCTTATGGGAGCGAAATCTGGAGCAGGATGTGCTCCCGCTTCTGCGCGAGCTGGGCATTGGGCTTGTGCCCTACTCCCCGCTGGGACGCGGCTTCCTGACAGGAACAGCCCAACGCGCCGAGGATTATCCCAGCACGGATTTCCGCCGCAACGATCCGCGCTATCAGGGCAAGAATTACGACGCCAATATCGCCGCCGCGCAAGCCGTGCGCGATATTGCCCGTGCACATGGCGCAAAGCCAAGCCAGGTCGCCCTGGCCTGGCTGCTGCATAAGGGCGAGGATATCGTGCCCATCCCCGGCACCAAACGCCGGACATATCTTGAGGAAAATATCGCCGCCGCCAGCCTGGCCCTGAGCCCCGCCGACATCAAGATACTTGACGACGCCATGGCACCCGAAAAAATCGCCGGGCCACGCTATGGTGAAACCATGATGAAAATGGTGGACCGTTAGCGCCGCATCTGCGCGCGCGCATGATGACAGCCCGCACGGCACACCGCGCGGGCTGTTATGCCGCTCAGCTGCGCCGCCCGATTGACTTCATCCCGCCATGCGATAAGAACCAGACCACGATCTTGGAGGAAAAAATCGCCAAACCATCCATAATACCCTGATAAAATCAGCGTTTATTTAAAATGAAACCGCTTACATTCAGCTCCTCGCAGCGCGCTGTTTACTTTGTTTTATTCTAAAAAACCCTGAAAATGGACGGAAAAATCCAAGCTCGAAAAATATAACAGGTTAAAATTAAATCATGCGATCAACACGCCTTGCGGATCTTCAAGGTTGGTTTTGCATGCTCAAGGAGAAACAACGTGACGGAAACCGCGATGAACACCCCCGATTATACGCCGCATTTGGGCGCGCCTGGCACGGGCGTGGTGATTACAGGCGGCGCTTCGGGCATTGGCCTGGCCAGCGCGCATGCGCTGGCGGCCGTGGGCCGGCCAGTGGCGCTATGGGATATT
>JAKBBM010000097.1 GCA_021808545.1 Pseudomonadota bacterium | reverse complement strand
ATCTATCGAACAAGAATATGACCGTTATCTGGTCGAGGGCGACCGTGTCTCTTACACGGCGATCGTCGATGAGGTGTCGCCGGAAAAACGCACCGGCCTGGGAACCGGCCATTTCGTGACGATCCGCTACGAATTCACCGACCAGAACAACCAGCCCGTCGGGCGGATGCTGTTCCGCGTGCTTAAATTCCGTCCTAACCTGTCCCAGCCCGAGGCCAAGCCCGACAGCAAAGCCGCCTTTGCCCATCCACGGCCCGCCATCACCCATGATAACGCCCATTACTGGGAAGGAATTGCCCGGCGTGAGCTGCTTATCCAAAAATGCAGCCATTGCGGCCAATTGCGCCACCCCCCTGGCCCCGCTTGCCCCGCATGCCATTCTCTGGAGTGGGAAACCGTAAAGGCCAGCGGCAAGGGCGTTTTGCACAGCTTTGTCGTCGTGCATCAACCGCGCGTGCCAAGCCTGAACTATCCGCTTCCAGTCTTGCTTGTTGAGTTGGAAGAAGGTGTGCGGCTGATCGCCAACGCCATCGATCTTACCCCCGATGACCTGACAATCGGCATGCCGCTCACACTCGACTTCATCGAAATCGAGCCGGGTTATCTGCTGCCCGCCTTCCGGTCCACAAAGGACTAACCGCCATGGATTTCGCTCTGAACGATGACCAGCAAGCCCTGGTTGAACTCGCCCGCAAAATTATGGCGGACCATTGCCATAACGATGCATTACAGAAATTCGCGTCATCCGGCGCGGCCTATGATCCGGTATTATGGCGGACCCTGGCGGAAACCGGCCTGACCGGCGTTGGCATTCCACAAGAAGCTCAGGGCACGGGCTTTGGCATGATCGAAACCGCCTTCCTACTGGAAGCGGCCGGCAGCGCCCTGGCGCCCGTTCCGCTGCGCGACACGCTTATTGGTGCCCGCGTGCTGGCCGACGCCCATGAACAGGCCGTATGGGTGGCCAAAGCCGTCAACGGGGATTTAATCATCGCCAACGCCGTTGATACAACCGGGGCGATCGACCACGCCCCCCCCTGCACGGCACAGCGCGCGGGCGAGGGCTGGACACTGAGCGGCGTGTGTACGGCCGTGCCCTATGGGCTTGAAGCAGGTCTTATAATCGTTGCCGCGCGCCTGGCCGACAGCAAGGAAGCCGCCTTGTTCGCGGTTCCCGCCGATGCACCGGGCATGACACGCCACGCCCAACAAGGCACCGACTTGACACCGCTGGCCGAACTCCAGTTCAACCAGGTAACGCTCGCCAAAACGGCGTATCTTGGCGGCGCCGCACAGCTGGCGCGCCATTGCGCCCGGTTGCGCGTGGCGCTGGCCGCCAGCCAGCTTGGCGTTGTGGCCGACGCCTTACGGCGCACCGCCTCTTATACCAGCGAGCGCATTCAGTTTGGCCGTCCCATCGGTTCGATGCAGGCCGTGCAGCAGCGCGCCGCGGATGCCTACATTCAGGTTGAGGCCCTGCGTTCAACCGTTTGGCGCGCCGCGTGGCTGATCGATCAGGACATTTATGACGAGGCTGAAATCGCCACCGCCAAATACTGGGCCGCGTTGGCTGGGCATACCGTAACCCATACCGCGCAACATCAGCATGGCGGGATGGGGGCCGATATCACCTACCCCATCCATCGCTATTTCCTGGCGGCACGCCACATAGAAAGCGCCCTGGGTGGCGCACAGCCCATGCTCGCCGCCATTGGCGCGGCGGTCGCCGCCGGTCGGGCCCGGCGTCTTTCAGCAATCGGTGGAGGCCATGATGCAGTTTGAACTCATCCAAGAAGGGCAAAGCCTGCCCGAACTCGTTTTTCCCATAACCGCTTCGGCGATTGTGGCTGGCGCCATCGCCACATGCGATTTCGAGAAGGTTCATCACGACAAGGCCGCCGCGCAAGCCAGCGGCGTGCCCGAAATTTTCATGAATATTTTAACCACAAACGGAATCGTTCAACGTTTTGTTGGGCAATGGGCCGGGCCAAGCGCGCGCACGCGCCGTATTAAGGTTAAACTGGGCGCGCCCAATTTTGTCGGTGATACGATGCGGATAACCGGCAGCGTCAGCCGGGTAGATGCCGCCGCGCGGGAAGCTGACATCACCGTCTCTGGCCGCAACGGCATTGGCGAGCATGTCGGCGCCACCATCACGCTGCACTTCCCCGAAAGGACCCCTTCATGAACTCCTTGTCCAATCAGGCCGCAATTGTTGGTATTGGCGCGACCGAATTTTCCAAGAATTCCGGCCGCTCGGAAATGCGCCTGGCCGTCGAGGCGAGCCTGACCGCCCTTAAGGATGCCGGCATCGCCCCCGAAGAGGTCGATGGCCTATGCACTTTCACCATGGACAATAATCCAGAAATCGAACTGTTCCGGAATCTGGGTGGAAAATCACTGCGCTTCTTCAGCCGGATCCATTATGGCGGCGGCGCCGCATGCGCGCCGATCATGCAGGCCGCCATGGCGGTCGCCACGGGGGCGGCGGAGGTCGTCGTGTGCTACAGGGCCATGAATGAGCGCTCGCAATATCGCTTCGGCGCCGGGTTTACACCAGATGCCATGCCCACCGCGGAAATCGCGCATTACGGCTATTATGTCCCGGCGGGGCTAATGTCACCGGCATCGTGGATCGCTATGTCGGCGCGCCGTTACATGCATGATCATGGCGCCACCTCGGAGGATTTTGGCCGTATCGCCGTTGGCTTCCGCGATTTCGCCGCCACAAACCCCAAGGCATGGTTTTATCAGCAGCCGATCACGCTGGAGCAACATCAGCAATCGCGCTTTATCGTGGAGCCGCTGCATTTGCTGGATTGCTGCCAGGAGTCAGATGGTGCGGTCGCCATTGTCGTCACCAGCGCCAAGCGCGCGGCGAAATTGGCCAAGCCGCCTGCCATTATCCGCGCCGCCGCGCAAGGCGCGTGTGATGACCAGCAAATGATGACCAGCTACTATCGCCGCGACATCACCCGCCTTTCGGAGATGGATCTGGTAGCCGCGCAGCTTTATGCCATGGCCGACATTAGCGCCAACGACCTCCAAGCCGCCATCCTCTACGATCACTTCTCCCCCTTTGTGTTGCCGCAAATCGAGGCGTTCGGCTTTGCTAAACCCGGCCAGGCCAAAGATGTGGTGCGCGAAGGGCAGATTGCGCGGGGAGGCCGCTTGCCGGTAAACACAAATGGCGGACAGCTCGGAGAAGCCTATATTCATGGGATGAATGGCGTGGCCGAAGGTGTCCGGCTGATCCGCGGCGAAAGCGCGAACCAGCCTGGCACATGCACCAATGTGCTTGTAACGGCTGGCACCGGCGTGCCCACATCTGGTATCATCTTGTCCGCGGCATAATCCGTGATGCGTGCCGTGGAGGAGTTTTCCAAGCATGGCGCCAACCGATGATGTAACCACCACCATCCGCACCAGGGTTGATGCGAGCATCAAGACATCGACCCTGGTCGCGCAACTGACCTCACATTTCACCCCCACGCCGGGGGATTTTGTGTTGCGTGAAGAGCTGCACACCATTGCGCTTCAGCGCCAGCCACAAGACAGTTTTTCTGTCGGCCGGTTTGAATCGCCCGGCGCTTACCAGGATTTCATGGATATCGGCCGTGTGCTCTTCATTCCCGCCGGCGTGCCGCTGCATATTAAAACCGATGGCAGCCTGACTCATACATTTCGTTGTTTTTTCAGGACCGAGCAGCTGTCAGCGCTGATCGGCAGCCGTGACTATCTGGATCTATCCCGGCTCCATAATTGCCTTAACATAAAAAGCCCGCCCATACGGTCACTGCTACTGCGCATGGCGCAAGAAATAGAAACGCCTGGCCTGGCTTCTGAAATATTACTCGACGCCCTTGGCCAGACTCTGAAAATTGAGCTTGCGCGCTATTTAACGCAAAGCGCCTCCTATATGGATCCGCGCCGTGGCGGCCTGACACGTTCCGCCTACCGCAAGATCATTGAACGCATAGAAGCCCCAACCCCACCACCGAATTTATCTGAACTGGCGCAGCTCGCGGGGATGAGCGTGCGCCAGCTCACCCGCGCCTTCCGCCAGACAACAGGCATGTCTGTAACCGAGATGGTCGACGAGGTTCGCTTTAAACGCGCAGTCTCTCTTCTCAAGGCGAACGCTCTATCGATTAGCACCATTGCGGTGCAATTGGGGTTTCTCTCGAATGCGGCTTTTGCGAAGGCCTTCCGGCGGTGGAGCGGACAAAGCCCCAGCCAATTCAAGGCCTCACCAGACGCGGCAGCAGAACACCCACCCAGGCTACGCGCCAATGTGCCCTAGTGTCCTGATTCGGAATTCGTCTTCATTTTGGGCATTTTTGTTAGGGACCGCAGGCAGAAGCGTTGAATTGAGGCGAGGATATCGTCGGCGCTCTTGGTCCATCTGAACGGCTTTGGGTCGGCATTGTCGGTATCGATATAGGCGGTGATGGGGTAATCCCCCCGTTTTTAACGGGGCTTATTCGTGGAATTCACGCGGCGCGTTTCAGTTTCTGAGCGGGTGTCATTCCGCCAATGCCCATGTTGGGCCGTTCGTTGTTGTACGTCCATAGCCATTGCGTGGCGTAGTTTTGGTCCTCCTCTATGCTGTCGATGATATTCTGGTCCAGCCATTCATGCCGGACGGTGCGGTTGTAACGTTCGACATATGCGTTCTGCTGCGGCTTTCCGGGCTGAATATGCTTAATGCTGATGCCGCGCCTCTCGGCCCAGGCCAGCAGTTTGCCGCTGACATATTCCGGCCCGTTATCAACCCGAATGCTGCCAGGCTGGCCGCGCCATTCCATGATCCGGTCCAGGCTGCGGATCACCCGTTCCGCCGGCAGTGAAAAATCAACCTCAATGCACAGACTTTCGCGGTTGAAGTCGTCGAGCACATTCAGCAGCCGGAACGCCCGGCCATCGCCCAGCCGGTCCGCCATGAAATCCATCGACCATGAAACATTCGGTGCCGCAGGCACAGCCAGCGTATCAGGCTTGTCCCGCTGCAGCCGCCGGCGGGGCTTGATCCGCAGGTTCAGCTCCAGTTCGCGGTAAATCCGATAGACACGCTTGTGGTTCCACAGCCGCCCCTGAACATTGCGCAGATACAGAAAGCACAGACCAAAGCCCCAATTCCGCCGGGCACGGGTCAGCCCGACCAGAAGATCAGCAATCTCCTCATTCTCGGCATCCAGCTTGGGGCTGTAGCGATAACACGTCTCGCTCACCCCAAACGTCCGGCAGGCCAGCGCAATGCAGACCCACGCCTCGCCACCGCCGCCGCGGCCATCTCACGGCGTTGAGATGGCCGCGCTATTTTTTCCTAAAGCCTCCTTGAGTAACTCGTTCTGCATGCTCAGCTCAGCAAACATCTTCTTCAAGCGGCGGTTCTCGTCCTCAATGCCCTTCATCTGCGAGATCAGCGAGGCATCCATCCCGCCATACTTCGCCCGCCAGCGGTAAAACAACGCGTTGCTCATGCCATGCTCACGGCAAAGCTCGGCCACAGGCACACCGCCCTCAGCCTGGCGCAATATCCCCAGAATCTGGGCCTCACTGTATTTGGACAACTTCATAAAAATCTCCTCAGGCAAAGTGCCGAGAAAACTCTACTTATCAACCCCCTTAATGGACGGGGGGATTACCATACAGCCCATCCAGACCATCGCGAGCAAACC
>JAKBBM010000096.1 GCA_021808545.1 Pseudomonadota bacterium | reverse complement strand
CTATAGCCAGCGCGGCGTTCGATTCTGTTATCTTGGAAAAACGCCTCGGGCCGGAAGCGCAGCGCCGCGCGGTCGAGCTTGCCCATGAGGTAAGCTTTCGACAAAGGCGGATGCTGGTATGGCAAAGTCGGCTCATCCCCCACCAGGATAACCCTGCCGCCAAAACCCCGCTCACGCAAGGATGCCGCGGCCTGGAAGCCAGCCTGACCGCTTCCGATAATTACGATCACGGAATCTCCGGTCACAGCTGATACTCCGGCATCTCGACGATCAAACCATCAAGCTCCGGCTTCATCGCGATCTGGCAGCCCAGACGGCTGTTTGGCCGCCGCTCCGCCGCTACGATTTCCAGAGTCGCGGCCTCATCGTCCGCAATCGGCTCAAGCAGCGAGAGTTGATCCGGGTTAACGTAAACATGACAGGTGCCACAGATGGCATTGCCCCCGCATTGGCCAACAATGCCGTCAACGCCATGCTCAACGGCGCCCGCCATGACGCTCACGCCCACCTCAACCGCAACAGATTTGCGGGAACCATTCGAACTTACATATATGACGCTGGGCATTTTTAGAACTCCGTAGGAATTTTTGAAAGATTTGCCGCTACGATGCGCTTGGTCATTTTCATTATTCTAAGGTACACCTCTGCACCTTTCACAAGAGGCGAGACCCAAGGTTAACCGAACTAAACCGCAAACCCAATACAGAATTTGAGCAGTTTTTGCGTCTTGCCAGTTTTATATCCTGGCATCGAATATCCATCTTTCTTGGTGGTGGACATTTTTACCTTTCTGTTTATGCCTTCGTCTAAACTGCGCTTCACGAACCGTCTCCGCCTCGAACTCCTTCCAACGCAGCTTGATCAAATCCGCTCTTGATATCATACCAACGAGCTTTTGCGTTGCAGGATCAACAACCGGATAACAACGGTGCCGGCGTGACGGATCGAGAAAGAAATGAATCGTGTCACCTACGCGCATGGCCGCATCCTCGCTGAAGTGCATGAAACGCCGCAAGGCGGCACGAATCGCAGCCAAGGTTTGATAGTCCTCATCGGTCAGCTGATCAGAAGACGCTTGTTTTTTCGTCATGCCCCATAGTTACAGCCCGCCGAGTACAAAAGACCATACCGCGCAGCGGCATGGCCTTTTGACAACTCAGCCCAGGGCTTCAGCCGGCCCAAAGAACTCATATTGGTACCTTTCTGCCGGCACGCCTAGCGTTGTCAGGAAGCGCTTGATCGCCGCCATCAACGACTTTGGCCCCAGGAAATAAACCTCGCAGTTAAGATCGGGCGGCAGCAGGCTTTGCAAATGTTCAACGGCAGGGCGGCCCAACGCGTGAGCTTGCTCTTGCTCACCATGTTCGTACACAACGAAATGCCTGAACTGCGCGTGACGGGACGCCCAGTCCTTTAACGTTTTTTCGAAAGCGTGCACGGCCTTATTGCGGGCATAATGCAGAAAGATAACCTCCCGCTTGCCCTGGGCCAAAGAGGCCTCGGCCATGGCGAGCGTCGGAGTGATGCCAACACCGCCGCTGATCAATACCAGCGGGTTTGTGCCATCTTTCAAAACAAACGCGCCGGCGGGTGGAAAAACATCCAGCGTATCGCCTTGGTTGAGTTTGTCGTGCAGAAAGTTGGAGACAAGGCCACCAGGCTCTCGTTTGACACTGATACGATAAGAGCGGCCATTGGGCGCAGCGGAAAGGGAATAATTGCGCCGCGCTTCCTGTCCGTCAATGAAAAGCCTCACTCCCAGATATTGCCCCGGCGTGAAACCGGCCACGGGCTCGCCATCCACGGGTTCCAGGTAGAAAGAAGTGACTTCAACACTTTCTGAAATTTTTTCAGCAACGCGAAAGCGGCGCGCACCACGCCAGCCGCCGGGTGCGGCGGCGAGCTTGTCGTACATCTCCCCTTCAGCGCCAATCAGCAGATCAGCCAGTTGCTGATAGGCCGCCGCCCAGGCATCAATCACCAGATCCGTGGCAATATCCTGCCCCAGCACCTCGCGGATGGCACGCAGCAGGCACGCCCCAACAATGGGGTAATGTTCTGGCAGAACCTGCAACGCCACGTGCTTGTTGACGATCTGCCCTGCCAGAGAGCCAAGCTCCTGGAGCCGGTCGATATTCTTGGCATACATTAACACGCCATTGGCCAAGGCGCGCGGTTGCGTGCCGCTGGCCTGGTGCGCCTGGTTAAACAGCGGCCGCACCTGTGGATAATCCGCCAGCATAATCTTGTAGAAATGCGTTGTCAGCGCCTCTCCACCGGCTTCCAGGATGGGAACAGTGGATTTGATAACGGCGGTCTGGTCGGCGGTCAGCATAGGCAGGCTTCCTTCAGTCAGGCACGGGCTTGGTTGCTTGGATAAACATGTATTTAAAATGTATGTTATAGCTGCCCACGAAAAAGATGCAAGATACACGCATCTTTAATATTGAGCCCCAGGCGTAGCCGAGGCTGGACATTCCGGCACCGTTCTGCCCATCTGGATTTTTAACGCTGCGATTGGCTAATTGCGGTATGGTCTCAACCGAGGTCTTCAGGGCAGGTTATGCGGGTTTTGCTGGCGGAAGATGAAAGAAAGACAACCGACTACCTCACCAAGGGGCTGCGCGAGGATGGCCATGCGGTGGAGGCGGCCCAGAACGGTGCGGACGCGTTGGAACTGGCGCTGCAGCATGAATTCGACGCGATCATCCTGGACGTAATGCTGCCGGGACTGGACGGCTGGGAGGTGCTCAAACGCCTGCGTGCAGCCGGGCGGTCCACGCCGGTGCTGTTCCTCACCGCGCGGGACCATGTGGAAGACCGGGTCCGCGGTCTCGATCTCGGCGCCAATGACTATCTTATCAAACCCTTCGCCTTTGCGGAGCTTTTGGCCCGGCTGCGCAACCTGGCGCGGCTGCCCAAGGCTGCACCGGGCGGCGGGCTACTGGCCGTGGGAGACCTGGAGATCGACACGCTGCGCCACCGCGTCATCCGCGCCGGGCAGAGCCTGCACCTTACCTCAAAGGAATATGCGCTCTTACTGCTGCTGGCGCGCAACCAGGGGCGGGTGCTCTCGCGCACCCTCATCGCCGAGGCGCTCTGGGGAGTGCTATACGACCAGCAATCCAACGCGGTGGACGCGCTGGTCCGCCGCCTGCGCGCCAAGCTGGATACACCTTTCGCGACCGCCCTGCTGCACACCATCCGCGGCACCGGCTATGTGCTGGATCGATGAGGCTTCCCACCCTCCGTCCGGCCTCCATTAGCGGGCGTTTGGCGCTTCTCTACACGCTGGGGGCGCTGCTGGCGGTGGGGTTGTTCGCGCTGCTGGCAAACTGGAAACTTGAGGCGAATTTTACCACCGCCCACCGGGATTTTCTTCAGGCCAAAGCGGCGGAGTTGCAGGATGACCTGAGCGATGGTGGTGGTACGCCTAAAGCGTTGATTAGCGAGATCATGAAGGAAACCGATGGCGCCCGGCTGCGAGACTACGAGGGCCGGGTGCTGGTGATGGGCAAACAGGCGTGGCAAACGCCTGGCATGGCCACCACCCTGCCCGCGCGCTTATTTCCCGCCGCGCGCGGGGTGCAGAACCTGATACTTACCCCTTATCAAACCGGTAATACCTCCTGGCTGCTCACCAGCCTGCCCTTGCAGGGGCCACAGGGGGTGAGCCTGCAAATCGGCCTGAACATTACGCGGGACAATGCGCTGCTGACGGATTTCCACCGTGCCCTGGCCGTGTTTTTTGTGCTGATGGTGCCGCTTTTGCTCGGCGCCGGACGGCTGGCCGCCGCCCATGCGCTGGCGCCGGTGGCGCGTATCGCCAAGGTGGCGCAAAGCATCACCCCCGCACAGCTTTCCCGCCGTATCCCAATGCACCCACCCTGGCCGCGCGAGCTAACCGGGCTGGTGCACGTGTTCAACCAGATGCTGGATAATCTTGAGTCCAGCTTCGAGCGGCTTTCCCGCTTTTCGGCGGATATCGCGCATGAGTTGCGCACGCCGCTTTCCAATCTGAATGGCAGCCTGGAAGTCTGCCTTACCCGCCCGCGCGGCGCGGCAGAGTATTGCGCCGCCATCACCTCCGCGCTGGAGGATGGCCAGCGCCTCACCGGGCTCATCGAGAATTTGCTCTTCCTGGCACGGGTAGAAAACCCGAGTCAGGCGCTGCACCACGAGCGTTGCGATGCGAGCGAGGTCTGCGCCTGGGTGGCCGCGCAGTACGAGGCGCAGTCCCGGCCCAAAGGATTGCGCCTGCGCATAGAGGGTGCCGCCACCCTCTATGCGGATATGCTGCTTTTCCGGCAGGCGGTAGGGAATGTGCTGGCGAATGCGGTGCGCCATGCGCCGCCAAGCTCGGAAATTGTGCTGGCCATCTCCGGCGGCCCCGCCAGTGGCGTGGAGATCGTCGTTGCCGACCAGGGGCCGGGCATTACGCCCGAGCATCTGCCCCGGCTGTTCGACCGTTTTTACCAGACCGACCCGGCGCGCGGCCACAAGTCAGCGCAAGGCTCCGGGTTAGGTCTCTCCATCGTGCGTTCTATCATGGAGCTGCACGGCGGGCGGGCGAAGATTGAGAGCACGTTGGGGCAAGGCACGCGGGTAACACTGCATTTTCCCTCCATGGAGGGCTGAACATGATAAAATTATCATTGAAATAGCGTGGTTCCGCCCGGCGGGCGGGCGTATCAGCGCCGGATGACTCGACGCTCAAAATTCATGCCGCCTAGCCTCATCGCGGCAGCGCTGGCGCTCACGGCCCAGGCCCCGGCCAGCTGGGTAACGGTGCAAGCCACGCAACAAGCCCCCATCCTTTCCGGCTTTGCGTCCGTGCAGCCCGGCGCGCCCATCACCATCACCGCGCTGCAAGCGGGCGTGCTCACCAGCCTCTCTGTTGTGCCAGGCGAAAGCGTGAAGCCAGGGCAGACGATCGGGCAGCTCGGCGGCCCGCAGATCGCAGCGGCACTGGCCACGGCACGAGGGGCGAGCAACGCGGCCGACACAGCCTTGGCGGCAGAGCGGGGCAAGTTCGCGGATCATCTCTCCACGATAGCCGCCGTGGCGCAGGCACAGGCCGCAGCATCCTCAGCGTGGGCCAATCTTGCGGCGCTGCGTGCGGCCACCAGCCTGCAAAGCCCGGTAGCCGGGCAGGTGCAAACCCTCACCGCCGGGCCGGGCACGCCTGTTCAGCCGGGTCAGGAAATAGCTGTGGTGCAACCCGCCGCCGGGGCTTGGGTGAAAGCCGTGCTCTACGGCCCTCGGGCAACCTCTCTCTCTCTCGGCATGGCCGCACGCTTCACCCCCGCCGATGGCAGCTCCGCGGTGCCGGTAACGCTGCGCGGCGAGCAAAACGCGCAGCCCGACGGTGGGGTGGCGCTTGCCTTCTCCGGCGCTGCCCTCCAACCAGGCGAAGCGGGCACCCTCAGCCTCTCCTTGCCGCCCCGCCCGGTGCTGCTGGTGCCCAGCGAAGCGCTGGTACTGGATGACGGGCGCTGGTGGGTGATGCTGCATGACGCAAAAGGCGACCATGCCGTGCCGGTGGTGCCGGGCGAGGCCGAGGGCGCGCAAACGCCCATTTTGTCGGGCCTTGCCGCCGGGGATCAGGTCATCGTCCAGGATGCCGCCCTGCTCTACCATCGCGGCATCGCCGCGCAATATCAGCCGCCGGATTAAACCATGCCAGATGCGTTGCTTCGCCTGCTCGGCCGCCCGGCTTTGTGGCTGATGATCTATGCCGCCCTGCTCGGCTACGGGTTGTTCGCCTTGTTTAACATCCCCGAGGAGGTTCTGCCCGCCTTCAACTATCCCGAGGTGAGTGTGACCGTGCATCTGCCCGGCACCACCGCCACGGATATGGAGGCGATGGTCGCCACCCCGCTGGAGGGTGTGCTGCTCGGCTTACCCGGCGTCTCGAA
>JAKBBM010000026.1 GCA_021808545.1 Pseudomonadota bacterium | reverse complement strand
CGCGGCCAGCGCGAGCTGATTATTGGCGACCGCCAGACCGGCAAGACCGCCCTGATCGTCGATACCATTATTAACCAGAAAGCGGTTAACGCGCTCGGTGATGAAAGCCGCAAGCTTTACTGCATCTATGTCGCCGTGGGGCAGAAGCGTTCCACCGTGGCGCAGCTCGTGCGCACGCTGGAGGAGCATGGCGTGATGGAGTATTCCATCGTCGTCGCCGCCACCGCGTCCGACCCGGCCCCCATGCAGTATCTGGCCCCCTATACGGGCTGCGCCATGGGCGAGTATTTCCGCGACAATGCGATGCACGCGTTGATCGCGTATGACGATCTGTCCAAGCAGGCCGTCGCCTACCGTCAGATGTCGCTGCTGCTGCGCCGCCCGCCGGGCCGCGAGGCATATCCCGGCGACGTGTTTTATCTGCATTCGCGCTTGCTGGAGCGCGCGGCCAAAATGTCCGACGAGAAGGGCGCTGGCTCGCTCACCGCCCTGCCGGTCATCGAAACCCAGGCCGGCGACGTGGCCGCTTATATCCCGACCAACGTGATCTCGATCACCGACGGCCAGATCTTCCTGGAGACGGAATTGTTCTTCAAGGGCATCCGCCCGGCCGTGAATGTGGGTTTGTCGGTCAGCCGCGTTGGCTCCGCCGCCCAGATCAAGGCGATGAAGCAGGTCGCCGGCAAGATTAAGCTGGAGCTGGCGCAGTACCGCGAAATGGCGGCCTTCGCGCAGTTCTCCTCCGACCTCGACCCCGCCACGCAGAAGCTGCTGGCCCGCGGCGCGCGCCTGACCGAGCTGCTGAAGCAGCCCCAGTTCAAGCCGCTTTCCGTCGCCGAGCAGGTGATTTCGGTGTTCGCCGGCACGCGCGGCTATCTGGATGGGCTGAGCGTGGACCGGGTGGGCCAGTTCGAGGCGCAGCTTCTTTCTGACATCAAGGTCCGCGAGCCCAGCATCATCCAGGCGATCGAGGCCGATCAGCAGATTAAGCCCGAGACCGAGAAGGCGCTGATCGCCTTTATCGAGACCCTGCTGCGCACTTTCGGATAACGCCATGCCCAGCTTGAAAACCCTGCGCAACCGGATCAACAGCGTGAAATCCACGCAAAAGATCACGAGCGCCATGAAGATGGTGGCGGCGGCCAAGCTGCGCCGGGCGCAGGCGCAGGCGGAGGCCTCGCGCCCTTACGCCTTTCGCATGGGCGAGATGCTGGCGGCCCTTGCCGCGTCCGAGCGGGTGAACCCGAACGCCAACCCGCTGCTGGTCGGCCGCGCCCAGGTGCGCACGCATCTGCTCGTCGCGGTCACCGCCGATCGCGGCCTGGCCGGCGCCTTCAACAGCAATATCGCCAAGTATGTGCGCCAGCAGGTCAAGGCGCTGGAGGCGCAGGGCAAGCAGGTCAAGCTGTTCACGCTGGGCCGCAAGGGCAATGATGCGCTGCGCCGCGACATGGGCGGCAAGATCGTGGGCACGAAGAATTTCGTCGGCCGCAAGAGCATTGCCTTCACCGATGCCGAAGAGGTCGCCCAGGAGATTGTCCGCGGCTTCCAGGACGGTGAGTATGATCAGGTCACGCTGGTCTATAACCATTTCCACTCGGTGATGACCCAGCGCGTGACCGAGCAGGGGCTGATTCCGGCCAGCGCCTCGCCCGTGAACGATAACGAGACCGAGCATAATTACGAGGTCGAGCCCGATGACGGCACGCTGCTCGACCGTCTGCTGCCGCGCAATCTCGCGGTGCAGATCTACGCCGCCCTGCTTGAGAATAATGCAGGCTTCTATGCCAGCCAGATGACGGCCATGGACAGCGCCACGCGCAATGCGGGCGAGATGATCAAGAAGCTGACATTGAACTACAACCGGGCCCGGCAAGCGAATATCACGAAAGAACTCATCGAAATCATCTCCGGCGCGGAAGCCGTTTGAAGGTAGAGGCACATGGCAAGCAATAATACTGGTCGCGTAACGCAAATCATGGGCGCTGTCGTCGACGTTCAGTTCGAGGGCACGCTGCCCTTCATCCAGAACGCGCTGGAAACCAAGATTGGCGAGCGGACCCTGGTGCTCGAAGTGGCGCAGGAAATTGGCGAGCGTACGGTGCGCTGCATCGCCATGGACACTACAGACGGCATGGTGCGCGGCGCCGAGGTGAGCGATACCGGCGCGCCGATCTCGGTGCCGGTTGGCCCGGGAACGCTGGGGCGTATCCTCAATGTCATTGGCGAGCCGATTGATGAGCGCGGCGACATTCCGGCCACTTCGCGCATGCCCATTCACCGCGATGCGCCCGCGTTTGAGGAGCAGGCCGGCTCGGCCGAAATCCTGGTCACCGGCATCAAGGTCGTGGATCTGCTGGCCCCGTATCTGAAGGGCGGCAAGGTCGGCCTGTTCGGCGGTGCCGGCGTGGGCAAGACCGTGCTCATCCAGGAGCTGATCAATAATATCGCCAAGGGTCATGGCGGCGTGTCGGTGTTCGCCGGTGTGGGCGAGCGTACACGTGAAGGCAACGATCTGTACCATGAGATGATCGATGCCGGCGTGATCAAGCTGAACGAGAAGGACACCGAGGGCTCCAAGGTGGCGCTGGTTTATGGCCAGATGAACGAGCCGCCGGGTGCGCGCGCGCGCGTGGCCCTCTCGGGCGTGACCATGGCGGAATATTTCCGCGATGTGGAAGGCCAGGATGTGCTGTTCTTCGTGGATAACATCTTCCGCTTTACCCAGGCCGGTGCGGAAATGTCAGCGCTTTTGGGCCGTATCCCCTCGGCCGTGGGCTATCAGCCGACGCTGGCCACCGATATGGGCGCGCTGCAGGAGCGTATCACCTCCACCAAGAAGGGCTCCATTACCTCGGTGCAGGCGATTTACGTGCCGGCGGACGATTTGACCGACCCCGCCCCCGCCGCCTCCTTCGCGCATCTGGATGCCACCACCGTGCTCAACCGCGCGATTTCGGAAAAAGGCATCTACCCGGCGGTGGATCCGTTGGACTCCACCTCCCGCTCGCTCGACCCGCGTATTGTGGGCGAGGAACATTACAAGGTGGCGCGCGATGTGCAGCGTATTCTGCAGACCTATAAATCCCTGCAGGACATCATCGCCATTCTCGGCATGGACGAGCTGTCCGAGGACGACAAGCTGATCGTGGCGCGCGCGCGCAAGATTGAGCGTTTCCTCTCCCAGCCCTTCCATGTGGCGGAAGTCTTCACCGGCTCGCCCGGCGTGTTCGTGAAGGTTGAGGATACGATCCGCTCCTTCAAGGGCATTGTGGCGGGTGAGTATGACCATCTGCCGGAAGCCGCCTTCTATATGGTCGGCACCATCGAGGATGCGATCGCCAAGGCCGAAACCCTGGCCGCGAAGGCCTGATCCATGCCGATTGCCCTGGAAATCATCAGCCCGGAGAAGCTCCTGCTGGCGCGTGAGGTCGACATGGTCGTGCTGCCCGGCACGGAGGGCGATCTTGGCGTGCTGCCGGGGCATGCCAAGCTGGTTACTTCGTTGCGCGGCGGGCTGGTTGATATTTACGAGAACAATCAGGTGACCGACCGGTTCTTTGTCTCGGGCGGGTTTGCCGAGATCACCGAATCGCGCTGCGCGGTGTTGGCCGATGACATCACCCGCCAGGCCGAGCTGGACCCGGCCCTGGCGGCGTCTTTGCTGGACGAGGCCAAGGTGGCTTATGCCGCCGTGGATGTGGCCGATCATGCCGCGTATCTCGCGGCGTCAGACCGGCTGATCGCGGCCCAGGCGATGGTGGATTCCATCACCCCCGCCCAGGCCGACAGGCTCTAACAATCTTTAAAAAATTAGTAAAAGTTTTTTGGGCCGCCCTTTTTCACAAAAAAGGGCGGTTTTTTTATGCGCTGGGGTTAGTCATTGGGCGGGTAGGAAGCCATTAACCGCTTCTGATGCTGCCATAATTTCAGCAGCCGGAATGTCCCCACGGGCTTGAGGCCGGTGGCGCGGATGGTGGCACCGATGCGGAAGGCCTCGCCATAATGAAAGAATTGCGTGGCATAGGCGTGGCGCAGGGTCATGCGCGGGTCCCATATATGGGTGGCTTCGGAGCCCGCGCCGTTAAATTCGATGATCTTGAAATTGCGCCCCTCGCGCAGGGCCTCGAGCGACTCGTAGCGCAAATCGACGCGGGAGAAATACACGCCCGGCATGTCGCGCATGATCTCGTCGATGCGCGCGGTCAGGGCGGGGGTAACAATGTCGCGCCCGTCCTTGAAGGTGGAGCCGCGGCAATGATTGCCGACAAAGACCAGAGTGACCCGCTCGCCCCGCGCGGGCACGGCATTGGCGGTCGCGCCCAGCTTGGGCAGCAGCAGATTGGCCACGGCATTCAGCCGTTCATCCGCCGCGATGAGGGCGCGTACGGTGCGCCGGCCATCGCCGATAACGGTGGGCGGGTATTTAAGCGTGACCGAGGTGATACGGCCCTTGGCCTCGTGCGGATGGCGGATATAAAAAATCCCGGCCTCGCCCTCATACGTTACTAGGGTCTGCAATTGCAGCGCGGTGGCGCGTGGAAACGCCTTGAGATAGGCGGCGAGCTCGGCCTCGTTATGGGCAACGCGCACGCCAACGCCATTGCAGCTCATATCCGGCTTGGCCACCACGGGAAAGGACAGCCCGCCCTGGCGCATCGCGGCAAGGGCGGGGGTGAGATCGTCGCCATCCTGATGCCCGGACGTGGTCAGCGCCACATAATCGGCAACCCAGGGGCGGGCCTGAGGGCCGGCCAAGCCCAGAATATCGTTTTTCGATTCGCCGCAAATCCCCCCCGCCGCGATCCGGGGATTGGCCAGGGACGGCAAGGTGATGCTGCCATGGCGCACGGACTTAACCAGCCAGAACAGCGCCACCGGAATATAGAACAGCCAGCTGGGCCAGAATTCGAAGAACGAAACCGGGCTTTGCCCTGAAGCGGGAAAGCGGGCCCGCCGGGTAAGGGGAAGCGAGGCTTCGCTCATGGGGGTGTCCTTTTTTTATAATAGAGACGGGCGGCAAGCCGGCCGACCAGGATGATTACGCCGAGCAATACAACAAGCCCAGCCCAGCGCCAAATACCGAGATACCGCATCATCAGCGCGCCGAGCTTGAGCCCGACGAAGAACAGCCCCGATGTCCAGACCAGGGTGGCGGCGATGGCGGCGAAGGCGAAATGGGTGAGCGGGGCGTGCAGAAAGCCGAGCGTGGTGTAGGTGGGCAGGCGCAGCCCGGGGATGAAGCGGCTGACCAGCACCAGCGGGATCACGCGCGGCCGCACCCAGCTATGGCCCAGATCGCGCCTGTGTTGGGGAACAAGCCGGCGGGCCCAGCGGTGCGAGGCGGAAAACCGTCCAAGCCCGTACAGGCCAAGATCGCCAAGCACGATGCCGGCATAAAGTGAGCCCAGCGCCAGCGGCAGCGGCAATGCGCCGCTGGCCACCTGCATGGCGGCGATCAGGGTGGCGGCGTCCTCCAGCACAAAGGTACCGGCGATGATGGCGGCGGCCTGCAGCGGCTTGGTGCCGGCAACGGCGGCGAGCAGCCCGGTGAAGCTCGAAAAGATCATGGCGGCATCACATACGGCACAGCGGGCTGGCCGCCAAATTCCGCCGCGGCGTTAGGCTCAGGCCCCGTCGCCTTGGACCAGCATGGCCAGATGGTCGGTCGCGGGGGCCAGCACCATGCAGGACTGGCCATGCGCGGCGAGGCGGTTACAGGTCTCGTGCGCGGCATGATAGCTGAGCCCGGCAAGCTGCGCGGCCCAGAGCGTATGGCCGCGATGCTCGACCTTGGCGATGCGGGCGATGCCGACCCCGCGCTGCGCGCGCACGCGCACGGCCACGGTGCGGGCGGTGGTCATATGGGTGAAGGCGCCAAGCTGAGCCACCCAGTTGCCGAGCACAGCGTGGCGGGTATGGCTGGCGACCTCGATGACCCGGTGCGGTGTGGGCAGAGCGCCGGCGTGATGGCGGGCTTGCGCCATGGCCAGCTCGGATTCAGTACCATTGCCGGGGTGTGTGAACTCATGATGCGCGAAGCCATAATCGAGCATCGCCGTCATGCTTTTATAAGAAGTACCCCAGCTTGTCTCATGCAATACCACGCCGATCAGCATCCGGTGGTCGCGTACCGCGCTGGTGACGAGGTTGAACCGCGCGAGGTTGGTATAGCCGGTCTTCATGCCCGTGGTGCCGGGATATATCTTCAACATGTTATTATTGCTGTAGATCTGGCGGCCATGGAAATCGAATGATTGGGCTTCGAAAAAAGGCTGCTCTTGCGGGTAATGAAGGACGATGTCGCGCGCAAGCAGGGCGATATCGCGCGCCGTGGTCACCTGGTTGGGGTTGGGCAGGCCGGAGGGATTGTTGAAATGGGTTTGCGCCATGCCCAGCTCGTGGGCGCGCAGGGTCATCATTTGGGCGCAGCGCTCGATGGAGCCGCCGCCCAGATACTGCCCAAGAGCGGTTGCGGCGTCGTTGGCGGACATGGTGGTCATGGCCAGGATCGCATTGCGCACGGTGATGGTCGCGCCCGGGCGCAGGCCGAGCTTCACCGGCTCGACCGTGGCGGCCTGGGCCGAGACGGGGATCCGGGTGTTGAGGGTGATCCGCCCGTCGCGCAAGGCCTGAAAGGTAAGGTCGAGCGTCATCAATTTGGTCAGGCTGGCGGGGTAGCGGGGAATATCGGCGCCATGGGCGCTGATCACGCGGCCGCTGCGCGCATCGATGAGGATGGAGCTCACACCTGGCGAGGTGGGCCCGGCGGTGCTGTCCACCCGGTGGATCTCGTGGTGGCGGCTGAAGTGATGCACCGCGCGCCGCGCGTGGTGGTATGGGGTGTGGTGCACTTCGTGCGCGGTGGCGGGCAAACCGGTTAACATGGCGAGCCAAAGCCCCACCACCATCACGCTTATGCCGTGACCGCCCCGCCAAACCCGCATTTGCAGCAACCCCATTATAAATAGCTGTTCATATCCTAGCCAGGGGGCGGGGCGGCTGTCCAGTATAAAGCGCGGGTTTTAGCGGGAAAAAAACATAAAAGCCAATGGCTTAACGAAGCTCGTTCAGTTGCCGCGCGGGGCGGCGGCAAAGTCTGGGAATTTCAAGCGGATGTAACATTTTGTGCGTCGCACAAATTTATCTTGACGGCGGCCAAACCGTTGCGTAAAAGGATTTTGCTGCACTGCGGTAGCTGCCGTGTTTGCTCGACGTTTGGAGCTGTGCAGCCCCTTTATTTGTTAGCGGGAGATTGCAGAACGATGAGCAGCACAAAAGCCAAGGCCGCCGCCACCGCCACGGAAACCGTGGCCAACAACGCCGCGACCGCCGCCGCCATATCCAAGCAGGGGTTCGAGACATCGCTCTCGGCCTTGCGCGAGGGTATTGAGAAAGCCACCAAGGGTCTGGAAACATCCCAGGCCAAATTGAAGGAAGGGATGGAGAAAGCCGTGAAAACATCTGAAGAATTCGTGACATTCGGCCAGGGCAACATGGAAGCCCTTGTCAAATCCGCGCAGATTTATGCCGCCGGCATGCAGGATCTCTCCAAGCATATGGCCGCCGCATCCAAGAGTTCGATCGAGGATTCCGTGACGTTCGGCAAGTCGCTGATGGGCGTGAAATCCGTGAAGGAAGCGATGGATCTGCATACGGGCTACACCAAATCCTCCATCGAGAAGGCAATGGCCGAGAGCAACAAGCTCGCCGATGCCGCCGTGAAGCTGGCCGAGCAGGCCTTCGCGCCACTCTCCGCCCGTCTGACGTTCGCTGTCGAGACGTTCGGCAAGGTGCAGTAAGTTCCGCAGGCTCCCGCTGGCCCGGTGCGCCGGGCTTGCTGGCACCGCGCCCATTATGCATGACAAAAAGGCCGGCTCCCATGCGGGGGCCGGCTTTTTTATATTTTGGCCTCGCGGCGGGAGTGTAAATGCGGCGTTCATGAAACTATGTTTTTTCTCCGTGGAGGGAAATTCGCCCTTTCACAGGCGGCCTCGCTTTCGATATGCTTCGCGCAGAGGCGAAAGATGAAACGCCAGGCAGGTGGATACGGGGCAGGTCCACGATACGAAGGCAAGGTGTGCAGGACTATGAGTGAAAACGACAAGCGCAAGGGGAGCGAAGGGCCAAGTGCCGGTGTGGTTGTCAAGCCGCGCCCAAAAACGCGCAAGCCGACAATGTATAAAGTCCTGATGTTGAACGACGACTACACCCCGATGGAATTTGTCGTCCATGTATTGGAGCGCTTTTTCCAGAAAACGCGCGACCAGGCGACCCAGATCATGCTGCATGTCCACCGCCGCGGCGTGGGGGTGTGCGGGGTCTATACATATGAGGTGGCGGAGACCAAGGTAACCCAGGTGATGGATTTGGCGCGGCAGAACCAGCACCCGCTGCAATGCACGATTGAGAAAGAATGATCCTGTATTATGCGCCATCGTCACCATGTAAGTTTACGGCGCCTTTAACTTGTGGGAGCCTAACAATGCCGGCCGGGCAGGCAGGTATCATGCCCGGATTTGAGAGCGCCGCGTATCGGCGTGAAGGAACGGTTTGACCATGCTGTCTCGCAATCTTGAACAGACTCTGCATCGGGCCCTGTCTTTGGCCGCCGACCGCAAGCATGAATATGCCACGCTCGAACATTTGCTGCTCGGGCTGGTTGACGATGCCGACGCGATGACGGTGCTGCGGGCTTGCGGCGTGGATATCGAGAAAATCAAGAAGGATTTGACCGAATTCCTCGACAAGGATCTGGCGGGCCTCGCCACCGACCGGGGCAGCGACCCCAAGCCCACCGCCGGCTTCCAGCGCGTGGTGCAGCGCGCCGCCATTCATGTGCAATCCTCGGGCCGCGATGAGGTCACGGGCGCCAATGTGCTCGTCGCCCTGTTCTCCGAGCGCGAGAGCCATGCCGTGTATTTCCTGCAATTGCAGGACATGACCCGGCTGGACGCGGTGAATTTCATCTCGCACGGCATCGCCAAATCGCCTGGCAGGTCCGCGCCGCGCCCGCCCATGGGGGCGGCCGAGCCGGGCGAGCCGGAACGCGAGGAAAAAAGCAGCCCCAAGCGCGGCCAGGACGCGCTGGCCACCTATTGCATTAACCTCAATAAAAAGGCGCAGAGCGGCAAGATCGACCCGCTGATCGGGCGTGAACGCGAGATCGAACGCACGATCCAGATTCTATGCCGCCGTACGAAGAATAACCCGCTTTATGTGGGTGACCCCGGCGTGGGTAAGACCGCCATTGCCGAGGGGCTGGCCAAACGCATTGTCGATGGCGATGTGCCCGAAGTGTTGCAAAGTGCAACCATCTACGCGCTGGATATGGGCGCGCTGCTGGCCGGCACACGCTACCGCGGCGATTTCGAGGAGCGGCTGAAAGCGGTTGTCACCGAGATGGACAGCGCACCCGGCGCCATTTTGTTCATCGACGAAATCCACACCGTGATTGGCGCTGGCGCCACCTCGGGCGGGGCGATGGATGCATCCAACCTGCTCAAGCCCGCCCTGGCGCAGGGCACGCTGCGCTGCATCGGCTCCACCACCTATAAGGAGTTCCGTAATTACTTCGAGAAGGACCGCGCCTTGGTGCGGCGCTTCCAGAAGATCGACGTGAACGAGCCTAGCGTGGAGGATGCGGTGAAGATCCTGCGCGGGTTGAAGACCGCGTATGAGAAGCACCACAAGGTCCGCTATACCGATGACGCGATCCGCGGTGCGGTGGAGCTGGCAGCCAAATATATTAACGATCGCAAGCTGCCTGATAAGGCGATTGACGTGATCGACGAGGCCGGGGCCGCGCGCATGCTCTTGCCCGAGACCAAGCGCCGCAAGACCGTGACGTTGAAGGATGTCGAGGAGATGGTCTCGAAAATCGCACGGATTCCGCCCAAATCCGTCTCGGCGGACGATAAGGAGATTCTGCGCACGCTGGAACGCGACCTGAAGAACATGGTGTTCGGCCAGAATGCCGCCATTGAGGCGCTGTCGGCCGCCATGAAACTCTCCCGTGCGGGCTTGCGCGACCCGGAAAAGCCGATCGGCAATTATCTGTTTTCCGGCCCCACCGGGGTGGGCAAGACCGAGGTAGCCCGCCAGCTTGCTAGCACGCTCGGCATCGAGCTGACGCGCTTTGACATGTCCGAATATATGGAACGCCATTCCGTCTCACGGCTGATCGGCGCCCCGCCAGGCTATGTCGGGTTCGACCAGGGGGGCCTGTTGACCGATGCCATCGACCAGCATCCGCATTGCGTGCTGCTGCTGGACGAGATCGAGAAGGCGCATCCAGAGCTGTTCAATATCTTGCTCCAGATCATGGATCACGGAAAGCTGACTGACCATAACGGCAAGAAGATCGATTTCCGCAATGTCATCCTGATCATGACCACCAATGCCGGGGCGGCGGATATGGCCAAGCCAGGCATCGGCTTTGGCCGCCAGGTGCGCGCGGGCGAGGATGAGGAGGCGGTCAAGCGCCTCTTTACCCCGGAATTCCGCAACCGGCTGGATGCCATTATTCCCTTCGCGCCGCTGACACCGGAAATCGTCGGCCGTGTGGTGGAGAAATTCGTGATGCAGTTGGAGGCGCAGCTTGCCGACCGCAATGTCACCATCGAGTTGTCCTCGGCGGCCAAGGAATTCCTGGCCGAGCGCGGGTTCGACCCGCTTTATGGCGCGCGGCCTCTGGCCCGGGTGATTCAGGAACTGATCAAGAAACCGCTGGCCGAGGAGCTGCTGTTCGGCAAGCTGGTGAAGGGCGGCGCGGTGAAGGTGACCGTGAAGGATGGGCAGCTTGCCTTTGATGTGGCCGAAGCCCCCTTGCCGGCATTGCCCAAGCCGGAAGCTGAAGGGGATGATGAAGGCGGCGAAAAAGCGCCTGAGGAAGCCCATTAAGATGAGGAAGGCAGGCGCCATGCGCGCCTGCCTTTATGCGGTTTAGGCGAAGCTGATCAGTTCCACATCGAACATCAGCGTTGCACCCGGCGGGATCACCCCGCCTGCGCCGCGCTGGCCGTAGCCGTGCTCGGCCGGCAGAATCAGCGTGCGCTGGCCGCCCGCCTGCATGCTGGCCACCCCCAGATCCCAGCCCGAGATCACCTGTCCGACACCGAGCTTGAAGGTGAAAGGCTGGCCGCGATCACGCGAGGAGTCGAATTTGCGGCCCTTGGTGCCATTCTCGTACAGCCAGCCCGTATAATGCACCGTGACCATCTGGCCGGTTTTGGGCGTTTCGCCGCTGCCCACCACATGATCCTGGTACTGCACGCCAGATGGCATGGTGACGAACGCGTTATCGGCCATTTACCTATTCCTTTCGCAAGACAAAGGGGCAGGTTTGACGTCCTGCCCCGGTGCCGGCACTTGTAGCTATTTCTTGGCCGCGCGGAAACCGGCGGCCTCGGCCTCGGCCTTGCACAGATAGGCGCCATGCTTGGTGTGGCCAAAATAGCGCGATGAGCTGGTATGGTAGATCTTGCTCCGGCCCAGCGTGCTCCACACCACGGTGCCGTGCGGGCAATGTTCGGCCGCCGCCGCCACGCTGTTAAATTCATCGGCCCGGCTCAGCCGGTGCAGCGCGGGCTGCATGGCATTGGTGGCGCTGGTTTTGGCCATGGAGGTCAGCGGCGCCATAACGCCGCCCGGGGTGGTTTGCGCCAGGGCGGGTGCGCCCAAGCCCAGCGCGCAGGCCAGGCCAAGGGCGAGGCGGAAATGCTGTGTCAGGGGAATGACGTTCATGCTCTCTCTCCTGCTGTTTGCGCCGGTGGAACCGGCTTGTTGCTTGGCACGCACAGTGCCGCGCTTTTATGGGCGCGGAGGAAATCGGCGATCAAGGCGCATCGCGTCTTTGATTCAGTTTGATACGATTTTACCGCCCTGGCTCATTCCAGCCCTTCCTCCAGCGGGATGGTTGCCGATTGCACGCCGCGCGGCAGAGGTCTAGGGTCCGCCCCGTTTTCACCATCCGATGAGATCGATGCCCATGCCCCTGATCGCCGACCGCCTGAACCGCATCAGCCCCAGCCCCACAATGGCCATCACCGCTAAGGTGCGGGCGCTGAAAGCCGAGGGCAAGGATATTATCGGCCTGTCCGCGGGCGAGCCGGATTTTGACACGCCCGCCCATATCAAGCAGGCCGCGATCGAGGCGATCAATGCCGGCGAGACCAAATATACCGATGTGTCGGGCACACCCGCCTTGCGCCGCGCGGTGGCGGCCAAGTTCAAGCGTGATTCCGGCATTGAGTACGCGCCCGAGGAGATCATCGTCTCCACCGGCGGCAAGCAAGTGATCTTCAACGCCATGCTGGCCACCGTGCAGGCGGGCGATGAGGTGATCATCCCCACCCCGTGCTGGGTGAGCTACCCCGATATTGTGCAGCTGGCCGAGGGCGTGCCGGTTTTTGTGCCGTGCGGCCAGGAGAATGGCTTTAAGTTGCGGGCCGCGGATCTGGAAGCCGCGATCACGCCCAAAACCAAATGGTTGTTCCTGAACTCGCCCAACAACCCTTCCGGTGCCGCCTATTCGGCCGAGGAGCTTCGTCCGATTTGCGATGTGCTGCTCAAGCACCCGCATGTCTGGGTGTTTACCGACGATATTTACGAGAAGCTGGTTTATGACGGCTTCAAGCCCGCCACCATCGTGCAGGTTGAGCCCGCCTTGCGCGCGCGCACCATCACCATGAATGGCTGCTCCAAGGCCTATGCGATGACCGGCTGGCGCATTGGGTTTTGCGGCGCGCCGGTGGCGCTGATCAAGGCCATGGATAAGCTTCAGGGCCAGTCCACCTCCAACACCTGCTCCATCGCCCAGGCCGCGGCGGTGGCGGCGCTGAACGGGCCCGAGGATATGCTGGGCGAGATGGTGAAGGTGTATAAGGCGCGGCGCGATCTGGTCGTATCCATGCTCAATGCCGCGCCGGGCTTAAGCTGCGCAACACCGGAAGGCGCGTTTTACGTGTTCCCCTCTATGCATGGTTGCGTTGGCAAGACCACGCCCAAGGGCAAGAAGATCGAAACCGATGAGGATTTCGTGATCGCCCTGCTGGATGAAGAAGGGGTCGCCGCGGTGCATGGCTCGGCCTTTATCTATCCCGGCCATTTCCGCATTTCTTATGCCACCAGCACCGAGGCGCTGCGCGAGGCCTGCACCCGCATTCAGCGTTTCTGCGCAGCACTGGCATAAAACGGCCCATTGAAGCCCGCGCGCGGGTGGGGACTATGGCATAGCGCCCTTGCGCGTGGGCCTGGGCGGCGCCTCAGGCGCCAACTTTATCTTCCGCGCCGATGCCAAGCTGCTTGAGTTTGCGGTGCAGCGCGCTGCGTTCCATGCCCACAAATTGCGCGGTGCGCGAGATATTGCCGCCAAAGCGCAGGAGCTGGGCCTGAAGATATTGTGTCTCGAACACATCGCGCGCCTCGCGCAGGGGCAGGGCCATCAGGTCCGCTTCGGGATCTATGGCAAGGGCCCGCGGCGCATGGGCGGAAAGCTCTGTCGGCAGATGCTCGGCATGGAACAGATCGCCCGGCTCGTTGGCATGCATGATCATCAGCCAGTCGATGACATTGCGCAACTGGCGTACATTGCCGGGCCAGTCATGCGCCTGCAGGGCGGCGGCGGCGTCCGACGCCAGCGCGCGCGCCGGCAGGCCGGAAATCTCGGCGGCATGGCGCAGGAAATGCGCGGCCAGGGTGGGGATGTCCTCGCGCCGTTCGCGCAAGGCGGGCACGCGCAGCGGCACCACGGAGAGGCGGTAATATAAATCCTCGCGGAACCGGCCCTCATGGATCAGCCCTTGCAGATCCCGCGTGGTGGTGGCCAGCACGCGGATATCCACCTTGACCCGCGCCGTGCCGCCAATCCGCTCGAAGCTTTGCTCTTGCAGCACACGCGCAATCCGCCCTTGCGTTTCCATCGGCAATTCGGAGACTTCATCCAGCAGCAACGTACCGCCATGGGCGCGTTCCAGCACGCCCAGCTTGCGTGGCGTGCCCGGCCCATCCGTGCCCGGCTCCACGCCGAACAGCTCCGTCTCAAAGCGCTCTGGCGCCAATGTCGCGCAGTTCAGCACCACGAACGGCCCGTCCGCGCGACGGGATTTGGCATGGATCATACGTGCCACGATTTCCTTGCCAGCACCGGGCGGGCCGGAAATGAGCACGCGCGAGCCGGTGGGTGCCACGCGCTCGATCGCCGCGCGCAGGGCGGTGATGCCATGGCCATCACCGGTCAGGCTCGTATCATTACCCACGCGCAGGCGCAGCTCGGCATTTTCGGCCGCCAGCCGGGCGGCTTCCAGCGCGCGCTTGACGACCAGCAAAAGCCGGTCGGAATTGAAGGGTTTTTCGATGAAATCATACGCGCCGCGCTGGATCGCGGCGACCGCCGTCTCGATCGTGCCATGGCCTGAGATCATCACCACCGGCACGCGGGGGACTTCCTGGTGCAGCTCTTCTAGAATGCCGATGCCATCGAGGCGCGAGCCTTGGAGCCAGACATCGAGAATGACGAGGGAGGGTTTGCGCGCGCGATAGGCGGCCAGCGCCTCGTCCGCATTGCCGGCACTGCGCGCCTCGTACCCCTCGTCGCGCAGAATCGCTTCGACCAGCAGGCGGATATCCGGCTCGTCATCCACGATCAGTATCTCGGTCATGCCCTTGGCATCTCCTTCATATCCTCTGGGGCTGTTATGTCCGCCGGTCCATCCAGTGTTGGCAAGATCAGCGAGACCCGCGCGCCCACACCGCCAGGTGCTGGTTTGAGTTCAAGCCGCCCCCCATGGTCCTCCATGATCTTGGCGACAATGGCAAGGCCAAGCCCGGTACCTTTGGGCTTATGCGTGACATAAGGTTCAGCCAGGCGCGTATGGTCGGTTTCGGGCAGGCCGATTCCGTCATCGGTGACACTCAGCACGGCCATGCCATCCTCCGCCGCCAGGCGCAGCTGCACGTGGCTTGCCCCCTCGCGCATATTCACGGCATCGGCCGCGTTTTGCAGCAGGTTGGTCAATGCCTGGCCGATCAGCCGGCGGTCGCATACGGCGCGCAAGGGAGCCTCGATTCGGGTGTCCCAATTGATGCGCGGCTGCGCCACGCGTTGCAGCACCACTGCCTCGCGCGCGATCAGCTCCAGCGATTCAGGGCGCATCACCGGGGCCGGCATGCGCGCGAAAGAAGAGAATTCATCCACCATGCGGCCAATATCGCCGACATGGCGCACGATCGTGTCCGCGCATTGGGTGAAACTATCGGGGTCGGAGGTGATCTCGCGGGCGAAGCGGCGCTTGAGCCGCTCGGCCGAGAGCTGAATGGGGGTGAGCGGGTTCTTGATTTCATGCGCGATGCGCCGCGCCACATCGGCCCAGGCGGCTTTGCGCTGTGCTGACATCAACTCCGTCACATCATCGAATGTCACGATAAACCCATCCGCCACCCCGGCCTTCATCTCCGCCCCGATGCGCACCAAAAGCACGCGCTGGCGTTTGGCCTTGCCGTGCTCGATCTGGGCCGTGGCCGGGCGATCGGGGGCGGCCATCACCGCCGCGATCAGAGGCGCGAATTCGGGCGCGAGATCGGCCAAATTCTGGCCGATTTGCGGCAGCAGATCGATCCCCAGCAATTCCGAGGCCGCGCGGTTGGGCAATTCAATCCGGCCTTTCGCATCCAGCCCGATCACCCCGGCCGACACGCCAGCCAGTACCGTTTCAGTAAAACGTCGCCGCTCTTCCAGCTGGTTGTTCACATCCATCAGCTCGTTGCGCTGGGCGGAGAGCTGGGCGGTCATGCGGTTGAAGGCGCGCGAGAGGCCGGCCACCTCGTCGCCGGTGGCGCGTTCGGGCACGCGCACGGCCAGATCGCCCTGGCGCACGGTTTCGGCCGCGCGGATCAGTTGACCGATGGGCCGCGCGATCTGGTTGGCGATGACCAGCCCAAACCCGACCAGCGCGGTCAGCACCAGCAATGTGAGGACCGCGATGATCAGCGCAAACGAGATTTCGAGGCTGGCGCGGTTCTTGGACAGGCGCTGATATTCCGCCACCGCCTTCTTGGTGCGGTTGACATGGTCGAGGATCGTGGGGTCGATCGGCTTTTCGATCATCAGCATCATCGGCGGCGTGATGTCGAGCTTGATCACCGCTTCTTCCTCGGTGCCGCGATGGGGGCTGAGCACGGGGACCTGGCCGGCTTGCGCCTGGGCGATGATGCGCGCATCCGGGATGCTGGCCGCCATGCCCGCGAACAGGCCGGCGGAGGCCACGATCTGGCCGTTCAGCGGTTCGAAGATCACGGCCTGGGTAAGCCCGCGCACCGCCGCCTGCGACACCAGGTAGGAGACAAAGGGGCTGGGATTGCCAAAGAACACGGTGCCGCCCTGGGAGAGGTCGTTCGCCATTGAAAGCGCGTCGAGCCGGATATCGTTATTATGCTCTTCCAGATAGCCTTGCGCGACCTGGTTACTTTCATCGAGCGCTGTCTGCACACGCTGGTTGAACCAAGCCTGGATGCCGAAATTAAAGAACACAATAGCGAAAACCGCGACCAGAATGGCCGGCACCGCGGCCACTGCGCCAAACAGGAACACAAGCCGCACATGCAGCCGCGCGCCCGCCGCCCCGCGCCTGTGTTCGAGCACGATGCGCGTGACCCGCCCGGCCAGCACGATGATAAGCAAAAGCAGAGCCGCGAAATCGGCGACGATCATGCCCACGGCCACGCCGGAATGCACTGAGAGTTTGATCCGCCCCGCCAGAATGGCAAAGGAGGCGATGCCCAGCAGTAGTGCGGCCGACGCCACCAGCAGGGTTGAGACACGGCCCAGCATCAGGTCCACCGCATAGGCAAGGCCCGAGCGGGGTGGCATGTCCTCATTATGGATCATCGCGGCCCTCAGCCCACCCGGCGCTGCACGCCGATCCCGTGTTCGCGGATCTTCTTGCGCAGCGTGTTGCGGTTGAGCCCGAGCAGGGCGGCGGCACGGATCTGGTTGCCGCGCGTCTCAGCCAGGGTCATGCGGATGAGCGGGCGTTCCAGCTCGGCCAGGGCGCGCTCATACAGCACACCTTCCTCGCCGCTTTCGCGGATGCTGGCGAGCAGGCGGGTAATATGCCGCTCCACCACGCTGGCCAGATTATCGGGCTCGTCGTTGCTGGCGATGGGGGGAACAGGCGCCTCGGCCACGCTGTAATCGGCCAGCTCCTGGGCCAAAATCGTCTCGGTGATAACCGGCTGCGGCACCAGGGCGGCCAGGCGGCGGATTAGATTCTCCAACTCACGCACATTGCCCGGCCAGCGATAGGCCGAGAGCAGGGCCATGGCCGCGGGGTCGATGGTTTTGGCCGGCAGCCCCTCGCTTTGCGCCTTGTTGAGGAAATGCTGGGCGAGGACGGGAATATCGTCCGGGCGTTCGCGCAAAGGCGGCAGACGGATCGGCACTACGTTGAGCCGGTAGAACAGATCCTCGCGGAACTGCCCAGCACGGATCAGGGCCCGCAAATCGCGGTGGGTGGCGGCAATGATACGGGCATTGGCGCGGATCGGCTGGCGGCCGCCGACCGAGGTATATTCCCCCTCCTGCAGCACCCGCAAAAGCCGGGTTTGGGCCTCGGGCGGCATGTCACCGATTTCATCGAGGAACAAGGTGCCGCCGGCCGCCTGCTCAAACCGCCCGACATGCCGGTTGGTGGCGCCGGTAAAGGCGCCGCGCTCATGCCCGAACAGCTCGCTTTCGATCAGCTCGCGCGGGATCGCGGCCATGTTGATGGCCACGAACGGGCCCGCCCGGCGGCGGCCATAATCGTGCAGGGCACGCGCCACCAGCTCTTTGCCAGCCCCCGATTCGCCATTGATCATCACGGTGAGATCGGTGGTGGTGAGTCGAGCGATGACACGGTAAATCTCCTGCATGGCGGGGCTGCGCCCGATCAGAGGCAGGGCTTCGTCCACCCCTGGTTCGGCCGCTTTGGCCGGCGCGTTTAACTGTTGCAGGGGCTGTTTGAGCGCGCGGTCGACCACGGCGAGCAGGTCGGTAAGGTCGAACGGTTTGGGCAGATAATCGAACGCGCCGCGTTGGGTGGCCTGCACCGCGGTGGTGAGGGTGGATTGCGCGCTCATCACGATGATGGGCAGGTCCGGGCGGATGCGGCGGATGCGCGGGATCAGGTCCAGCCCGTTCTCATCGGGCATGATGACATCGGTGATGACGGCATCGCCCTCGCCCTCCTCGATCCAGCGCCAGAGTGTCGCGGCGGCGGAGGTGGCGCGCACCTGGTAGCCGGCCCGGCCCAGGGCCTGGGTGAGCACGGTGCGGATGGAACGGTCGTCATCGGCGATCAGGACGGTGGGAAGGGTCATGGGGTTAGGTGGCGCTTTCGTGAAGGTCCTCGAAGACCGGCAGATGGATGCGGAATTCGGTGCGGCCGGGGTGGCTATCCACGTCGATCAGCCCGCCATGATCGGCGACGATTTTGGCGACCAGGGCCAGACCCAGCCCCGAGCCAGACGCTTTGGTGGACACAAAGGGTTCGAACAGATGGCGGCGTATATCCTCGGGAATGCCGGGACCATTATCGCGCACCGCGACAAAAAGTGGCAAATTGGCGCGCGCCCGGCCGGTGGCGGCCGATAAGCGCACCCCGTGCTGAAAACCGGTGGAAAGATGGATCTCGCCATCCTGACGATCGGTGCCGGCAATCGCCTCGGCCGCGTTCTTGATCAGGTTGAGCAAAACCTGGATCAGCTGATCGCGGTTGCCCAGCACATGCGGCAGCGAGGGGTCGTAAGCCTCGATGAATTTCACCCGCGCGGCAAAGCCCGACCCCGCGAGGCGGCGCACATGCTCCAAAACCCGGTGGATGTTCACCGCCTGTCGCTCCAGCTTTTTCTCGCCAAAGGTTTCCATGCGCTCGACCATGGCGCGGATGCGGTCGGCCTCGTCGCGGATCAGCACGGCGAGTTCCCGGTCATCGGGCGGCGCACTCATCTCTAGCAATTGCGCGGCACCGCGTATGCCAGAAAGCGGGTTTTTGACCTCATGCGCCAAAATCGCGGCCATGCCGGTGATGCTGCGCGCCGCGTTGCGGGCTGAGATTTGCTGATCCAGCGCGCGGGCGGCGGATTCATCTTGCAGCATCAGCACCACATGGCCGGGCTGCTCCAGCAGCGGCGCGGCATGCACCGTGCAGCCCCGCCGGGTCAGGCGCGGGCCTTCCAACATCATATCATGCTCGGCGACGGAAACACCCGCGCGGCGGGCGCGGTCGAGCATGAGAAAGACCGGATGGTCGGGTGGCAGGATCTCCCCCAGATTCGTATGCAGCAACATCGCCTTGGAGGCGCCAAAAAATTCCTCCGCCGCGTAATTGATGGCGCAGAACATGTCCTGCTCGTCCAGCACGGCCACGGCCTGGGGGAGTGTTTCCAGAATTTGCGCGGGGTTGGGCTGAAAGGCGGGGTGTGGCGCGCGCGGGCCGCGTTTGACCAGGCCGAAGGCTTTTTTCAGCCCGCTCATGCCGCGAGCGGGGCCGCCTCGGCCAAGCCTTGCTCATCCTGGCGCACGAACCCGTCCGCGATCAGCGGATCGTAAAATTCATGGATCAGCGCCTCGACGGCGGTGCCGTCATCCAGCCGGTTCATTTGCGCGCGGAAGGCGGCAGAGCCGCGCAGCCCATGGCTGTACCAGGCGACATGCTTGCGCGCGAGCCGCACGCCGCCCTTTTCGCCGAAATAGGCGCGGATGGCGCGGTAATGGCGCAGCAAAATCTCTTTCTGCGCGGCCAATGTTGGCGGCGCGGTGAGCTGGCCGGTGGTCAGATAATCTATGACTTGTTGCAGGAACCAGGGCCGGCCATAGGAGCCACGGCCGATCATCACCCCATCGGCCCCAGAGCGGGCCAGCGCATCGGCCGCCTTGTGTTCACTCGTGATGTCGCCATTCACGATTACGGGTAGGCTGGTTGCCGCCTTCACGCCGCGGATGAAATCCCAGTCCGCGACACCTTCATAGAATTGCTGGCGGGTGCGGCCATGCACCGTGACCATGGCAATGCCGGATTCCTCGGCAATACGGGCCAGATTAGGCGCGTTCAGGCTGGCATGGTCCCAGCCCATGCGCATTTTCAAGGTTACCGGCACGTCCACGGCGCGGGCGGTGGCTTCCAGAATGCGGGCAGCCTGCGCCTCATCGCGCATCAGGGATGAACCAGCGAGCTGGCCGATCGCCACTTTTTTCACCGGGCAGCCAAAATTAATATCAATCAGGTCAGCGCCCAGCCCGACCGCGATTTTCGCGGCCTCGGCCATGGCCGCGGGCTCGCATCCGGCGAGCTGCACCGAGGATGGGCCTCCGCCCGCCACGATTTCGGCCATGCGCAGCGTGTTGCGGTTTTCCCGGACCATGGCCCAGGAGGCGATCATTTCCGAGACGACAAGCCCCGCCCCCATCTCCTTTACCAGGGCGCGGAAGGGCAGGTCCGTCACGCCGGAAAGCGGGGCCAGAATCACCGGATGGTCCAGCACCACTGGCCGCGCGGCACGGCCTTGCAAGGTCACGGGTTTGATCAGGGGGAAGGCGTCGTTGCTCATGATTTGGGCAAAATACTGCCAGCACCTGCATCACGCAATGACCATTCGTGGAAGGTTGACGCGCAACGTTAAGCCCGTACATCTCGCGCAGCAATTTTTCGGAGCATAAGCGCATGATTCCCCGCATCGGCACCGGGTTTGACGTTCACGCCATGGCAGATGGCCGCAAGATGGTGATTTGCGGGGTCGAGATTCCGCACGATAAGGGGCTGGCCGGGCATTCGGATGCCGATGTGGGCATTCATGCTCTGTGCGATGCGATTTATGGCGCGCTGGCCGAGGGCGATATTGGCCGGCATTTCCCACCCTCGGAAGCGAATTGGAAGGATGCCGACAGTGCGCGCTTTTTACGCCATGCGGCAGAGCGGATTGCCGCGCGCGGCGGCAAGCTTGCCAATGCCGACATCACCATCATCTGCGAGCGGCCCAAAATTACGCCCCATGCCCCCGCTATGCGGGCCAGGCTGGCGGACTTGCTGGGGGTTGGGGTGGAGCTGATCTCGGTGAAGGCGACGACGACGGAAAAGCTCGGCTTTACCGGCCGCGGCGAGGGGATTGCCGCCCAGGCCGCCGTGATCGTGCTGGTGCCGGAAATGTGAACAAATGCTGAACGATTTTGCAGGTCTTAGGGCGTGGCACAAAAAGATGTGTAAAAAACTACATTAGGTCTGCAAATCAGCATTGCTGCACTGCGCAAATATCTGTGTCGTTCCGCGGCGCTCTAATTTATATAATCGGCTATAGGATGAGTTATCTCTCCTATTTTCTTGGACGTTTCCTCCCTAAACTTGGCGGTGCATTTTTGCACCGCCTTTTTTTTCACGAAAACCGGAAAATGAGAGAGCAAAAGTGGGGGGCTTCTGTTGCCCGGTGCCCCCCGAACCGCGCTTAGCTGTTTTTAGGCAGCGACAGCGAATGCAACGTTGTTATCGTTCGCATTTAAGATTTAGCCCGATAACGGCGGTACAATGCCGGGCAAAGGATGGGTCTTTACTACACGTGTCGAGCCTGTTTCGCCCCCATGAAGCCCAAACCCAAGAAAAACACGGGTGACCCGTATTATCCTGGATGATCCGGGACATATGGTGGAGGCGCCGGGTACTGCCCCCGGGTCCACAATGTTTATTCCACGCACCGTTTATCGCCATAGCCGGCAAGCCGGCAAAACCAATATAGGCAGAGCGCGCGGAATATGAAAGAGAGGAAGCATGACCCTCACCACTGAACAAACCGCCGAGATTGCCGCGGCCCGGCAGACCGCCCACCAGACCCGCCGGCCCACCGTGCCGGCGCTGGAAGACCAGCTTTTCATCGCGCATCCCGTGTTGGACCATGGGTTTGTCCGCGTGGTGGATTATATGGGCGATGATGCCGCGGTGGTGCAGGCCGCCCGGGTTTCTTACGGGCGGGGGACGCGTAAGACCACCGAGGATGCGGGGCTGATCCGCTATCTGATGCGGCATTACCACTCCACCCCGTTTGAGATGTGCGAAATCAAATTTCACGTGAAGTTGCCGATTTTCGTGGCACGGCAATGGATCCGCCACCGCACCGCCAGCGTGAACGAATATTCGGCCCGCTATTCCATTTTGGATAAGGATTTTTATGTCCCGGCACCGGAGCATCTGGCGGTGCAATCGGCCAGCAACCGGCAGGGGCGCGGCGAAGTGCTGGATGCGCCCACGGCAGCCCGGGTTTTGGACTTACTGCGCGCCGATGCCGAGGCAACCTATGCCCATTATGAGGAAATGCTGGATGAAACCGGCATTGGCCTGGCGCGCGAGTTGGCGCGGATTAACCTGACGCTGAATACCTATACGCAATGGTACTGGAAGGTGGATTTGCATAATCTGTTCCACTTCCTGCGGCTGCGTGCCGACTCCCACGCCCAGTACGAGATCCGCGCCTATGCCGAGGTGATGCTGGGGTTGGTGGAGGCCTGGGTGCCGCTTTCCACCGCCGCGTTCCGCGATTACCGGCTGGGGGCGGTGACGTTTTCGGCCGCGATGATGGATTGTGTTCGCCGGATGCTGGCGGGCGAGACGGTGGAGCAGGGCGAATCGGGCCTCTCAAAGCGCGAATGGACGGAGTTTCTGGCAGCGCTGGGGCGCGATTAGCCCATAAAAAAGGCGCCACCCGAAGGTGGCGCCGATGCCTGAAAGTTTGGCCGGATTAGCGGCTGTTGCGCTGGCCGAACAGCTGCAACATGAACAGGAACAGGTTGATAAAGTTCAGATACAACGTCAGCGCGTCATAGACGCTGCGCTTGCCGGCCATGTCGGCGCCGTAAGTCCCGCCATATTGCAGATAGCTGGTCTTGATGCGCTGCGTGTCATAGGCGGTGAGGCCAAGGAAGATAAACACGCCGAGGATGCTGACCATCCACGCCACAACTGGGGAATGCAGGAAGATATTCACCAGCGAGGCGATGATGATGCCGATCAGCCCCATCATCATGAAGCTGCCCAGGCTCGTGAGATCGCGGCCGGTGACATAGCCATAAAGGCTGGTGCCCGCGAACATGCCCGCACTGATGAAGAACACTTCCGCGATCGAGGTCTCGGTATAGACCATGAAGATCGAGGTGAGCGACGCGCCCATGGCGGCGCAGAACACCCAGAATAATGCCTGGGCTTGGGTTGTGGATAGCCGGTTGATGCCAAAGCTCAGCACCATCACGAATACCAGCGGCGCGAAAATGGCGGCGTAGGCGAGGATGGTGGGCTGACGGACCAGCATGCCGCCGGTTGTCTGCACCAGCGGGTAGAAGGCGTTGATGAGCCCTGTATGCGCGATGGTGAAGGCGATGACCCCGGTCAGCACCAAGCCGGACGCCATCCAGTTGTAAACGCGCAGCATATAGGCGCGCAGACCCTGATCCAGTGCCGCGCTGCCATAGGCGGCATAGCCGGACTGGGCCGTGCGGTATGAATTATGCGGGTTGAAAGCCATTGAATTCGTCACTCCTGAAAAAAGGTGCATGCACCCAGGGAATAAGATTCATCCGTTCTGTTTCCAATTCAAGTGAATTGGCGGCAAGGGGGCCGCCAATTCCGTGTCGAAATGTAAGAACGGGGCTCAGCGCCGCCACCAGCCGCGTTTTTTCTCGGCGGGGGCGTCATCCGCGCCAAGCACGATCGGCTTGATCGCGGGTTCGGTGGTGGCGGACGCCGCCAAGGGGGGCTCGGCCGCTGGCTCGGACACTGGTTCAGGCGCTGGCTCGGCGGCCGCTGCCGGTGGCGCGCTTTGTTGCTGGGCGCGAGCCTCAGCCTCGGCCCGCTCGGCCGCCTCGAAAATATCCGCGATATCGGCATAGACCGGTGTCGTGGCCTCGGTGGGCGGGGCGTCCTTGGCGGTGGCGCGGCGGCGGGGTGTGCGCGTACGCCGGCGTTTGGGCGCGGGCGTCTCGTCGGCGGGGGTTGCATCGGCGGGGGTTGCATCGGCGGCCGTCTCGTCGGCGGGCGCTGCATCGGCGGGCGGTTCGGCCACGGGGGAAGCGGCGGCGAGCGCTTCGGCCGCTTCCGCGGCGGCGCCCAGGGCCGCTTCCAAAACAAGGTCGATTTCGGAGGGCTGGCCGGCATCCACCGGCATGTCCGGCGGGAGCTCGTCTTCGGCGGCGGATTCACCGCCATCCACGCCGTTGCTCTCGCTACGGCGCTTGCCGCGCCGCCGCCGGCGGCGCTTGCGGTCGCCAGCCTCGGCCTTGCCCTCATCCTCATCTTCGACGACGGCGGTTTCCGGCGCCTCGGCTGGGGGTGCCTCTGGCGCCGCGATCGCCGGTTTCTCGGCTGGCCGTTCGGGCCGCTCCGGCTGTGCCGGGGCAGGCGGCGGGGCGGTTTGCGCGCGAATCCGCTCGATCTTGAAATTCGTGCCGGTCAGCGCCGAATCTGGGTTGAAGATAACCCGCATGGCGTAGCGCGCCTCGATGGCGGAGAGTCGCTCGCGCTTATGGTTAAATAAATAGAAGGCGATCTCGGGCGGCAATGCGACCGCGATTTCGGCGGCGCGGAATTTGGCGCCCTCATCCTCGATCGCGCGCAATATATGCAAGGCGGCACTTTCGGGGCTGCGCACATGGCCCATGCCCGCGCAATGCGGGCAGGGGATCAGCGAGGCCTCGGTGAGCGAGGGACGCAGGCGTTGGCGGCTCATCTCCAGCAGGCCGAAATGGCTGATCCCGCCCACCTGGATGCGGGCACGGTCGTGCTTGAGCGCCTCTTTCAACCGGCGCTCGACCGCCTGGTTGTTCTTGCGCGACTCCATGTCGATGAAATCGATGACGATGAGCCCGGCCAGGTCGCGCATGCGCAGCTGCTTGGCCACCTCCTCGGCGGCCTCCAGATTGGTGCGCAGGGCGGTGTCCTCGATCGAGCGCTCGCGGGTGGAACGGCCGGAATTTACGTCGATGGCGACCAGCGCCTCTGTCTGATTGATGACAATATACCCGCCCGAGCGCAGCTGCACCACGGGGCTCAACATCGCATCGAGCTGGGCCTCGACCTGATATTTGCCAAAAAGCGGCTGGCCGTCGCCCCAGAGCTGTACCTTGCGCGCCTGGGCGGGCATGAGCATGCGCATGAAGTCGCGCGCGGCGCGGTAGCCATCCTGGCCGTCGACCAAAATATCCTCGACATCGCGCGTGTAAACGTCGCGGATGGCGCGTTTGATGAGGTTCGCTTCCTCGTAAATCAGCGCCGGGGCGGTGGATTCCATGGTTTTGTCACGGATGTCGTCCCACAGACGCAGCAGATATTCGCAATCGCGCTTGATTTCGGGCTTGGGCCGGTTGGCCCCGGCGGTGCGCACGATGAGCCCCATGCCTTGGGGTACGTCGAGCTCGGCCATCGCCTCCTTCAGGCGTCGTCGGTCGGTCTGCGAGGTGATTTTACGCGACACGCCGCCGCCCGTGGGTGAGTTGGGCATGAGCACCGAGAAGCGCCCGGCAAGCGAGAGATAGGTGGTGAGCGCAGCACCCTTGTTGCCGCGCTCCTCTTTAACCACCTGAACCAGCATGATCTGGCGGCGGTGGATCACGTCCTGGATTTTGTAATTGCGCAGAAAACGCTGGCGCAGGCGGCGTTCGCGGGCTTCGGCCGCATCGTCGCCGTCGCCGCCAATCTGCTCAGGCGGCGGGACTTCGGGCTCGGCTTCGGCTTCGGCCTCGCCTTCGGGCGTGATGGTCTCTACAATGTCGGAGGTATCCGCCGTTTCCATGTTGGCCAGCTGTTCGGTTTCAGCCTGCGCGGAGGGGGGCTCCGCATCTGCCGGGGCTTCCGCGTCGGGGGCGATCTCGGCGCTCGCGGGGGCGTTCAGCGCCTCGGCGATACCGGGGGTTTCGTCGAGAATCTCGCCTTCGGGCACCTCCTCATCGGCAGGCGGCGGGGCGGCGACGATCTCGATGGGCTTGATGTCCAGCGCCTGGGTGCGGACCTCGGGCGCGGCTGAATCTTCAGCCGCGGGAGGGCTGGTTTCCTCTTCCTCGGCCAGTTGGGCCGCTCTTTCCTCTTCCTCGGCCTGAAGGGCCAGCAATTTCTGGCGGTCGGCCACGGGGATCTGGTAATAATCCGGGTGAATTTCACCAAAGGCGAGGAAGCCGTGGCGGTTGCCGCCATATTCAACGAAAGCCGCCTGCAGGCTGGGCTCGACCCGGATTACCTTGGCAAGATAGATATTGCCCTTGATCTGCTTGCGGCCAGCCGTCTCGACATCAAAATCCTCAAGCCGGTTGCCATCCAGAACCACCACGCGGGTTTCCTCCGCGTGGCTGGCATCGATCAACATTTTTTTCGTCATAAACCAAAAAACTCCGGTGCGCTTGCGGCGCGCGGGCCCTGGCAAGGCTGCTCAGGGCCGGCACCGCGCGATATTGGGCCAAAAATATGGGTTGGGAGCCGTGCCGCGCCTTGTCCGAGTAAAAATATGAAACTGCGGTAGGCAGAGCGGTCATCGGGTCCTTGAACTCTCCGGGGGTGTGCCCCGGCCAAACGATATTCTTTATTTAAGCGCCTGGCGCGCGGAACTGGCCGTGTGGGGCCGATCTCCGTCTGGTGCCGGGCTCTTCAACCGTAGATGACCCAAAACCCCCGGCCCCGCAAGGGGGTTGTTTCATGCGGGCTTTGCCGCCAAACAAGAAGGAGCGGCCTGCCGGATGGAACCATGCATGCGAAATTGCCTGCCATGACGGGTATTATGGGTATGAAATGGTATATTTGCCTGTCCGCCGCCTCGCTGGAAAGCAGGGACCATGATTGGCCGGGGCTGCTCCGTGCCGCGCTGCGCACGGCGCGCGCCAACACCACCTTGCGTCCATATTTATTGTGGGATGGGGATGAGCATCCGTTTCTGGATGAGCTGCGCGGGGTGGGGGTTAGCGTTATTCACCGGCGCGTTCCGTTTTACGCGGAACTTGCCGCCGGGGATTCCTCCGCCCATTGGCTGGCGATTGCCGCCGGGGCGTATTTGCGCGTGGAAATCCCCATGGTGGAGATGGAGGACGGATTTGTCCTCTACACAGACGCCGATGTGATGTTCCTGCGCGATCCGGTGCCGGCCTTGCGCCAGATAAGGCCGCGCCATTTTGCCGCCTGCCCGGAATTCCGCCCCGATGACGGGCTGAACTCCGGTGTGATGCTGCTGAATGTGAAGCAGATGCGGCAGGATTACCCAGCCTTTATCCGCTTTATCCGCGCGCATCAGGGGGCGGGGCTGGACCAGGAGATGTATCGCCGCTTCTATGACGGCAAGTGGGAGCTGATGCCGCTTGAGCTCAATTGGAAACCCTATTGGGGGGTGAATGAGCGCGCGCATATTCTGCACTGGCACGGTATTAAGCCGGTGGTGGTGCGCCGGCTGCTCGACGATCCGCAAGCCCGCACATTCCCTGAGCTGCAGCGCCTGGTGGAGATGAACCCGGCGGGATACCGGCATTATCTGGGCGTTTACGAGGGGATGAACACGCCGCTTGAGGCATTGCCGCCCGCGCCTCCGCCGCGCCTGGGCATTGCCGTGACCACGTTTAATCGCCGCGCACTGGTTATGGCGCTGGTGGCCGCGCTGCGTGAACTGACGCTGACACCATTTGAGCTGGTGGTTTGCGATGACGGCTCCACCGATGGTACGGCCGAGGTCTTGCGGGCGGCGGGGGTGCGGGTGATTGCCGGGGGCAATAAGGGCATCGCGTGGAACAAGAATCGCGGCCTTTATTATTTGCTGCATGTGGCCGATTGCGATGTGGTGCTGCTGCTGGACGACGATATCGAGCCGGTGGCGCCGGGCTGGGAGCGCGAATGGATTGAGGCCGTGGAACGCCATGGCCATGTGAATCATGTGCATCCTGCCTATCGCCATTCGGTGGCGGCGGGCCTGGGATCTGCCGAGGATCCGGTCTTGACGGGCATGATTCCGGGCTGGGCGCTGGGGTTCTCAAAGGGTGTGTTGGCCCAGATAGGTTATTTCGACCCCCGTTTTGGCCGTTATGGTCATGAGCATTCGGACCTTTCTTTTCGGGCCGTGCGTGCCGGATTTGGCGGGATTACGCTGGAGGAGGAGGGAAGGCGGACGCTGTTTTTCGCCATAGAGGGCGGGCTTGCGGGTGTGCCATCCCAGACCTCTGGCACGCAAGACGATTTGGCAACCAATGCCCGCTTGCTCGCGCAATCGGGCAAGGAACCGCTCTATCGCCATGCTTGGCGCGACGATAATGAAATGGCGCTGTTACTGGATGAGATCGCCACCGCCTTGCCGGGGGGGCAGCGCGCCGCCTTGCGTCCCACCAACCGCTTTGCCACCCTGCAAGACTATCTCGTGAGCACCGGGCAGGCTGAGGCCATGCCCGCCGCTCCGCGCACCGGCTTGATCTCCATGGGCAGGCTCGTGACGCGAGGGGCTACCCCAGGCGAGGTAGGTCGGCCCTGGTGGAGGGTGGATCTGGGCGGGATCGCCACCATCCGTGAAATTCATGTTCATGCGAGCGGCGGTGCGCCGCAGGCGCGGGTGGGCGATTTCGCCCTGGAGGCCTCCATAGACGGTGAGAGCTGGGTGGAACTGGCACGCGCGTCATGCGCCGGTCCTTATATATGGGCAGGGCCCGGCACCGCCTGGGCGCGCCATGTGCGCGTGGCCGCGCTGGGGGGAAGCACCGCGCCGCTTGACCGGGTGGACGTATATGGTGATCTGCCCTGAAATAGAACATTTCAGGATGTGCTTGGTTTTTAGGGCCGATTGCGGCATTACCCCGGCTGACGCGATGCCGCGCCAAGCATGATGAGGAGTAACCCATGCCCGAGAGCCGCATTTCCACCCATGGTCTGAGCGTTGCCAAGGTTTTGTATGATTTCGTGAATATGCGGGCTCTGCCGGAGACGGGTGTTGAGTCAGAGGCATT
>JAKBBM010000025.1 GCA_021808545.1 Pseudomonadota bacterium | reverse complement strand
ATAAGCCCCCCCCCCGCGGCGCGCATAGCCTACCGCGGGGTTTTTTATGGGCCAGGCTACTTGCCAAACAGCGCCTTCATTTCGGCCATCGCCTCCAGCACCCGCGCATTCAGCCGGTTCAACGCCTCGCTGTTGGATTTCTGGATGAGATCGCCAATCTCCTTCGTGTTGGCCACGGCATTCTCATAGGCTTGCTTCAACAGGTCAGTCTGTTTGGCCGCGCGCCCGCCGGGCGTGTCATTCAGGGATAATTGCTTGAGCGTCTCGCTCAGACCCGACATGGTCTGCTGCATGATCTCCATATGTCGACGGGCGACCACCTGCGCACCTTCCAGCGCCACGCGGTTGGCATCTGTCAGGGCGTCCAGATTGCGCTTATGCGCGGCCAGCACGGCCTCGACATCCGGCATGGCCGGCAATTTCATATCCGAGAGAAATTTCGCCGGATCGAACGCCGGCAGGAAGGAAGGTTTCGTGGACTTCTCGGCCATAGGTCGTCGCTCCTTTACTGGTTCGCCGGCACTCCCGGCTTGGTCTTACCCGGCATCTTACCCTGCCAGGCTCTCCTGGGCGGCGGGCGCGGCATCCGGCCCGTCATCCACCGCAACGCGGGTGGAGCCAAAACGGGCGGCAAGCCCATCCGCCCGCGCCAGCGCCTTGTCCACCGCCGCCATGGTAGCGGTCAGATCCTCGGTTTCATCATTGGCCCATGCGCGCAGCCCATAGGCCCAAACCAGCAATAACCCGCGGCGGGCCAGGGCGCCGCGCAGGCCCGTGGCATCCACCCCCGCCCCTTCCAGAAGCCAGCCCATGGAGGCGATGTTCAGCTCCGCCAGCACACAGGCCCGCGGCGGGCAGAAGGGCAAAAACCGCATCAGGGCCAACACCCCGTCACGGTGCGTCTGCAAAAAATCAAACCGGCGGAGCAGACTATCAAACAGCCGGTCGCGCACACTGCCCTCGGTCAGGGCGCCTGTCAGCGCGGCCTGATCGGCCATCTGACCGAATTTACGTAAGATCGCCCCGGTGCAGGCAAAACGCCCGCGCGCCCGCGCGAGATCGAGCCCGGCATGGTTGGCCGCCGCCGCCACCGAAACATGCCGCCACCCCTTCTCAGCGCCCAGCGCGAAGGCGGCGGCCACCAGCGCATTGTCGAATTCCGTGTCGCTCATACTGGAGATTTAGGCATGACCATTGGATTTTCCAAGAATTAACCGATAGGCCGCAGCGTTTTACCATAACGTTCCGACAAGCCAATATAGTGCCGCGCCGTCCGGTCCCAGCCGGCGCGTTCCTCATCGCTCATCGCACGGGCGAATTTAGCAGGGCTGCCCATCCACATTTCCTGCCGGCCAATCCGCTTGCCCGGCCCCAGCAGCCCACGCGCGGCGAGCAAGCCAGCTTCTTCCACCACCGCGCCATCCATCACCGTGGCCCCCATGCCGATAAAGGCGCGGTCGCGTAGCTTACAGGCATGGATGATCGCGCTATGGCCAATGGTCACATCCTCGCCAATTTCGGTAAAGAATTCCCCATGGTCGACATGGATCACGGTGCCATCCTGCACATTGCTGCGCGCGCCCACGATAATGGGGTTGGTATCGCCGCGCAGCACGCAGTTGAACCAGATATTGGCGCCCGGCCCGATCCGCACATCGCCGATCAGCACGGCTGTGGGCGCGATCCAGGCCGTGGGGTCGATGCGGGGCTGTAAATCGCCCAACGCGTACAGCAGCCCGCCAGGCCGGCTCATCTCAGACATGCTCTTCTCCCAGCATCAGACGGATATTCTGCACCGCCGCCCCCGAGGCCCCCTTGCCCAGATTATCCAGCCGCGCGATCAGCACCGCTTGGCCCTGCGCCTCGTTCGCGCTGACAAAAATCTCCAGCCCATCCGTGCCATTCAGCGCCTCGGGCTGCAAATTTTGGCTCCACACGTCCGGATGCACAGCCACATGGGCCGTACCCGCATAATAATCGGCGTACGCCTGCACCAATGACGCAGCCTGCGGACGGCCCGCAAGCTGATCCAGGAACAGCGGCACACAAACCAGCATGCCCTGCGCAAAATGCCCGACCGAGGGCACGAAAAGCGGCCGGCGGGCAAGCCGCGTATATTCCACGATCTCGGGCAGGTGCTTATGGCCAAGCCCCAGCGCATAAAGCTCAAAAGGCGGGCCGCCTTGCGCCTCGTGCGCCGCGATCAGCGCCTTGCCGCCGCCTGAATAGCCCGAGACGGCATTGATGCTGAGATTCATGCCCGCCGGCAGCAGCCCCAGCGCGGTGAGCGGACGCAGGAGCGCAATGGCCCCGGTGGCATAACAGCCCGGATTGGCGACATGCTGGGCCGCCGCGATCCGCTGAGCCTGGCCTGGCGCCATTTCGGCAAAACCATATACCCAGCCCGGTGCGGTGCGGTGCGCGGTGCTGGCATCGAGGATGCGCGTGCCCGCCGGCGCCAGCGCCACCGCCGCGCGCGCCGCGTCGTCGGGCAAGCACAGGACGGTCAGATCGGCGCGCGCCATAGCGTCGGCACGCGCCGCCTCGTCCTTGCGATGCGCCTCATCCAGCGTCACGAGAGAAACCGCCGCCAGCGCGCCCAGGCGCTGGGCAATGCCAAGGCCCGTGGTGCCGGCCTGGCCATCAATGAAGATTTTTACGCTCATGCCGCTCTCTTATCATGCCCGGCACAGCGTGCTAGGCGGGGCCGGGAACATAGTACAGGAAAATCGCACATGTCCGACCAAGCCGCTGCCCAGCAGCCCAACTCGCCGCTGGTGGTGAACATCCAGTACACGAAAGATCTCTCCTTTGAGGTGCCGAACGCGCCCGCGATCTTCACGCAGCTGCGCAACCAGCCGCACGTGAACATCAATCTCGATGTCCAGGTCCGCCGGATCGAAGAGCAGGCCTCCGTGTTCGAGGTGGTCCTGGCGATCCGCGCGGAAGGCCTGACCGGCGCGCCCCAGACCAATGGCGGCGAGGAAAAGCCCCCCGTCGTGTTTATCGCCGATCTCGCTTATGCCGGCATTTTCACCCTCAACGGCATTCCTGAGAATCAGCAAGAGCCGGTGCTGCTGGTGGAATGCCCGCGCCTGCTCTTCCCCTTCGCCCGCAACATCCTGGCCGATGTCACGCGCGAGGGTGGTTTTCCGCCGGTTCTGCTCACGCCGATCGACTTTGTCGGGCTGTGGCAGCAGCGCCGCGCCCAGGCCGAAGCCATGCCCCCGGCCAACGCCTGACACATCTCCCCAGGCGGCGAAAACCGCCGCCTGGGCCTATATGATCTGTTTTTCGCGCGGCGCCGCACTGTCCCCGCCCGCCAGCTTTTTCAGAATGGCGAGCACACCCGGCGTATCCCAATTGGCGGCCCCCTCCACCCGGCCGGCCAGCAGCCCTTGCGGGGTGATCAGCAAGGTCACCGGCACGGCATTCGTATCCAGAATATCCAGATCCTTACCGCTTGGGTCGGTCAGCACCGGCAGATCGGTGATTTTATGCCGGGCATAAAAGGCCCGCACAACCGGCGTGCCGCCCACATCGATGCTAACCGGCAGCACCAGCCCGCCAAACGCCGCCATCCGGGGGGCCAGGGCCGCGAAGGTCGGCAATTCCGCGACACAAGGCGGGCACCAGGTCGCCCATAAATTCACCAGCAGCACATGCCCTCGGAATGCGGCAAGCGAGAGCCTCTTGCCCGCGGGCGTGCCGAATGTAAGCGCCGGGGCGGGCGTGGGGGCCATATCGCCAAGCTGGCCCGCCGCATCCGGCAGCAACAAATCCGCTTCATCAGCCCGGGCCTGATTGCTTAGCGTGCCGCCGAGGGCTAATCCAGCAGAGCCGGCGATGAGGGATCGCCGCGAGAGTAAAGGGCGTTGACGGTTGACTGACAAGAACGACACTCCGGTAAAGAGCCAATTGCAATGGGGCGGGCGTTTTGCCGCTGGGCCCGATGCGGTGATGCAGGCCATTAACGCCTCCATCGGGTTCGATGCCAAGCTCTGGGCGCAAGATATCGCCGGCAGCCGCGCGCATGCCGCCATGCTGGCCGCGCAAGGCATCATCACGGCCGAGGATGAGCGCGCCATCGCCCGCGGGCTCGATGACATCGCCGCCGAGATCGCGGCCGGCCGCTTTGCCTTTTCCGACGCGCTGGAAGACATCCACACCAATATCGAGGTCCGGTTGGGCGAGCGTATCGGCGAGGCCGCGCGCCGCCTGCACACCGCGCGCAGCCGCAATGACCAGGTGGCGACCGATTTCCGCCTCTATGTGCGCGACGCCATCGATACCATCCTCGCCCAGACCCAGGATCTGATGCGCGGCTTCGCCACCCGCGCGGCCGAACATGCCGCCAGCGTCATGCCGGGCTTTACCCATCTGCAAACCGCGCAGCCGGTCACGTTCGGGCATCATCTTCTCGCCTATGTCGAGATGCTGCACCGCGATTGCGGCCGCCTGGCCGATGCCCGCGCGCGGCTGAATGAATGCCCGCTGGGGGCGGCGGCACTGGCTGGCACCTCCTTTCCCATAGACCGGTTCGCCACCGCCAAGGCGCTGGGCTTTGACCGGCCAACCGGCAATTCGCTCGATTCCGTCTCCGACCGCGATTTCGCGCTGGAATTCCTCTCGGCCTTGTCGATTCTGGCGATGCATCTCTCCCGCTTCGCCGAGGAAATCATCATCTGGTGTTCCGCCCCCTACCGGCTGATCAGCCTGTCGGATGCCTTCACCACCGGCTCGTCCATCATGCCGCAAAAGCGCAACCCCGATGCCGCCGAGCTCGCCCGCGCCAAGACCGGGCGTATTTTCGGCCATCTCATCGGACTGCTGACCGTGATGAAGGGCCTGCCCATGGCCTATGCCAAGGATATGCAGGAGGATAAGGAGCCGGTGTTCGACGCGGTGGACGCCATTACCCTGTGCCTGGCCGCGACAGCGGGCATGGTGCGCGACATGAAGGCCGATACGGCGCGCATGGAAGCCCTGGCGGGCAGCGGTTTTTCCACCGCCACGGACCTCGCCGACTGGCTGGTGCGGGTGCTGAAAATGCCCTTCCGCGACGCCCACCATGTCACCGGGCAGATCGTGCGGCTAGCCGAGGACAAGGGCGTGGACATCGCCGAACTGACGCTAGCCGACATGCAATCGGTCGAGCCGCGGATCACGGCTGATATTTTCGGCGTGCTCACGGTGCAGGCCTCGGTTGCCTCGCGCACCAGCCATGGCGGCACCGCGCCTGCCAATGTCGCGGCGCAAGCCACCGCCTGGCTGGAGCGGCTGGCATGAAAGCCGCCCTGTTCCTGCTCTGCTGCCTGGCCCTGGCCGGGTGCGGGCGGCGCGGCGCGCCGCAACCGCCAGGTCCGGCTTCGGCCATCACCTACCCTCATAGCTATCCGGCACCCTGACCATGGCGGACATGACCATCACGGGCCCCGCGCCCGATCTCGCATCCCTGCTCAAGGCCCGGCCGTTCCTCTCACTGGATGAAACAGACGGGCTGTGTTTCGAGGGTGTCTCCCTCAAATCCATCGCGATGCAATATGGCACACCGGTCTGGGTTTATGGTGCGGGCGAAATGCGGCGGCGCTACCGGGCCCTCAATGCCGCCCTGGCGGCGCAAGATCTGCCCGCGCATATTCATTATGCGGTCAAGGCCAACGGGCATCTGGCGATTCTCGACCTGTTCCGCCGCCTGGGGGCGGGCGCCGATGTGGTCAGCCTGGGCGAGTTTTTGCGTGCGCGCCGCGCCGGCATTGCGCCGGATGATGTGGTTTATTCCGGTGTCGGCAAGTCAGAGGCGGAGCTGAAAGCCGCTTTGGCGGCAGGCATCGGCCAGATCAATGTGGAAAGTGCCGAGGAGCTGGCCATGCTCTCGGGCATCGCCTCTGGCCTTGGCGTTCAGGCCACCGTGGCGCTGCGCATGAACCCGGATGTTGATGCCGGCACCCACGCCAAGATCACCACCGGACTGGCTGAAAACAAATTCGGCATCGCCGCGGCGGACATTCCCGCTTTGTACGCGCATGCCGCCAGCCTGCCCGGCCTGCGCCCGGTGGGGCTGGCCTTGCATATTGGCAGCCAGATTCTCTCCCCCACCCCTTACGCCACGGCCTATGCCAAGGGTGCTGACATGGTGCGGCATCTGCGCGCCCAGGGGCAGAATGTGGAGGCGCTGGATCTGGGCGGTGGGATTGGCATTGGCTATGGCGCCGAACCGGGGCTGGATTTGGCCGCCTATGCCGCCACCATCCGCCGCACGGTGGGCGGGCTGGGGCTGCGCCTGATGGTGGAGCCGGGCCGCTACCTGACCGGCCCGGCGGGATTGCTGCTGGCCAGTGTGATTTTGCAAAAACACACGCAAAAACGCTTCGTGGTGCTGGATGCGGCGATGACCGAGCTGATGCGACCGGCATTGTACGAGGCCTGGCATGGCATCTTACCGCTGGATGCGGCGGATTTTTCGGTGCCCGTAAGCCCGGCGGATGTGGTTGGCCCGGTTTGCGAGAGTGCCGACAGCTTTGCCGAAAACCGCGCCCTGCCCGATTTGCCACCCGGCCGGCTTGTGGCGCTGCTCGATGCGGGCGCCTATGGCGCGGAGATGAGCAGCACCTACAATGCCCGCCCGCGCGCGGCCAGCGTACTGGCCGATGCGGGCACGGCCCGGCTGATCACCCCGCGCCAGAGCATCGAAGATTTATGGGCCGACGAAATCCTGCCGGGCTGACATAAGAAACCACCCCTTTGGCCAAAGGGATGGTCCCAAAAAACGTTCAGGGCGCTCCGAACGCTTAGAACAAATTCAGGAAACGTCCCCACAGGCCGGGCGGCGTGGTGCTTTCCTGCGGAGTGCTGCCCTTGGTCACGGGCGCGCCCATCGCCGCGTTTTCCTGCAGGCGCTTCTGCTCGGCCCCGGCATTCACCACCGGCTGGGGCGCTGGCGCGCTGCCCATCAGCTTTTGCACAAATCCCGAAGGCTTGGCGGCAAGCTGCGCATTCTGGTTCACCTGGGCGCGAATATCGGCCGGCGGCGTGGGACCCGCTTGCTGCAGCAGTGCCTCGCCACCCGGCGAGATCTGGCTGGGCGCTGTAACCAGCGCATTGGCCGGGGAGACAATATTCGCCCCTGCCTGCGCCGAATCGGGAGTTTGCGGGCGCGGCTCCCCCGGGTTGGGTGGCGGCAACTGGGTCAGCTCCGGCGGCATGGAGAGCGGGGCTTCCGTGCCCACCTCAAACGCGTTGGGCGGGTTGGCCTCCAGGCCGAACTCCTTCTTCGTGGCGCTGCTGCATCCGGCCAGCGTCAGGGCCAGCGCGGTGGCGGAAATGGCGGCAATGGCGCGAGAGCGAAAATTTGTCATGGCGTCTTCCTATCCCTCCGCCTTGTTGGCCGCAACGGGGGGCTTGCGCAACAGGCTTTCCAGCATCAGCGCCACCACCCCGCAAACAATGGCACAATCACCGATATTGAACACCCACGGGTAATAAAGCCCGCCAATATGCGCCTGGATAAAATCCACCACCGCGCCAAAGCGCAACCGGTCGGCGACATTGCCGATCGCCCCGCCCGCAATGGCGCCAACGGCAATCGCCGTCACCCAGTTGCGCGTGCGCCACAGCCAGATGAACAAGGCCAGAATCACGGCGGTGGCGATGCTCGCGAGCAGGATTTTCTCTCCTGCCCCGGCGAACAGCCCAAAGGTGATGCCGTGATTCCAGACCAGCACGAAATTCAGGAACGGCCCGGCGATGATTCGGTGTCCATCCTGCAAATGCAGCGGATGCAGGACCAGATATTTGCTGCCCTGGTCCGCCGCCAGCACCAGCAGCGCGATTATATAGCCCACCAGGCGGCGCATCAGGCGGGCTCCACCGCATCGCAGCAGCGCCGGCACAGGGTGGGATGGCGCGGATTTCCCCCCACCTCCGGCAGCACTTTCCAGCAGCGCTCGCATTTTTGCCCCTGGGCGGCGATGGCGGTGCTATGCGCATCAAACCGCGCGGCCGAGGTAATGCATAATTCCGCCCAGTCCTGCGCATCGTCCAGCACGGTCCGGGCCGCGGGCGCGAGCACGGCCTCAGCCTGCAACGAGGCGCCAATCGCCTTGTCGCGGCGCATGCCCTCAATCGCGGCGGTGACATGGCCGCGATGTTCGCGGATCTGGGCAAATCGCGCCGCCAGCGCATCATCGCGCCAGGCTTCCGGCACATCGGGGAACAGCGCCAGATGCACCGATTCCGCCGCCCCATAGCGCGCCATCCAGGCTTCCTCGGCCGTAAAGGGCAGTGCCGGGGCCAGCCAGGTGGCCAGGCAGTGGAACAGAATATCCAAAAAGCTGCGGCAGGCGCGGCGCTTTTGCGCGCCCGGCGCATCGCAATACAGGCTGTCCTTGCGGATATCGAAATAAAAGGCGGAGAGATCGGTTGTACAAAAATGATGGATGGCGGGGTACACCCCCGTCCAGTCATGCGTGCACAGCGCCGTTTGCACGCGCGCATTCAGCTCCCACAAACGATGCAGCATGAAGCGCTCAAGTGCGGGAAAATCCGCCTCATCCACCCGTTCATCGTCCGAAAACCCATCCAGCGAGCCCAGAATCCAACGCAACGTATTGCGCAGGCGCCGGTACAGCTCGGCCTGCTGCTTCAAGATTTCCGGGCCGATGCGCAAATCCTCGGACGTATCGGAATTCAGCACCCACAGGCGCAGAATATCGGCGCCGAATTTATCATTCACCTCCTGCGGGGCGGTAACATTGCCGAGCGATTTGGACATTTTGCGCCCCTGCTCGTCCAGCACGAAGCCATCCGTGACAATCGCCTTGAAGGGGGCTTGCCCGCGCGTGCCAATGGCTTCCAGCAGCGAGGCCTGAAACCAGCCGCGATGCTGGTCAGAGCCTTCCAGATACACATCCGCCGGCCATTTCATGCCCCGCGCCTCCAGCACGAAAGCATGGGTGGAGCCGGATTCGAACCAGACATCGACCACGTCGAAAATCTGCTCGTAATCATCCGGGTTGCGCCCTTCGCCCAGAAAGTCAGAGGCTGGGCGGGCATACCAGGCATCGGCGCCCTCGGTTTTAAAAATCTCCACCACGCGGTTCATCACGGCCGCGTCGCGCAGCGGCTCGTGCGTTGTTTTATCGACAAAAATCGCAATCGGCACGCCCCAGGCGCGCTGGCGCGAGATGCACCAATCTGGCCGTGATTCCACCATCGAGCGGATACGGTTGCGGCCAGTCTCGGGCACGAATTTCGTGTCATCGATGGCGGCGAGCGCCTTTTGGCGGATCGCCTCATCTCCATCCATGGCAATGAACCATTGTGCCGTGGCACGGTAGATCAGCGGCGCCTTGCTCCGCCAGCTATGCGGGTAGGAATGGACAAATTCCGCCCGGTGCAGCAGCGCGCCCGTCTCTGTCAACGCGCTACAGACCGGGTCGGCCGCCTTGTACACATGCAGCCCGGCAAAAAGCGGAACATTCGGGTAATAGGTACCATTATCCGCCACGGTTTCAGGCACGGCAATGCCATGCGCCTTGCACAGGGCGAAATCATCCTCGCCATGGCCCGGCGCCATATGCACGATGCCAGTACCCGCCTCCATGGTCACGAACTCGCCCAGCATCACCGGCACGTCGAAATCATAGCCCGGCGCCGCACCGCGCAGCGGGTGGTGGAAGCGCAGGCCTTCCAGCGCGCTGCCTTTAAAGCGGCGCAGCACCTCATGCGCGGCAATGCCGGTCTTGGCGCAAACATCATCCAGCAATTCCGCCGACACGATCAGTTTTTCGTCCAAAACAGCCAGGCTGCCCTCGGCCAGGGCGCGCACCTGAATCACCACATAATCCAGCTCATGCCCGGCGGCGAGGCCGCGATTGCCGGGGATGGTCCAAGGTGTGGTGGTCCAGATGACAATGCTCTCATCGCCCGCCACCGCGCGAAAACGCACGTAAATCGCGGTATCTTTCTTGTCCTGGTATTCCACCTCGGCTTCGGCCAGAGCGGTTTTTTCCACCGGGCTCCACATCACCGGGCGCAAGCCCCGGTAGAGCGCGCCGTTCAGTAGGAACTTGCCGATCTCGGCGGCAATCGCGGCTTCTGAGGCAAAATCCATGGTCGCGTAGCGGTTGTCCCAATCGCCCGCCACCCCTAGGCGCTTGAACTCCGCCATCTGCACATCCAGCCAGTGCGCCGCATAGTCACGGCATTCCTTGCGGAATTCCAGCACCGGCACCTGGTCCTTATCCAGTTTCTTGGCGCGGTAGCGCTCTTCCACCTTCCATTCGATCGGCAGGCCGTGGCAATCCCAGCCGGGGATATAATCGGCATCGCGCCCGACCATCGCCTGCGCGCGGTTGATGACGTCCTTATGAATTTTGTTCAGCGCGTGGCCGATATGCAGGTTGCCGTTGGCATAAGGCGGGCCATCATGCAGGACAAACCGCTCCCGCCCCTTGGCCGCCGCGCGCAGGCGCGCCCACAGGCCCATCTCCGCCCAGCGGCGCAACATCTCGGGCTCGCGCTTGGGCAATTCGCCGCGCATGGGAAAATCAGTGCGCGGCAAGAACACGGTGGCTTTGTAATCGATCACGTCATCGCTCATGGCTGAAGGGGTTTCTCTTGATTCGCGCCGCTGTCAAGCAGGGTCCGGGCTTGCGCCGCATCCTGCGCGATCTGGGCTTTCAGAACCTCGAAACTCTCGAATTTCTGCTCCTCGCGGATGAAATGGTGCAACCGCACCGTCAGGTCGCGCCCGTACAAATCGCCTGAAAAATCAAAAAAATGCGCTTCCAGGCGCGATTGCGTGCCCCCCACGGTGGGGCGCTGGCCGATATTGGCCACCCCTTTTAGGATTGTGCCGTCCAGCGGCGCGGTTACGGCATAAACGCCGCGCAACGGCTCCAAATGCCGCCCCAGCGGAATATTGGCCGTGGGAAAGCCAATGGTCCGGCCCTTGGCGTCGCCATGGGTCACCGGGCCGCGAATGGCGTGAACACGCCCCAGCAGATGAGTCGCGTGCTCAGGGTAGCCATCTTGCAGCAACCGGCGGATGCGGCTGGAAGAGATCGGGCCTTGCCCATCGGTCAGGGCAGGCACAATGCTCACCCCCATGCCCAGCGCCTCGGCGCGCGCGCTGAGCAGCGCCACATCGCCGCCGCGCCGATGGCCAAAGGCAAAATCCACCCCGCAGGCCAAATGCGCCGCGCCAAGCCCCTCATGCAGCACCGAGGCAATGAAATCCTCGGCTGAGATATGCGCAAATGCCGCATCGAAGGGGATTTGAAATAAGAACTCCACGCCCAGGGCCGCCAGCACCGCCGCGCGCTCATCCGCCAGGGTCAGGCGGAAGGGCGGATCCATCGGGCGGAAAAATTCACGCGGATGCGGCTCAAACGTCAACACCGCGCGCGGCGCCTCGGGCCGGGCGGCATGGGCCGCGCGCAGCACCGCCATATGGCCCAGATGCACACCATCAAAATTCCCCAGCGCCACGGTCGCCCCGCGCGCGGCCGACGGCAAGTCCCGCCAATCCTCAAAAATCCTCATGCGGTGCAAAAGCGCCCACCCTTGGCCAATGGTCAAGGGTGGGGCAGAAGGAGAGCGTAACAAACAAAGGGGTTTCAACGCATGCGGCGGATCGCCAAGCTGCTCGGCGGCATTATCGTCATCCTCGCCATCGCCTGGCTGGGCCTGTGGTGGTACGCGCAAGGACGCGAGGCGCAAGGGCTGCAAGCCCTGGCCACGCAATGGAGCCAACCGCACCATTTCTCCGATGGCGGTTCCCTCCAATTCTCCTACAACGGCATTTCCCGCGGCACCAACCCGCTCGCCGCCACCGCGACCTTGCAAAATCCGCGCTGGAGCGTGCAGATTCCGGGGGTGCCAGGGCCGATCACCCTCTCCCTGCCGGGTGCCACGCTGCGAATCGCCGTGACCGACCCGCTGGCGCTGCATCTCGACCTGCCCAAGCAGATCGACCTTACCTCCTCGCGCGCCACCGCCGCCGTGACCTTCGGCGCCAGCGACATACGCTACCAGCTCATCCCCCAGGCGCTGTTCCGGCCCGGCACCTACCCCAATTTCTCGCAGGCCGATGCCAGTTTCTCCGACATCAACGTGCTGGCCAGCAATGGCAGCCTGCAATTATTGCATATCGACGATCTCGCCGAACATGTGACTCTCGCCCCCAGCGCCGGCAAAACCCAAACGGCCGTGGCCGTGACGGACAAGCTCGACGGCCTGACCCTGCCCGCCTGGCTGGTGCAGGCGGCACGCATTCCGTTCAACGGCCAGATCGCGCATGCCGATTTCGCGCTCGAAATCGCCGGCCCGCTGGATTTCCAGGCCTATTACGACCAGCTCGTGCGGATCACGGATCCGCGTGAACGGCTGCATTTCATCATGGAAACGCTGCATCAATGGGCGGCGGCGGGCGGCCATGCCAAGGCCGGGCTGACCCTGGCCATTGGCCCCAGCACGTTGCGGGCCAAGGGCGATGTGGCGTTTGATGCCAATGTCCAGCCCAGCGGCCAGTTCGACCTCACGGCCGACCAGCTCGACCAGTTCACCAACGCGCTCACCAGCGCCTATCCAGACATCGCGCAGGATGTGAACTACGCCGAGGCGCTGCTCTCCCCCTATCTCAGCACCACCCAGGCCAGCGGCCAGACGCTGACACTGCATGGCAGCTACGGTAACGGTGCGGTCACCATCAACGGCCAGAAAGTCTCCGACATGAAGCCGCTGGATTGGAACCATGTGCTGAACACGGACCAGCCCACGGCCCCACCAGCACCAGCACCGGCACCGGCACAAGCACCGGGCGATGGTTCGGGGGCGGCCACGCCGGCCACCGCGCCTGCCCCGGCGGCACCTGCGGCACCGGCACCGGCACCGGCCGCCAAGCAGGGCTGAAACAAAACGGGGGCGGCTCCATAAAGCCGCCCCCGCGCAGGATTGTCATCTGCTCATGGCTTACGATGCGTCGATTCGCGCGATCTGGGCCTTCATCGCCGTCAGCAAGGCGGACACCTGCCCCCCATGCCCGGTGATCACCGAGGCATAATCGTTACGGGTGGTGATGCGCAGACTGGTGCCCGCGACGATAACATCCACAATCTGCGGCTTGCCATTCACCTCATCCACCGCCCAGCCGACATCGGCCGGCGCATGGCCTGGCGTGGTGACAACGGTGTTCACAACCATGTCCTGCCCTTGCGGGGCCACACCATCCACGCTGAAACTCACCCCCTGATACGCCCTGATCTGGTAGGTGATGTTATAGGCCAGGAGCTTGTGAAACAGCTTCTGGAATTCCTGGTGCTGGGCCGGTGTGGCGATATGCAGATAGCGCCCCAGCACATAATCGCCGACCTGGTCGACGGCGACGATCTGGTTGACCAGGCCGCGCAATTCGTCGGCCTTCTTGGCTTCCGGCGCCTGGCTGTTGACGATCCCCACAAGCTTCTGCCCGGATTGTTCTACAAAATCCTTCGCCGTGGCGGCAGAGAGGGTGGCCTGCGCCAAGACGGGGCCCGTCATCAGGCCCGTCATCAGGCCCGTCAGGGGGGCTGCCGCCAGGGCTGAGAGCGTGAAACGTCGTGAAATCATGAGCGGTCCTCGATCCTTCAATGATGGGACGGTGCCGGGTACCAATCGGGTGGTGTCGGCTTGTCGCGCTGGTCAATCAACTTGATTTGTGAGGCGCGGGATTGGCGATAAAGGCTCCGGAATGTGGCATAGGGGTCGAGTGCTGTGGCCTTGATCTGCTCGATCGGCTCCAGCATCCGCGCCCGGAGATTGACCAGGCGCAATCCAGTCTCGGCATAGCCAAAATCGGTGAGCGCGGTGCTGGCGGGCGCGGCGGTCATCGGGGTGGCAAGCCATTCCACCGGAATGCTCCACACATCCCGCAGGCCCGAGGGGCCAAAGACCGGCAAATACAAATACGGCCCCGGCGGCAGGCCCCATATGGCCAGCGTCAGACCAAAATCGGTGTTGGTCTGAGGATAACCAAGAGCCGCAGCGGGGTCGAAAATACCGCCAATACCGATGGTGGAATTCAGCAGAAAACGCACGAGTGCGGTGCCCGCATCGCGCGGTTTGCCCTCGAGCATGAAATTCACGAGCCGTGCCGGCTCGCCGATATTGGATGTGAAATCGCTCACATGCTGGCGGATGGCCGGCGTCGTTACCGCCTCATAGCCTTGCGCCACCGGCTTCATGGCATATGTGTCCAGCGTGTTGTTCACCCGGTAGAAGACACGGTTGGTGGGCTCCAGCGGGTCGTTCAGCTCCTTGTAGGCTTGATAATCAGCCGTGTCGGATTTGGGCGGCGGGGTGGCGCATCCGGCAAGGCTCGTGGCCAGCAGCAACACGGGCGCGCTCATAGCGAACCACCGCCCCAGCGGGCGTTTTTTTCCTTGCGGTCTTATCTTTCGCACCTGTTCCAGCCTCCTTCAGGCCGCCCCCCGGCGGGGCACGGCAACCCATTATGTGATGTTCATTACCCCGGCTTCAACAGAGATGCCACAATCTGCCAGGTCTTGCGGAATTATGCCCGTCCTGTCACCTAACCAGGCCGCACGGAGCCAGAACATGACCCATTCCTCATCCCAAGACACGCTGGCGCGCTGGGCCAGCGCCCAGCGCATCGCCCCCCTGCCCGCGCGCGACGGCGCGGCCCCGCCGGCCATTTCCTTCGAATTCTTTCCTCCAAAAACACCCGCACTGGAAGCCCAGCTTTGGGCCTGTATCGGGCGGCTGGCGGTGCTGCGCCCGGCTTTCGTCTCGGTTACCTATGGGGCGGGCGGCAGCACGCAAGAACGCACCCACGCCACCGTGCTGCGCATCATGCGCGAAACGCAGCTCACCCCGGCAGCGCATCTGACCTGCGTAAACGCCCCGCGGGCGGCGGTGGATGAGGTCGCCCGGCATTACTGGGCGGCCGGGGTGCGCCATATTGTCGCCCTGCGCGGCGACCCGCCAGGTGGGGCCGCCTATGCGCCGCATCCGCAAGGCTATGCCTTCGCCGCCGATCTGGTGGCCGGGCTCAAGCGCATCGCCGATTTCGAGATCACGGTCGCCGCCTATCCCGAAACCCACCCCGAGGCGGCCAGCCCCGAAGCCGATCTCGACAATCTCAAGCGCAAGCTCGATGCCGGGGCCAGCCGCGCCATCTCGCAAGTCTTCTTCGATAACGCGGTTTTTCTGCGCTTTCTAGACCGCGCGCGCGCCGCCGGCATCACGGCACCGATCGTACCTGGCATCATGCCGGTCACCAATTTCGCCCAGGCGCAAAAATTCTGCGCCGCCTGCGGCACCTCGATGCCCCATTGGATGGCGGATATGTTCGACGGGCTGGATGACGATGCCGAAACCCGCCGCATGGTCGCCGCCGCCATGGCGGCCGAGCAGGTGCGCCTGCTGCAAGCCAACGGCATCGATGAATTCCATTTCTACACGCTGAACCGCCCCGACCTCACCTATGCCATCGCGCGTATTCTGGGGGTCAAACCCGCAGCCGAGGCGGGATGAGCGCGCATCTTACCGGATTGAACGCCGCCCAGCGCGCGGCGGTGGAGAACACGGAGGGGCCGGTGCTGGTGCTGGCTGGGGCGGGGACGGGTAAAACCCGGGTGCTAACCACGCGCTTTGCCCATATTTTGCTCAGCGGCCTGGCCCAGCCCAACCAGGTTCTGGCCGTCACCTTCACCAACAAGGCCGCGCGCGAAATGCGCGAGCGGCTCGCCCACCTGCTGGGCCAGCCGGTGGAGGGGCTGTGGCTTGGCACTTTCCATGCCTTGTGCGCGCGCATGCTGCGCCGCCATGCCGAGCGCGTGGGCCTGACCAGCGGCTTTTCCATCCTGGATACGGACGATCAGATCCGTCTGCTCAAACAGGTGATGGAAACCATGCGGGTGGATGCCAAACGCTGGCCGGCGAATGCGCTGATGGCGCGAATCCAGCGCTGGAAGGACAAGGCCCTGCCGCCAGGGCAGATCCCGCCGCATGAGCAGGATGATTTCGCCAATGGCAAGGCCGAGACCCTGTACCGCGCCTATCAGGAGCGGCTGCGCGCGCTGAACGCGGTGGATTTTGGCGATTTGCTGCTGCTCACCGTGAATCTGCTAAAAACCGAGCCCGAGATTCTGGCCAGCTACCACCGCCAGTTCCGCTATATCTTGGTGGATGAGTATCAGGACACCAATCTCGTCCAATATTACTGGCTGCGGCTGCTGGCCCAGGGGCACCGCAACATTTGCTGCGTGGGCGATGACGATCAGAGCATCTATTCCTGGCGCGGCGCCGAGATTGAGAACATCCTGCGCTTCGAGCAGGATTTTCCGGGTGCTGCCATCATCCGGCTGGAGGCGAATTACCGCTCCACCGCCCCCATCCTGGCGGCCGCCTCGCATCTCATCGCGCATAATACGGGCCGGCTTGGCAAAACGCTGCACCCTGGCCGGGCGGACGCGACGGGCGAGAAAATCGAGGTCGCCGCCTTGTGGGATTCGGAAGAGGAAGCCCGCATGGTGGGCGAGCGGGCCGAATCGCTCTGGCGCGGCGGGCATAAACTCGCCGAAATCGCCATTTTGGTGCGCGCCGGCTTTCAGACCCGCGCTTTTGAGGAACGGCTGAACCAGCTTGGCGTCCCCTACCGCATCGTCGGGGGGTTGCGCTTTTATGAGCGTGCCGAAATCCGCGATGCCGTCGCTTACCTGCGGCTACTGGCGCAACCGGCGGACGATCTGGCGTTTGAGCGCATCATCAACACGCCCAAGCGCGGCGTGGGCGAGAGTGCCATGCGCACGATCCGCGAGGCCGCGCGCGCCCATAATTTGCCGCTTCTGCCCACCCTGGCGCATTTAGTGGAAACAGGCGGGCTGAAGGGCAAATTGCGCGAGACCCTGCGCACCCTGCTGACCCATTTCGACTCCTGGCGCGAAATCGCCGCCGCGCACGGCCCTGTTCTGGCGCTGGAGGCGGTGCTGGAGGATTCTGGCTATCTTGCCATGTGGAAGGCGGACAAATCGCCCGAGGCGCCCGGCCGGATCGAGAATTTAAAGGAATTGACACGCGCCCTGGCCGAGTTTGAGAACGTGCCTGAATTTCTGGAACATGTGGCGCTGGTGACCGAGGCCGCGGACCAGGCCGGGGATGACAAGCTCACCATCATGACCCTGCATGGCGCCAAGGGGCTGGAGTTCGATACCGTGTTCCTGCCCGGCTGGGAGGAAGGTATTTTTCCCAACCAGCGCGCGCTGGATGAGGGCGGCAACAAGGCGCTGGAGGAAGAGCGCCGCTTGGCCTATGTGGGACTCACACGCGCGCGCCAGCATGCCATCATCACCCATGCCGGGCGACGCAAAAGCTATGCGGGCTGGCAGGATTCCCTGCCCAGCCGGTTCCTCGACGAATTGCCCGAGGACATGCTGCGCCAGTCCGGCTCCGCCCGGCCGCAAATTGGCTATGCCAACTCTGCCTTCACCCAGTTCCCCATGCAGGCCCGCCGCGCGGCGCCAACGCCGGCCGGCATTGCGGTGGGGGCGCGCGTGTTCCACCAGAAATTCGGCTATGGGCGCGTGCTGGCAGCCGAGGATGACCGGCTGGATATTGATTTTGAAACCTCGGGAGAGAAGCGCGTGCTGGCGCGCTTCGTGGAGCGCCATGACACCTGAATTGCTCGACTGCATTAGCCTGCGCGTTCCGGCGGACGCGATGGAGGCGTTCGAATCCGCCCTCTCCAGCGTCTGCCGCGCCGTATCGTTTTATCATGACGAGGATGCGGATGAATGGGACCTGCAAGGGGTAAAGGAACGCGGCGCGCATGAGGCGGATCTGGAATCGGCCCTGCTGGTGGCGCGCCTGCTCACCGGGGTGGACCCGGCCATTACGCGGGCACTGGTGCCGGTGGGCGGCTGGCTCGCGCGCACCCAGGCGGCCTTTCCCGAGCAACTGATCGGCCAGCGTTTCGCCGTGCGCGGCACACATATTGCCGGCCCCGCCATGCCCGGACGCATCACCCTCACCCTCGATGCCGGGCTCGCCTTTGGCACGGGCGAACATAATTCCACCCGCGGCTGCCTGCTGGCGCTGGAACGGCTGGCCAAATATCACCGCCCGCGGCGGATTCTGGACCTGGGCACGGGCTCTGGCATTCTCGCCATCGCTACGGCCAAGCGGCTGGGCCGCCCCGTGCTGGCCAGCGACATCGATGCCCGCGCAGCCCGGGTGGCGTCCGCCAATGCGCGGCTGAACAATGTGGCGAACCGCGTGCGCGCCATCCGCGCCGATGGCTGGGCAGACCGGCGCATTACCCGCGCCGCCCCTTACGATCTGGTGTTCGCCAACATCCTGGCCCGCCCGCTTTGCGCCATGGCGCACCAGCTGGGCGCGCGGTTGGCCCCGGGCGGGCGCGCCGTGCTGGCCGGGCTGTTGAACACGCAAGTGAACTGGGTGCTCTCGGCCCACCGGCGCGCAGGGCTACGGCTGGAGCATAAGATTATCGACGGCGCCTGGTCGATCCTGATCCTGCGCAAATAAATTGTAAAAATTTTTTGGGGCCGCCCCTTTTTTACAAAAAAAGGCGGATCATCCACCCATGAAAAAGGCCGGGGCATCGCCACCCCGGCCTTTTTATTTTAGTCGCCCAGCGCCTGGACGATTTCTTCCGTCATCTTCTTGGCATCGCCAAAGAGCATCATCGTATTGTCGCGGAAGAACAGCTCGTTATCCACGCCGGCATAGCCCGAGGCCATGGAACGTTTGACGAACAGCACGGTCTTGGCCTTGTCCACCTCCAAGATGGGCATGCCAAAGATCGGGCTCGCCGGGTTGGATTTGGCGGCCGGGTTGGTCACGTCGTTGGCGCCAATCACATACACGACATCGGCGGTCGAGAACTCGTTATTGATCTGCTCGAGCTCGAACACCTCGTCATACGGCACGCTCGCCTCGGCCAGCAGCACGTTCATGTGCCCTGGCATACGCCCGGCCACCGGATGGATGGCGTATTTCACTTCCACGCCATCTTCCTTCAGAATGTCACCCATTTCGCGCAGCGCGTGCTGGGCCTGCGCCACCGCCATGCCGTAACCCGGCACCACGATCACCTTCGAGGCATTCTTCATAATGAAGGCCGCATCGTCGGCCGAGCCGATCTTCACGGCCTTGCCCTCATTGTTGGTGGCACCCACCGCCGCATCGCCAGACGAGCCAAAGCCGCCCGCGATAACATTGATGATCGAGCGGTTCATGCCCTTGCACATAATATAGGACAGAATGGCACCCGAGGAGCCGACCAGCGCGCCGGTGACGATGAGGGCCAGATTGCCGATGGTAAAGCCAATGCCCGAGGCCGCCCAACCCGAATAAGAGTTGAGCATGGACACGACCACTGGCATGTCAGCCCCGCCAATGGGGATGATCAGCAGGAAACCAAGGGCCAGTGCCGTCAGCGCGATGAGGGTGAACAGGATGGCGCTGCCGCCAGACGCCACGAACAGCACGACCAGCACCACAATCAGGATGCCGAGCGCGGCATTAAGCTGATGCTGGCCGCGGAAGGTGATGGGCGTGCCCTTCATCAGTGCCTGCAGCTTGGCGAAGGCGATCAGCGAGCCGGTGAAGGTGATGGCGCCGATGGCCAGGCCAAGCGACATCTCGATCAGGCTTTCCAGATGAATATGGTGCGGCGTGCCGATGCCAAAGCTCTGTGGCGCGTTCAGCGCCGAGGCCGCGACGAACACGGCGGCCAGACCCACCAGCGAGTGGAAGGCGGCGACGAGCTGGGGCAGCGCCGTCATCTTGATCTTCTGCGCGGCAACCAGGCCGATGCCGCCACCAATGGCCATACCGAGCAGGATGACCAGCATCCAGCCGAAATTCATGCCGCCATGCGCAAAGGTCGCCAGAATGGCGATGAGCATGCCAACAATGCCGAATTTATTGCCCTGGCGCGAGGTGGTGGGGTGCGACAGGCCACGCAGGGCCAGAATAAATAGAACCGCCGCGACAAGATACGCGAAAGAGGTGAGAGACTGGTTCATCTGAGCGGCGCCTTACTTCTTCTTGAACATGGCGAGCATGCGGTTGGTGACCGCGAAACCGCCAAAAATATTAATGCTGGCCAGCGTGACGGCAATGAAGCCGAACAGATGTGCCAGCATACTGCCCTTGAGCCCGGTGGCAAGCATGGCGCCCACGATGATGACCGAGGAAATGGCGTTGGTCACCGCCATCAAGGGCGAATGCAGGGCCGGGGTCACGCTCCACACCACGTAATAGCCGACAAACACGGCCAGCACGAAGATGCTGAACAGGAAGATGAAGGGGGCTGCCGGCGGCGCATGGGCCGCGGCCACGGCGGCCACACCGGCGGCATTCTGCGCCAGGGTGGATGCCTGATGGGCAAGATTAGCCGCCTGCGCGGCCAAATCGGCTGGGGTCATGGTTTGCTCCTCCTCGCGTTACGCGGCGGGCTTGAAATTGGGGTGGACAATCTCGCCGCCCTTGGTCAGCAGCGCGCCTTTAATGAGATCATCGGTCTCGGTCAGCTTCGGCGCCTTCGCGTCCTTGTCCCAGAAGGTGGACAGGAAGGTGAGCAGATTGCGGGCATAAAGCGCGCTGGCCGCCACACCAATGCGCGCTGGCCAATTGCGATGGCCCAGAATCGTCACGCCATTGGCGGTGGTGGTGACCTCGCCTGGCACCGTATCGGCGCAATTGCCCCCCGAATCCGCCGCGAGATCGACGATAATCGAGCCGGACTTCATCGCGGCCACCATTTCGGAGGTGACGATGGTGGGCGCCTTGCGGCCCTGCACCAGGGCGGTGCAGATAATAATGTCGTTCTTGGCCACGGTCGCGGCCATCAGATCCGCCTGTTTCTTGCGGAATTCATCGGACATCTGCCCGGCATAAGGCCCGGTCTGTTTGGCCGATTCCTCGTCATCCACGCCGACATAGGCAGCGCCCAAGGATTTGATCTCTTCCTTGGCCGCCGGGCGCACATCGGTGCCCGAGACAATGCCGCCCAAACGCCGCGCAGTGGCAATGGCCTGTAACCCGGCCACACCGGCGCCAATCACCAGCACGCGTGCGGGCGGCACGGTGCCGGCGGCGGTCATCATCAGCGGAAAGCCGCGCGGAAAGGCATTGGCGGCCTCGATCACAGCACGGTAACCGGCCAGGTTGGCCTGAGAGGACAGCACATCCATGCTCTGCGCGCGGGTGATGCGGGGCAGTAATTCCAGCCCCACCGCGTCGATCTTGGCGGCGGCGAGCGCCCGCGCCAAAGCCGGGTCGGACGCGGCCCCCAGCGTGCCGATCAGTAGCGTGCCCGGCGCGATCAGCGCGCGCACAGCCTCTTCGGGGGCGTTCACGGCAAACAGAATGCCCGCGCCCGCCAGGGCGGCTTGCGCATCCGCCACAATCTCGGCCCCGGCCGCGCTGTATTCCGCATCAGCAATCGCCGAGGCCGTGCCAGCACCCGTCTCAACGGCGACGCTGAGCCCCAGCGCGAGAAGTTTCTTAACCGTATCCGGCGTGGCCGCCACGCGGGTTTCCCCCGCACGACGTTCTTTCAATACCGCGAGACGCATTTACCGTTCCCTTAACTTTTACCCAATTGGCCGCAACATGCGGGAGCCCATGCAATTATTCAACCCTGCCCTGGCACGCAAGCCGAAGATGCGGTCATCCGTACGGCTACATGGCCTTTTTCAGCTGCAACACCGATATATTCGTAGCCTAAACAGCTGTCAGCAACGAATTCCTGGAACGCTTTATATTCGTGCGCGCGCCAGCCCGGGTAATTGAAATATTCATCGAACAGAATGACCGTGCCGGGTTGGATGCGATCCCGCAAGCATGAAAAAATGGTGACGGTGCTCGTATAGATGTCGCAATCGACATGCACAAACGCGCACGGGCCGGGATGGACTGCCAGAAAACCGGGCAATGTCTGGTCGAACCAGCCCGGATGCAGGCTGACATTGCCAGGAACCTTGGGCAGCCGCCCCCGTGTGGTGAAGGCGCCGGTTTGTTCCTTGGTGCCGGCCCAGTCCCCCGGCAGACCGCCGAAACTGTCAAACCCATGAACCTGGCGGGGGGTTTGGGCGGCAAGCAGACGCAGCGAGGTCCCCTTGGCCACACCAAATTCCAGCACCAGTCCTTCCGCCGGCGCGCGGGCAAAGGCGAATTTGAGAAGTTCGTTGCGATCGGCCAGCACCATCGCTTCGGGCATATTCTCGATGATGTAGTCCACCGCCTCGCGTTTGGCGTGCAGGCGCAGATCGAGCCAAAGATCATTCACATAAATTGAATGCAGCAGCTTGCGGTAAGCCCGGGCGTAAAAGCCCGAGCGCAAAAAGCCCTTGTTAAGAATGGCCACGGCAGTGCTCCTGTCCTGTTTCCTCGCGCAGGGTTTACCCCGACATCGGCACCCCGGCAACGCGCAGCACCTCATCCTGGCGCGCGGCCAAGGCGGCCTCGTCAAACGTGCCCACGGTCTCGGCGAAGAGACGGGCCCAGTTCAGCTCGGCCCCCAGGCGCAAAAACACGGCCCCCAGCCCAATGGCCGAGCGGTCCATGAGCACGAATTCGCGCGGCGGGCGCACCCCGCCCGTGCGCTGCAGCCCGGCATGGACTTTTTGCGCCACCTCCCGGCCAAATTCCGTGTTTTGACCCAGTTGAATCGGCCGCACCCGGTCCTCGATCAGCGGCTCATACAGGAATTTCGCCCAGTCATTGAGGATATGCACCTGCTCATCCGTAATGCCCTTGAAACCCCATATATCGTAAGCCTGGCGGGCCAGGGCGGGGTCGTTGTCGCGCACGGCGGCGTACAGATCGAGCACGCCAGTGACAAACCGGGCCGGAAACACGCGGATGGAGCCATAATCCAGCAAGTTGAGCTGGCCTTGCGGGCTGACTTGGTAATTGCCCAAATGCGGGTCGCCATGAATCACGCCATAACGATAGAAGGGAATGTACCAGGCGCGGAACAGAGCCACCGCCAGCGCATTGCGCTGTTCTTGCGTGGGGTTGTCGGCTAGCCACGCCTTAAAACCTTGGCCTTTCAGCCAATTCATGGTCAGCAGCCGGCGGGTGGTGTATTCGGCCACGGGTTCGGGCACGTTCACATCCGGCACATCGGCCAGCATCAGGCGGTAGAGGCGCATCTGCGCCGCCTCGCGCTGATAATCCAGCTCTTCGCGCAGGCGTTCGGCCAGCTCCACATAAATCTCGTCCTGGATAATGGCGTTATCCATGCGCCGGTACACGGCCATGGCCAGCTTCACCTGGCGCAAATCGGCCTCGATCACGCTGGGCATATCCGGATATTGCAGCTTCACCGCCACCTCGCGCCCATCGGGCAGGGTCGCGCGATGCACCTGGCCCAGACTTGCCGCGGCCAGCGCCTCGTGGCTGAAGCTCTTGAATTTTTTCTCCCAATCCGGCCCCAGCTCGCTGGCCATGCGCCGCCGCACGAAGGCCCAGCCCATGGGCGGAGCGTTGGCCTGCAGCTCCGCCAGCTGGGCGGCATATTCGGGCGGCAGCGCATCGGGCACGGTGGAGAGAAACTGCGCCACCTTCATAATCGGCCCTTTAAGCCCGCCCAGCAGCGCCTTCAGATCCTCGGCATGGCGGGCCTGATCGGTCTTGATGCCAAATACGCGCTCACCCGCGATGCGCGCGGCAATGCCGCCCACAGCGCCCGAGGTGCGGGCCATGCGCCGCATCTCACCAAACAGATTACTGGTTTCGCGCTCGCTGCTCATACGGCCGCCAACTCCTCGATAAAGCCCGCAATGACATCCAGCCCCTTTTGCCAGAAGGCGGGGTCTGACGCATCAAGCCCGAAGGGGGCCAGCAGTTCCTTGTGACGCAACGTGCCACCCGCTTGCAGCATCGCCTGGTATTTGGCGACAAAGCCGGGCCGGTCAGCACTTTCCTGGTAGACGGCGTAAAGCGCATTCACCAGGCAATCGCCGAACGCATAAGCATACACATAAAACGGCGTATGGATGAAATGCGGCACATAGGCCCAGAATAGCCGATAATCCGGCGCGAAGGTAAAGGCGGGGCCCAGGCTCTCGCGCTGTACCTCAAGCCAGATTTCGCCAATGCGCGCGGGCAACAGCTCGCCATCGCGGCGCTCATCATGCAGCTTGCGCTCGAACTCGTAAAAGGCGATCTGCCGGACCACGGTGTTCAGCATATCCTCAACCTTGCCCGCGAGCAGGAGACGCCGGCGGGCGGGGTCGGTCTCGGCGGCCAGCAGGGAGCGGAAGGTCAGCATCTCGCCAAACACGCTCGCGGTCTCGGCCAAAGTGAGCGGCGTGCCGGACATTAAATAGCCCTGCCCGCGCGCCAGCATCTGGTGCGCGCCATGGCCCAGCTCGTGCGCCAGCGTCATCACATCGCGCGCGCGGCCATGATAATTCATCAGCACATAAGGATGCGCCGAGGGCACGGTGGGATGCGCGAACGCGCCGCCGGATTTGCCCGGACGGGGGGCGGCGTCGATCCAGCCTTTCGTGAAAAACGGGCTGATGGTGGCGGCAAGGTCCGGGCTGAACGCGCCATAGGCGTCCAGCACCATGCTCTTGGCCTCGGCCCAGGGGATGGCGCGGTCGGCATCGCCCGGCAGGGGGGCGTTACGGTCCCAATATTCCAGCTTGTCCAGCCCCAGCCATTGCGCCTTCATCGCGTAATAACGGTGCGAGAGGCGCGGATAGGCCGATTTCACGGCCGAAACCAGCGCCGAAACCACCTCATCCTCGACCATGTTCGCGCGGTTGCGGAACGCGGTGGGGGTGGGATAATGCCGCCATTCATCGTCAATCGCCTTATCCTTGGCGAGCGTGTTGGTGATGAGGGCGAACAGCTTCTCATGCCGGGCCATGGCGCCCGCCACGGCCTCGCCGGCGGCCTTACGCACCGCGCGGTCGGGGTCGGAGAGTTTGTTGAGGGCGGCGGACAGGGGCAGCTCCTCGTCTTGCACCTGCAAACGCAGGCCGGCCGTGGTTTCATCGAACAGGCGGCTCCAGGCGGCATGGCCGGTGACATCCTTCTCCAGCAGCAGTTTTTCCACCTCATCGGAGAGCTGGTGCGGCAGGAACACGCGCAAATCGCGCAGCCAGGGCGCGTAGCGGGCCAGGGCCGGGTCTTGCAGCTTGGCCGTAAGCGCTGCCTCGTCAAGCCGGTTCAGCTCCAGCGTGAAGAACAGCGTATGGGTGCTGATATTGGTGATGCGCTCGGAAATGGTCTGATAAAAGCGGCCCACGGCCGGGTCTTCCGACTGGGCGGCGAATAAAAGCTGCGCGTAGGAGCCGGCTTTTCCCAGAGCCTCCTGCAGCTCCTCGTAGGCGCGCACGGCTGCGGCCAGGTCCGCGCCCGAGAGGTCCGCCAGCCGCCCCGCATAACGCGCGGCGAAATCCCGTGCCGCCTGTTCGGTGGCGGCGAGGTCGGCGTGCAGGCGCGGATCGTCTGGGCTGGCGTAAAGGTCGCGCAAATCCCAGCTGGGCAGATCGGCGGTGCTGGCGGCCAGGCCTTCGGGGTGGCGGACGATCCGGGTATTTCGCATGGGCAATACCGCTCCTTCAACGGTCGTCCCAGATGTAGGCGGTTCACGGCCAAGGTCAAATCCCGGGCGGAGGCCGGCTCAGTATGGCGTGCCGTCCTTATGGGCAAACCGCCATTTTCCATCGCCGTCCCTGACGGCCATTATATCGTCCGACGGATAGCTCACCGTATCATCCGCCGGCCGGTCGCCTATTTCCAGGATCACGCAGTCTTGCGCCGTCCGGTTTTCCAGATGGTGGGCCGGGCCCAAGGCGGGAAAACCCGCCACCATCCCGGGCTTGAGCGTTGTCTCGTCCGTATCTGTCACCAAGGTCGGCTCGCCCGCCAGCACATAGATGAACTCATCCTGCCGGGAATGGCGGTGATGCAGGGCGGAGACCGCACCTGGAGCCAGGCTTGTAAGGTTGACGCCAAAGTTTTTGAGACCGAACAGATCGCCTAAGGGGCGTTTGAGCCTTCCCGCCATGCGGGAGGCGAAAGGTTCCGGGTAATTGCTGGGCTTGGTGCGGGCTGGGGCGTCTGCCGCGATGATGGAAGCGGGAATATCGGTCATTCGATCGTTTCCTTTCAATTGCAGCACCATTTTACACGCCCGGTGCGGTCCAAAAAGCCTGGCCAGGGGCGGGGCAACGGACCTTATCTGGCCCCAGGGAGACGGCAATGCAAAATCCAAGGTCGGGCATTTATTGGCATCTGGCTGTGGCGGCTTAGCGCCCTTTATCGCCGTTGCCAGGTTCCGGGACACTTCCGAAAAGCAGACATTTGAATGAAGTTGCGATGGCTCGCGCCCCGAAACGGTCTGGCGCGTCAAATGCCCGGATTATTGCAGCGGCCGGTTACTGTTTATCATCTGACAAAAGAATGACAGCTTGTCGGCATAGGACGGATCGCCATGCCCGTTATACAGGGCCGCCGCACTGCTGGGTGTAATGGATTTCCAACCCTTGATGGCGGCGACCTGCGTGGCGGGCGAATAGGTCAAAACCATTCCGGGTTTGAGCGATTTTGGCGAAACGCCGCGATTATCCTGCTGCAGGACCTGCACGGTGGTACCCAGCCTGGCCGCCAGTTTTTCCAGCGTGTCGCCCTTATCCACCGTTACTTTCTTAAGATTTTTTGTATCGGTGATGGTTTTTTGGTCGAAGTTCGCTGCCTTAAAAAGCAAAACTCCCACGCCCGCGGCAATGTTATTATAGGCATTGCTGTTGGGCGATGAGAGCGCGCCACGCAAAGACGGCGGTACGATGAGATTTGTGCGGTCGGGTTTGCTCATCATATCTGGCAGCCCTGAATCCCCGGGATTGGCCGATTGCATCGCTCCCGTGTTCCATTCATTATTCCGTGCAACCGGGCCTGTTTCAGTCCAGACCATGGCTTTGACCAGATGCCAATCAAACGGCATGTAGCCCGGCGTTGAGCCCAGATAATTATTATAGGCGGAAACAATCTGTTCAATATCGCGGTCGTGTTGATTCCAGGTCATGGGGCGTTTGGGATTCCCGCTACTCTGAGACTGGTTGTACTCATCCGTTATCCGTTGAACACGGTTCGTCAAAAACGCTTCGGCCTCATGATTAGGAGGGTATGGTGGTATTGCAAGTTGATTGATGGAGCTCACGAAGACACCTTTTGTGGATTAAGGGGGAGGTTAATAATACTAACAATCCCACCTGCGCAAGATTTTTCCTGACCATCATCTATGGTTCGTTTGTAGGCACGCCATAAGGAAAGGGCCTATTTGAAAATGGCAGGCCACAGACAACATATATACCTGGATCAACTGGATGTGAGCCATCCATAAAGCCGCGCGTGGGGAACTTCCGGTAGAGCGCTTCTGTTTGAAAACCTACGGCAACCCAAGCATCCGATTCAAATGTATTCCCTTCTGGCTGCCCAATCTCAGAAGCCGGTACATAGTAGTACAGCCCGATGATGGGGGTGATGCAGGCTTTGCTCACATGGTTCAGCTGGAACACGATATGGTCGTAATTCTCGAACGGCCAGTGCAGGTCACGCTCGCGGATTGTATAGGATGTGCGCGCGCAAGGGGTGAATTGCTTGTCCCAGGTGAGTGTGCGCGTGCCAATAAACAGCCCGCCCCAGCAGCTGCGGCCCTGGCCATAAAACAACCCCGTGAACGGGCCACGATACGGCGCCGCCTGAGCCATTTGAACCAGAAAAAACAGCCAAGCCAGAAAGGTAGGGAAAGCACGCTTCATGGTTGCTCAGACATAGTTACCACAACCATTAATTGAAGGTGAATACCTCTGGGTCAAGGCTAAAATCGGCGCTTTATGCATGAAACGCTTAAGGGCGGACCGGCAGCAAGCGGCCCGCCCCCGTCATAACGCGAAACCCTACTCCTCACGCCCATGACCTCTTTGTGCCGCGATGCCGAACCGCCTGCCCCCCTCTTTGCCAGCATCAGCGCCATGGCCGGTACTGGCTGTCCGGGGCGCTGAACGCGGGCTGGTTCAACGGGTCTTGATTCGCGAAAACCAGATTTTGCGGAAGGCCAGCGTCGGCGCATCGGTTGCGACGGATTTTTCCTCGCCCCCAGGCGGCACCTCGGCCGGACGTGAACTCTCGACGATGGCCTTGTCCTCCGCCGCAATGCGCGCATTGGCATAGGCAAACACCGGATCCAGCAGCCGGGCCTTGGCAAAATTGCGCAAGGTATAGATGGTCAGCCGTGTTTGGTCCGCGCCAGCCGGGCTGCATACGGCGATCAAACGCATAATCCGCCCGCCAGGGTCGATCGCCAGCTCCATGATGTTTGGAAAATGATAGCGCAGGCTGGTCCGGGGCGGCTCACCCGCGCGCTGGGCGGTAATGTCAGCGCCATGCTCGGTTTCGCGCCAGAGCATCTCCATGCGCTCAGCGGTGCGCCCTATAAAACGCTTGCCGATGGTCCTGGCATGGACAAAGGGCAGATGCGGGGTATCCAGCATATTCTCCATGACACGGGTCCAGTGCGCGTCCCAGAGGAAATTCTGCGCCGTCATCCGCGTATCGGCCCTCATGAAGATATCTGGCACCGCTGGCTCGCCTTGCGCCGCGCGGCCCGTGAAGAGCCAGATGACCCCGCCTCTCTCACGCAGCGGCAAAGGCGTGGCGGAGAGCGTCTCGCGCCTGGCGTCGGGGTTCCACGGCACATGGGTGCAGCGCCCGGCGCCATCAAACCGCCAGCCATGGAAAGGGCATGTGATTATGCCGCCCCTGACCTTGCCCAGCGACAGCGCCACCCCGCGATGGGGGCAACGGTCGAGCAAGGCATGCGCAGCGCCGTCAGGATCCCGGAACAACACAATCCGCTCTTGCGCCAGCATTTTGGCCGTGGGGCGGTCATCATGCAGCTCATAAGCGGGGCAGAGCGGCCACCCCCGATTGG
>JAKBBM010000095.1 GCA_021808545.1 Pseudomonadota bacterium | reverse complement strand
TCGAGGCAACAATTGCCAGTGCAACCGCTTGGGTCCTGCTCGCACACATCCGCCTGCTTACAAGAAAAATTACACGAAAAGGTTAGGCGCATTACCATTCAGAGTCAGGTTCTGAGACGATTATGGCTGAGACCGCCCCTGTCTGTTCGCGCGACGAGCAGATCGATCAACGTGCGCCGGTCATTGCCCGCCGCCGTGATACGCTCACACCATCGGGCGTGGCAACGGAAAAACATGAACCAGTCGAACCCGGCGTTATTGTCATCCGCAGTCGGTGCGGCTTCATCGTCCATGCGAGTTGTATTCTGCCGCTCGATCCATTCTGGCTCCGCTCCATTTGCGTACCAGGATTCAAGGATGGTTTGTGGCGCCAGGCAGTCGCCATAAGCAAAATCAGAGCAGGATAAATTTGTCTCACAAACAATGCCGTAATAGAGCGTTTCGTTCCATGTGAAGCTGAACCTGCGCGTCAGCAATATGCCCGTGCGGGCACCTGTACGGCTGGCATCGATGACAATACCCGGTCCGGCATCAGGCAACTGCAGTTGCACGTCAAGGTTACGCGGTTCTCCTTCCAGCCGCCAGAGATATCGTTTTGATTTCCAATCATACATGACGTGAACATAGACTGGCCATGCCGGTGGTGCTTCGTCTTCTGCTGCAGAAGCTTCAGCCAGCGCCTCGGGTGACAGTCTTTCCTGCGAGGGCCATGCCATCTTTGCCATTTCCATCGTATCGAAAAGCATGGCTTCCACATTGCCTGCCTCCAGTCCCTGCGGATCTTTCCAGAACTGCCCGGCCTCGGTGAAATTGCAGGATCCTGCGCCTACGATATTTGTTCTGGTTGTTTCCACGCCATAAAGCTTGATGTGAAAAAAACGCTCCTTGTCGTTGCACCAACGCTTCACGTTTGCCAGGGGGAGGTTGAGTTGGGCCAGCGTGTCGTGGCCGAGGTTGGTTTTTTGGGAATCGTTGTGTTTGATTGCGGCGATGAGATGCAACTCAACATCTTGTAGCGCAGCGGCGATTCGGCTGGCCTCGCCCCAATAGGGTGAGCCTGCTCGCACGACACGGGGCCTGCCGTACGCGTTCCCCAGAAACGACCAGAGCGAGGCGTGCTGGGGGGCGGCGTAAAGCCGCATCGCGGGCTGCTCGCGCCAGATCCCTTCTGGGTTGATCTTGGTGCGTGTCTGTTGCAAGCCCTCGAAAAAGCTCACGGCTTGCGCAAAGACTCCATCCGGTCCGTCTGCCCGTGGTATCAGCCAGCGCAGAAAGCCTTCCAGGTCTGAGCTGGGTTTCTCTGCCCGTGCATGCAGCCAGACATCTGCAAAGCCCTCGCAATTCCGGCCCCATCCGGCAAGGGTGAGGTTGGCAGAGGTTACCGCAAGGTAGAGCCATTGTACCGACGTCTCGCGCCCTTTAGCGTCTTTGTCCTTAACCGTACCGCCGAGTACGATCATTTTCGGGTGGAACCGGCGCTGGCCGCCGAGATAGACCGGGCACGCGCTGTACCGGAAGCGGCCCGCGCCGGCCTCGGCCACGGCGGGATCGTAGGCCACGGCGACGCGGCAATGCATCAATTGCTTATGCACATGCTGTTCGTTGGCACGGGGTGACGCTTTGTCGGCGAGATCGAGACCGAATAAGGTCGGCAGTACATTCTGCTCGAAAAAATCTGGATTGAAATTGAAGCTGGTGAACAGTGCAAACTCCAATGTCTCGAAGCGCGCAACGACGCTGAGCCAGGCGAGGCGCCGCATGTCCCGCGCGAGCTTCTTGTCCAGCTTGGCCAGATACGAGATGTTGCTGCGGTAGGCCCCGTAGAAGCGGCTGAGCGCGGCGGGCGTGGGCACGCGGTCGGTGCAGACCGTGCCGCACGCGCGGCACCGCAGAATGGCGCCGAAGGCAAGGTCCGGGTCCGTCCACATCGCGGCCTCATCGTTCCGGCGCATGTCCGGAGCGGCGGCGCTCCATTCGGCACGGGTGAAGGCGGTGGCCAGATCGGCCGAACCGCAGGCCGGGCAGCGGTCGCGGAGGGTGCTCGTCATGCCCGGTACATCCGCAGCAGGCCGTGCAGGATGCCAAAATTCCGGCGCAGGGTGCGGCGGGCGATCTGGTACAGCCCCGTCGGGCCGCGCCGCGCGTCATCGGCCGCGCGTTCGCCGATGGTGGAGACGATGCCTGTCTCGTGGTGGACCGGGTAGGGCAGCACAGCGTAGCTGTCGAGCCGGTTGAAGCAGGTCTCGTCCAGGGCGATGTCGATCTGCTGGACGATGGGCGTGCAGTACGTGATGAGCTTGCGCGCCCCGGCGGCGGTGATGACATACGCCTGGGCACCGCACGGCCCGACCGCGAGGCGGACCAGGTGGCGGCCGCCGGAGAGCTGGCGCACCACCCTGCTGCGGCGCTCGCGCAGCCCGGCCAACCGGACCACGTCGAAGCTCTCCCGCCGCATGCCGGCCAACTCGGCCAGTACAGGCGCCACCGTGTCCGAGAGGACCACATCGTCCTCCAGCACCAGGCCGATGCCCGCCTCGCTCGCGGCGATGCGGCGGCAGGCTTCCAGATGGCTGAGGCAGCAGGCGATCTCGGCCGGGGTGAGGTCGGTGCCGTAGGTCCGCAGCCGACGGCGGCGGTCGTAGAGGCGCTCCAGCCCCGCGATCGGCTGCTCCCTGCCGTCCACGGCCGTGACGATCTCATGGGCCAGGCCGAGGCGCACCATCTGCGCGCGCATGTGCGCCCGGCGCTCGAGCGCGCGGTCGAGGGAGATGACGTAGATGGGGATGGCGGCGGCAACAGCGGGCGCAGCCGTACCGGCTGGCCCGAAGCTCTCCTCGGGTCTCTTCACGCGACAGTCTCCTGCTGGCGGCGCGGGGCGCCGCCTGTCACGCGGGGATCGGCCGATCGGTCCGCTTTAATACGTGACTATAGTGCGTGCATTATGAGTCCACAAGCTGCCTCGATCCGCGCATGGATGCACGGGCGCGCGTGGCGTGGAATATCAGGCGGCTGAGGGTGGAGCGGGGCGTCTCGCAGGACGCCTTCGCCGTGGACGCGGGGATCGACCGGACCTATGTGAGTCGGCTGGAACGCGGGATGGAGAATCCGTCCGTGGCGGTGCTGGAGGGCATCGCGGTGGCGCTGGGCGTGGAGATCGAGGCGCTGTTCGCCCAGCCGGAGCCGGGCGAGGAGGTGCCGGCGCGCCTTCCCGCCGGGCGGAAACCCCGGAAAGCGAATTAACTCGAAGTCTGGGCAGCAGAAGGCAGCCCTCAAAATAAGTTGACTAGGAAACTTTATTCATATAGTTTCCTAGTCAACTTACGGAGCCCGCCATGCCGCTTTCCACATCCATCCCGGACCTGACCGCGCATCTTGGCTACTGGCTGCGCTTCGTCTCGAACCATGTCTCGCAGGCCTTCGCCCGAAAGGTGGAGGCGCGTGGCGTCACCGTCGCGGAATGGGTGCTGCTGCGCCAACTCTGGGACGAGGACACGTTGGCACCGAGCCGTCTGGCCGAACGCATGGGCATGACCAAGGGCGCCATCTCCAAGCTGGCGGAGCGCCTCATCGCCAAATCCCTGCTGGTGCGCGCCGCCGACCCGCAGGATGCCAGGGCGCAGACCCTGGCACTCACTCCGGCGGCCCGCACCCTTGTACCGGAGTTGGCGGCGCTGGCCGACGCCAATGACGCCGAATTCTTCGACCATCTGGGGCCGGACGACCGGGCGGCGCTGCTGCGCGTCCTGCGCGGCATCGTCGAGAAGCGCGGCCTCAAATCTCCACCCATTGAATGAAAGGACAGACCATGAGCACGAACTGGCAAGACTTGGCCCGCAAGACCCTGGAGGGGGCCGAGGGCAACACCATGACCTTCCCCGAGAGCGTCAAGCTCCTCACGGAAGCCGGGTTCGATGGCTACGCGGTGGATTTCCGCCGTGCGGTGCGAATCTACTACCGGCCGGCTGGCGAGACGCTGGAACTCACGTCCGCCTGGGCCCCCGAGACCGTGGCTGAGCGCTTTGACCCTGAGGCCGTGAAGAGCGCGCTCCGCGAGGCGCAGATGCAGGTGCCGGGCTACACCTACAAGGGCTTCTGCGCCAAGGTCACGGCAGCGGGGTGTGCTGGATACGTGGTCTCGCTGCTGGGTCGGCGCGTTCTCTATTACGGACGCACCTGCGAGACGCACACCGAGTATTTCCCCGGTACGCGGCCCGACGCCCCCTGACCGGAAGCCATCACGCCCGCCATGCCGCGGTCGCCGAACCCAACGGTGAGGCCGGCAGTACCCATCGCAGCGGATTGCCTCCGATCAGAATCGGGGACCGCAGACGCTGGGCCGGCCCCCACGCGGTGTCCTCGACCTCGGCATTGTAGTCCTGCTCCTGCATCCCACCGAAGGCGGGACCAGCCAGGGCCTCGCCAGCTTCCACTAGAAGCGCCGCCGTCCGCGCCAGGGAGAGCCGGGCGGCGATGGTCTCGCCCTCGCGCTGGCGGGCGATCAATCCGCGCAGCGCCGCCGCCGCCATGAGGTAGCCCGTGGCATGGTCCAGCGCCTGCACCGGGAGTGGCACGGGCTTGTCCGCCTGCTTCCACCGCATCCCAGCCTCGGCGATGCCGGCCGACATCTGCACCAGGCTGTCGAAGCCGCGCCGTTCTGCCCAAGGGCCACTCCAGCCGTAGGCGCAGAGCGATACATCCACCAGGCCGGGATTGATCGCCCGGCGCTGCGCCTCGTCGTATCCCAGCCCCTCCATCGCACCGGGGCGGTAGCCATGCACCAGCACGTCGGCCTCTGCCAGCAGCGCCTCGAAGACACGGCGATCATCCGCGCGGCGCAGGTCGAGCCGCGCGCAGCTCTTGCCGAGCGTCACATCCGGGGCCACGCTGGGCTCGTCCCAGCCGGGCGGGTCGATCCGCAGCACATCCGCACCCAGGCCGGCGAGGAAGCGCGTGGCGATCGGCCCGGCCAGAATGCGCGTCAAATCCAGCACCCTGACGCCCGCCAGCGGCCGTCCCGGCGCCGGGCGCCAGGACCTCGGCGCGGGGGCGGGCATCCGCCGCAGCGCGACTAGCGGCTCGGCGGCCACCGCGCGACCCTGCTCATGCTCCTGCCACGCCTCCACTGAGCGCATCTCCGCCGCGCAGCCCCCGGCGGCGACAATGGCGGCCTCCAGTTCACCGGCCCGGCGGCGCGCCACCGCCGCGGCAACAAGCTCGCGCTCGCCGGCGCAGCCCAACACTCCCAGCGCCGCCTCCCGGTGGCGTTGGGCGTTGGTATGGAGCCGAATCCAGCCATCTTCCGCGCGGTAGTCACCGGCGATCGGGTCCCAGGGACCGGGCGGCTTCCAGCCCTGCGGCCGCAGCGACCACAGGAACCAGGCCGAGGCCAGATGCCGGTCAACCGTGACCTGCGGGGGCTCTTCCTCCAGAGCGAGCAGCTCGGCCGCAGCCAAGCCCGCCACCGCGACGGACGCCACCGCGAGATCGCTCACCGCGAAGCAGGATGGGAGGCTGTCACTCTCCCTGACGAGCAGGTGCTCTTCGCTGCCCGTCGGCAGCTCCAGAGCCTGGCGCGCCTCGGCGAGCATCTTCTCGAAGGGTGCTGGGGGCCGGGCACTGGCAGGCATGGCGGCAGGATAGACCTGCGCGCCGGAAGCGCAAGCGACGGCAGGCGGTGGAGCTGCCCCCATGCTGCGGCCAGTGTGGGCCGCCGCGCGCCCGTCCCACGCGGCGATCTGCGCCGAACTGGGACCGTCGGGGGGATTGTGGTGGGCAGAGGTCCCGGCGCACGGGGGCGCCCCGGAGGGGCTCTCAAACCTTGCAGAAATTTCCTAGGAAAAATGGCGCGCCCGAAGAGATTCGAACTCCTGACCCTCAGATTCGTAGTAGGTTCGAAACGAATTTCAGATCGCCCTTGACCGCCCGCGATGGCCCCAGATGACCTTCCATCACCTCGCCGCGGAATGCAACCCGGACGGGCTGTACCCCGCGCTGACCCCAGATCACCGCCCGTCGCCGCTGATCGCCCGGGGGGATTGTGGTGGGACGGAGAGGGGAGCAACGGGCAGACCTGCCCCCGGGGTCAACGGTCTTGAGCACCATGCCAAACGCGCAGGATGCTCACCATGCCGGCCACAGCATCGACCTCGTACACG
>JAKBBM010000094.1 GCA_021808545.1 Pseudomonadota bacterium | reverse complement strand
TCGGCCTGTTGCACGGCGAGGTCGGTCTTTTTGAGCGTCTCATGGTACCCGACCGCGTCCTCCAACGCGAGGTTGCTAAAAGTGAGGCTGGCGGCTCGATACTATTAACATGTATAGCTCAAAAAAACTGAAGCATATCCGATGATAAAACAGGACAAAAACATGACTGCGAGTGGGGCGCCGGTGGCGCGGATAAGGTTGCGAGAGTTTTCCCGCTCATTGCCGATGTCGTTGCTTAGGGCGCGCGAGGCTGTGATGGCCCATTTTCGCCCGGGTCTTCAGAAGTTAGGTATTACCGAGCAGCAATGGCGCGTTCTACGTGCACTCACCTCTGTTGCAGAAATTGAGGTTACCGAACTGGCGAAGGCAACGTTTCTACTGGCGCCCTCGCTGTCGCGTATTGTAAAAGATCTGGAGGAGCGATGTCTCATCCGCCGACGCCCACATGACTTAGATCTCCGCCGTGGCCTCATCTGCATCAGCCCGCAGGGGCGGGCACTGATCGAGACGGCAGGGAATCAGTCGGAGGTGATATATGCCGAAATCACCCGTCGCTACGGCGAGTTGCGCCTCGCCCAGCTCCAAGAGCTACTGCGGGACTTGGAGGCGGTACTCATGGATCCGATTAGTACGGAGAACGTCGAGCGTCACGAAGGGGAATAAATCGGACGTCGGTGATTGAAAGCTGGATTATTTATAATTAACGAGTTAAGTTAAAGAGCCCATTATATGTGATACGGAGAAGCGCTAATGAACCTGAAGGATTCCAGCCTGTTTCGTCAAGCTGCCCTGGTGGCCGGGCAATGGGTGGAAGCGGATGGCGTGACGGGTATTCCCGTTACTAACCCCGCCAGCGGCGAGGTTATTGGTTACGTGCCGCGCCTGGGGGCGGCTGAAACCCGTGCCGCCATTGCCGCTGCAGCCGCCGCGCAACGCGACTGGGCGGCGCGCACCGCCAAAGAGCGCGGCGCTGTGTTGCGCCGCTGGTTCGAGCTGATGATGGAGAACCAGGACGACCTTGGCCGCATTCTCACCGCTGAGCAGGGCAAACCGTTGGCGGAAGCCAAGGGCGAGATCGCCTATGGCGCCAGCTTTATTGAGTGGTTCGCCGAGGAAGCCAGGCGCGTTTATGGCGACATCATCCCCGGTCATCAGCGCGACAAGCGGATCCTGGTAATGAAGCAGCCAATCGGCGTGGTTGCCGCCATAACACCCTGGAACTTCCCCAATGCGATGATCACCCGCAAGGCCGGCCCGGCGCTGGCCGCCGGCTGCGCCATGGTGCTCAAACCCGCTTCGCAGACGCCGTTTTCCGCCATCGCCCTCGCCGTACTGGCCGAGCGCGCGGGCCTCCCCGCCGGGCTGTTCAGCGTGCTCACCGGCTCGGCGCGCGAGATTGGCGGCGAAATGACCGCCAACCAGGGGGTACGCAAGCTTACCTTCACCGGTTCCACCGAGGTCGGTGCCGAGCTGTATCGTCAATGCGCGCCGACCATTAAAAAGCTCGGGCTGGAGTTGGGCGGCAACGCGCCGTTCATCGTGTTCGACGACGCCGACCTGGATGCCGCGGTGGAGGGCGCGCTGATCGCCAAATTCCGCAATAACGGCCAGACCTGTGTATGTGCCAACCGTATTTATGTGCAGGACGCTGTGTATGACGCCTTCGCTGAAAAACTGGCCGCCGCCGTGGGTAGGCTGAAAACTGGCAATGGTATGGATGAGGGCGTGGTGCTCGGCCCGCTGATCGACAATGCCGCGCTGGAGAAAGTGGCGGAGCATGTGGCCGATGCCGTGGCCAAGGGCGCGTGGGTGGTGAGCGGCGGGCGCCCGCATGCGCTGGGCGGCACGTTTTATGAAGCCACCGTGCTGGCCGGCGTGACCAAAGACATGGCAGTGGCGCGCGAGGAAACCTTCGGCCCCGTGGCACCGCTGTTCAGGTTCTCTGACGAGGCCGATGTTATTGCCCAGGCTAACGACACCGAATTCGGCCTTGCCTCCTATATGTATGCCAAAGACCTCGCGCGGGTGTTCCGGGTGGCGGAGGCGCTGGAATACGGCATGGTCGGGGTAAATACTGGTCTCATCTCTACCGCCGAGGCGCCGTTTGGCGGCGTGAAACTCTCAGGGCTGGGACGAGAGGGCTCGCGCTACGGCATCGAGGAGTTTGTCGAGGTGAAGTATGTTTGCCTGGGCGGGATAACCGCCTGAAATACCAGGGGCGGGCGATGGCTCGCCCCTTTTTTGTGCAAATCCTCAGCCCAAGTGCTTGCGCTGTTAATGAAATGGCGTGAATATACTTAATATGATAAGTATATTCACGGCGGAGGCCTAACCATGACCATCAGCGGCACCGCCTATGGCGTTGTGCTCAATGACCGTGCCGAGCGCGAGGCGCTGGCGGCGGCGCTTGTTGAGAAGCCCTACCAATCTCCGCCGCAGGCGCCTGTAATATATATCAAGCCCGGACCTTGCCTGAGCAGTGGCGGCGCGCCGGTGCCTGTGCCGGTTGAGGCGCCGGAGCTGACTGTGGCCGCTACCGTGGCGTTGCTGTTTGGGACCGGCGGCGTCGCCGCAGCCGCGCTGGCGCTGGATGTGTCGTTGCCCGGCGGCGACTACTATCGGCCTGATATCGCCCGCCGCTGCCGGGATGGTTTTTTGCCACTCGGTGCTTTTGGCAACCCGGCGCTGCCGGACGAAATCGTCACCTTCGTCGACGGCGCCGAGGTGCATCGTTGGCGTCTGGAGCGTCTGGTCCGCGACGCGGGCCGGCTTATTGCTGATCTGAGCAGCTTCATGACACTGCGCCCGGGTGACCTGCTGCTGGTTGGCTTGCCCGGCGACCCCCCGACCGCCCGCGCGGGCCAGAGCATCCGGGTTCAGGCCGCCGGCCTGCCAGACCTTTCCACCATGCTCGTCGCGGAGGCCGCATGAAGCGCGCACGCATTGCCTATCAAGGGCGCGACCTTTGGGTTGCCGTCGCTGCCGATGGCCATGGTTTGACCCTGCCCGACGGCCGCCTCCTGGCCGCTGCCGACGCGCATTGGCTGCCTCCCATTACCCACGGTGCTTCCGTGTATGCGTTGGGCCTGAACTATGCCGACCATTCGCGCGAGTTGGGGTTTGCCGCCAAACAGGCGACACCGCTGGTGTTTCTCAAGGGCGGCAATTGCTTTGTAGGGCATCGCGGGACCACGCCGCATCCGGTGGGTGTGACGCAGATGCACCCTGAATGCGAGCTGGTTGCCGTAATTGGCAGGGTGGCGCGCAACGTTTCACGGGCGGATGCGCTAGCTTGCGTGGCGGGCTACACCATCGCGAACGACTATGCGCTCCGCGAATATTTGGAGAATTATCTGCGTCCCAACGTGGCGGTGAAGAACCGTGACGCCACCACGCCGCTGGGGCCATGGATTGTTGACGCCGCCGATGTGTTGGACCCGCAGGCGCTCACCCTGAGCACGCGCGTGAATGGTGCCGAGGTGCAGCATGGCTCCACGGCGGATATGATCCTCGATGTGGCCGGGCTGATCGAGTACCTCTCCAGCTTTGTCACCCTCATGCCCGGAGACATGATTCTGACGGGTACGCCCCATGGCGTACATTTTTGTGCCCCCGGAGACGAGGTGGTGTGTCAGATCGAGGGGATAGGTACCCTCACCAGCCACCTCATTGCCCCGCCAGGACGGAAAGCCTGACATGGCCCACGCGATTGTGGAATGGACCGCCAATCTGCAGGGTGAATTTGAAATTCGCCCACTGCTGGAACTGATCGCCCAGGATATGCGCGATAATGCCGGTGGGGTGTTTCCGGTGGGCGGGATTCGTGTACGCGGCGTGTGCGTCACCGATTATATCATCGCCGATGGCGCGGAGCCGCGTGATGCCTTCATCAATGTCGATGTGAAGATGGGCGAGGGGCGCAGCCCCTCGTTCCGCCGCGCCTATTTTGACGCTTTGAGCGCACGTATCGTGGCGCATCTGGGCGATTTGTTCACGCGTCGCCCGCTGGCCTTCTCAATGTACGTGACCGAGGCTGAAGGCTGGAAACACAATAACATCCACACACGTTTGAGGAAGGCTTGAGCCATGGCCCTGTCGCCTGACACCATTGCCGCGTTGGCCTCCCGCCTGGACGAGGCCGAGCGTACGCGCACCCAGATTACCCAGTTCTCTCTGGAGTTTCCCGAAATGACGCTGGAGGACGGCTATGCCATCAGTCGCGCCTGGGTGGCGCAAAAACTGGCGGCGGGGCGCCGGATCGTCGGCCATAAGATCGGTCTGACCAGCCGCGCCATGCAACGCGCCTCCAACGTTACTGAGCCCGATTTCGGCACGCTGCTGGACGACATGCTGTTTACCGCCGGGCAGGACATCCCGATGACGCGGTTCATCGAGCCGCGCGTGGAAGTGGAGCTGGCTTTCATCCTCAAGGCGCCGCTGCAAGGCCCGGGTGTAACCATCTTTGATGTGCTCAATGCCACCGACTACGTAACCCCGGCACTGGAGATTATCGACGCGCGTATCGAGCGGCTGGACCGCGCCAGCGGTGTCACCCGCAAGGTGTTTGATACAATCTCGGACAACGCCGCCAACGGCGGCATCGTGCTGGGCGGGCGCCCGGTGCGGCCCGACGCCATGGATTTGCGCTGGGTTTGCGCCCTGCTGTGCCGCAACGCCGTTATCGAGGAGTCTGGCGTGGCGGCAGCGGTGCTCAACCATCCGGCCACCGGGGTGGCGTGGTTGGCTAACAAAATCGCCCCGCATGGCGAGCGGCTGGAGGCTGGGCAGATCGTGTTGGCGGGCAGTTTCACAGCGCCGGTCTTTGCCCGCGCTGGAGATAGCTTCCATGTTGATTACGGCCCATTGGGGACTATCGCGATGAGGTTCTTATGATGCGCTTCAAAGATCGCCTGGCAGAGGGTAAACCTCTGCGCGGGCTATGGCAGTCGCTGGCCACCCCCTACACCGCCGAAATCTGCGCCCGCGCGGGGTTTGAGTGGCTGCTATTTGACGGTGAGCACGCCCCTAATACGCTGCCGCTATTGCTGGCGCAGTTGCAAGCGGTCACGCCGTTTGGGGCTATGCCCATCGCCCGAACACCCAATGACGAACCGGCAATTATCAAGCAGTATCTCGATATCGGCTTTACCACGCTGCTGGTGCCGATGGTAGAGAGCGCCGCTCAAGCCGCGCGCATTGTCGCCGCTACACGGTTTCCACCGCATGGGATTCGGGGCGTTGCCAGCGCCACCTCGCGAGCCTCGGGCTTTGGCGCCGACCCCACTTATCTAGCTACCGCGCATGAAAATGTGACGGTGATCTTACAAATTGAGAGCCGCGCCGGGCTGGAGGCGCTGGATGAGATTGCCGCCACGCCGGGTGTCGACGCGCTGTTCATCGGCCCGGCCGATCTCGCCGCTTCGCTTGGGCATCTGGGCAACCCCCGTCATGACGAGGTGCAGGCGGCGATCACCAATACCCTGATGCGCGCGCGTGCGGCGGGCAAGCCGGTGGGCATTTTCGCCCTCTCTCCCGACGACGCCAAAGCCCGTTTTATCCAGGGCTTTAGCTTTGTGTCACTCGGTACCGATATCGGCCTGTTAACCACCGGCGCGTGCGCGCTGTTGGCGCAAAGTGCTTGAGTTTTGGCGCGGTTTAACATGTTCATAGGTATTTTTAGCCGTTAGGTTTCGTTCGAAGCCTGCATCACAGAGCGTCTATAAGTCGCCAAAAGAGGGGGAAGATCTGATGGCCGTCGATATCCGGAAACTGGACAGCTTAATCGCTGAAATTCAGGCACCGCTACGTGGCAGCCTGCTGGCGGCTGAGGTGTGGGAACGCAATCCGTTACGCTCTCTGGCGGCGATCAATCCGCAGCCCGCGGCCGTGGCTTTGGAAGAGCGCATCTATGAGGGGGTGCAGCAGGCGTTGTCGCAGGCGGGGTGGCCTGGCCTTCACCAATATTATCTGATGGAGCTGGCAGGCGGAGAGCTTAACATCACGCTCATCTGCGGTACCGACTTGATGATGGGCCTGCTGGTGGATGGCAAAGCCAATAATCTGGGCGTCGCGTTCAGTGTCATCATCCCTAAATGCTTGCAAGGCATTGAAGCCGCACGCCTCTAAGCGCGCGGCAACTCAAACAATTTTACGAAGGAACACCATGAAACCTTACGCTTTGATTATTAATGGCCGGCGCGTTGAGACGGAGCATCATCTTGAGGTGCGGAATCCTGCGGATGGCAGTGTGGTGGGGCTGATGCCGGTT
>JAKBBM010000024.1 GCA_021808545.1 Pseudomonadota bacterium | reverse complement strand
CCGGAAAAACGCACCGGTGCGTTTTTCCGGCGACACCTCATCGACGATCGCCGTGTAAGAGACACGGTCGCCCTCGACCAGATAACGGTCATATTCTTGTTCGATATTGGTCGCGACCGTGCCGATGAAGCCCGCTTCATCCAGGATGGTCAGGAGGGGCATCGATTCTTCAGGCGTCCGCCCCGCCGGACGATAGCGCGACATGGTCCAGACATCGAGCATCGCGGGCGGGGATACGATGTTATCAAACCCCTCCCGCTGGGCAATGGCGGGATCCAGATAGATCGGGTTTTCCTCGCCCATGGCTTCGCACCAGCGGCGGATCATCGGCAGATTGACGGGGTCGCGCGCGCTGGTGGACGCGGTTGCTTGCGACCCCACCATGGCGCTGATCCGCGTATAGAGGTCAGAGGCTTCGCTCATGTTAACAATCCTTTCTCTCAACGGGCATGGCGCGGCAAGCCAAGGCCAAATTGCGCCACCATGTCGCGCAGCACTTCAGCCGTTCCGCCACCAAAAGTATTAATCTGGCATTTGCGGAATTCCCGCTCAATGCGGCCGCGCAACAAGGCGCCGGGCGCGCCTTCGCGCACCAGGCCCCCATGGCCCAGAATATCGAGGAGCAGACGCATGATCCGGATCATCGCCTCGGTGCCGAATACTTTCAGGCCGGCGGCCAATTCGGGGCGGGTCGATCCATGGGCGACATCCCAGCCCACCCGGTTGCCCATGGTTTCGTTGGCCAGCAGCAAGGCATAGGCTTCGCCCAGCGCCATTTGCACCCAGGGCAGATCGATCAGCGTCCTGCCATCGGCTAAGGCGGTGGCGCGGGCCCACGCGACAACCTCGTCAAAACAGCCATGCGCCGCATAGATCAGCGCGGCCAAGCCGATACGCTCATGGTTGAGCTGTTCTGAAATCAGCCGCCAGCCCTGATTCTCCTGGCCGATCAGCATATCGACCGGCACGCGCACATCCTCATAATAGGTGACGTTTGTGCGGATGCCGCCGACGGTCATGATGGGGGAGACCGAAAAACCAGGATCGCGCGTATCCAGCATCAGGATGGAAATGCCCTTATGCGGGGGCGCGTTGGGGTCTGTGCGCGCGGCCAGGAACACATAATCCGCGCCTTCGGCACCGCTGGTGAATATTTTTTGGCCATTTACGCGGTACACATCGCCCTCTTTCACGGCCCGCGTTTTAAGGGCGGCAAGGTCGGTGCCGGCGCCAGGCTCGGAATAGCCGATAGCGAAAATCAGCTCGCCGGCGGCAATGCGGGGCAAGATCTCCTGCTTTTGCTTTTCCGTTCCCATGCGCATCAAGGCGGGGCCGACGGTATTAACGGTCACGAAAGGGTAGGGCGCATCGGCCAAGACTAGCTCTTCCAGCAGGATCTTCTGGCTTTGTGGATCCAGCCCGCGGCCGCCGTAAGCGACGGGCCATCCCGGGGTCAGCCATCCATCCTGGCCCATTTGCCGGACGATCCGGCGGTAACATTCCCCGCCTTCATTGCCGCGTGTCTGGGCGCGCACGTCCTCGGTGACGAGACCCGCCAGATAAGCGCGGAATTCGGCCCTGATGGCGCGTTGCGCGGCGCTATAGTCAACATGCATGATTAAGCTTCCTCGGGATCGAAGGGGGGAAAGCCGAGCCGCGCCAGGTTTTTGTCTGAAAGCTCGACATAGGTTTGCGCGGCATGGTCGGCGATGAAGACCGGCTCCTGGCAGCGCTGTGGATTGTAACCTTGCCGCTGCAAGGCCACCTTTTTAAGCTTGAAGGTGGTTGTCATGTCCGCGGCGTTTGACAGGCGGATGAAAACCGGAATGGCGTAGGTGGCAAGCCGTTTCTGCGCGAAGGCATAGAAGGCATGAGGATCGAATGGCACGCCGGGCGTCATGGTCACGGCGGCCATTCCCGCGCGTCCCTCGGTGCCGGGGACGCGCACGCCGTAGATGTTGATCATATCAAGGCCGGGAAAGGCCGAGAGAATTGTTTCAACTTCTTGCGTCGAAACGTTTTCGCTCTTCCAGCGGAAGGTATCGCCCGTGCGATCGTGGAAATAAAAATAGCCATCCTCGTCAAAGCGCACCAGATCGCCCGACTTCACCCAGCAATCGCCCGGTCGGAACACATCGCGCATAAGCTTGGCTTCAGTGGCCTGGGGCGAGGTGTAGCCTTCGAAAAAACCCGCGACGCCATCATTGTCCAGCACTTCGGCGATCAGCTCGCCGACCTCGCCAGCTTGGGCCAGGACCAGTCGTCCCTCGGCGTCGCGCTGATGCCGGCCATTTTCAGTATCCCACAGCACCACGCGGATATTACTATATTCGGGGAAGGGAATACGGCCGACCGAGCCAATAACATTATCGACATTGGTGATGCCGTAATTCGCCTCCGTCGAGCCGAGCCCCTCGATCACGCTCTCGATGCCGAAACGTTCAACGAATTCACGCCAGATATTGGGTTTCAAGCCAGCACCAGCCATTTTACGCAAGGTATGCGCGCGCTCATCTGGCTGCGCGGGCGAGGCCAGCAGAAAGCGGATGATCTCGCCGATATAGTACATGGCGGTGATTTTATGGCGCCGGACATCGTCCCAGAATTTGGAGCGGCTGAATTTGCGGCGCAGCACGAACGGAATGCCAAATGCCAGCGCCGCGGAGGGAACCACCATGCCTCCCGCGCCATGATAGAGCGGCAACACGCAATAGAACACGTCGTTGCGGTCGAACGCCATGATCCCCCCCATCATCTCGCCGCTATTGAGGAAGCGCAGATGGCTCATCCGGGCGGCCTTGGGCAGGCCCGTGGTACCTGACGTATAGATCAGGTAGAGCGGATCAGCGGCGACGATGCCGCTGCGCCATGCGGCGGGTGCTGGTGTGGCTGCCGCGGCCGCGAGCATGGCGTTGAAATCGCGCACGCCATCGCCGCCTTGGCGTGCTTGTCCGGGTTCGGTCATTTCCCATGCGGGAATGGATAGCGGTGGATCGAGTGTCGCCAGGGCATCCAGGCATTCACTCCCAACGATGATTGCCTTGGCCTCGACTTGCTGGAGCGCATGGGCCAGCACCGGGCCTGTTGCGCTTGTATTGATCAGCGCGGCGATGATGCCGGCCTTTGCCAGCCCCAGCCAGACCAGCACGAATTCCGGCCGGTTTTCCATAAGCAGGGCGATCACATCGCCGCGTGAAAACCCCGCATCGCGCGCGGCATGGGCAATCCGGTCGGCCATCTGGTTGGCCTGCGCGTAGGTAATTTCGCGGTCTTCAAAAATAATGAAGGGCCGTTCGGCGCTGTCGCGGGCGCGTTCTTCGAGCCTGTCGGCCGTGGTGTAGGGCATGGAACGGGTAAAATGCGCGATGCGTGAGGCCCCCTTCATGAGACGGGCCATCGACTCTTCGCGCGAGGGGCGTGTGGCTGGTGTGAAATCCGGATCGGGCATTTTATTTTCCGCTGTGATTGAGCACAAAGGGCAGAATCGCCGCATTGAAGGCGGCATTGTCGTCGGCGGCGATCATGTGGCCAACGCCAGGAATGACGGCTTGTTCAAAATGCGGTAGCTCCTGGCCCAGCCAGCTCATGGTCTGGTCGGAGAGCACGTCGCTGTTTTGCCCGCGCACAATCAGGGTCGGCACCGTGACCTTGTGCGCCGCCATGATCAGCCGGCGTTCAAAAAGTTCCGGGCTCCATTCCTCCTGGGAGTCGCCGATCGAAAGAAAAGCCGGGTCCCAATGCCAGCGGTAGCGCCCATCCGCGCCGCGCCGCAGTACCTTATGCAGGCTCTCGGGGGCCGAGGCGCGCCGTGGCCTGTCTGTATAGGTGGAAATGGCCTGGGCGGCGTCCTCGAGCGTGGCAAACCCCTCCAGGGTGGTGCGCAGAAAAGTACCCACTTTCTGCGCGCCCTCCTGGTCGATGCGCGGTGAGATATCGACCAGCACCAGCGCGGTGCAGTCAATGCCGGGCGCCTCGCCGCAGGCGAGCAGGGACGCCATGCCGCCCAGCGAGGCGCCAATCAGCGTGGCGGGCTTGCCCAGATGCTGGCATACGGCCCTGATATCGGCGGCAAAATCGTCAAGCTGGTAGCGGCCATCGGGGCACCAGTCGCTTTCACCATGTCCACGCTGATCCAGCGCCACGGCACGCAGCCCTTGCGCGGCCAGCGCCTTGGCCGTTTCGCGCCAGGACCAGCGTGTCTGTCCGCCGCCATGCAGCAGAATGACCACCGGGCCATCGTCCGGGCCGGTGACATCCGCGCGCAGCATCGCGGCCGTTGTCGATGGAAAACAGATTTGAGTTGTCAGCATGGTTTTGCCGTTTACGTTCCTCGGGCTTATGGCGATTAGGGTGCGCATATCGGCCGGCTTCGGCAAGATAGTTGAGACGATCTTCCTGAAATTGTGACTTTCTAGAACCCATATGGCCGAATAGGACAATTAATTTGACGCATGGATGCCGGGTGCGCTCTTGCCGGTTTTTAAAAGCAGCCCAATAAATGAAGACAAAATAATCTGATTACTGGAGAGGACCCCGCCCATGACAGCCGCGCCGCAATCAATCTCTCTCAAACATCCAGACCGGTTTTTTGTAGCCGGAGAATGGGTAGCGCCCGCGCATGCCGCGCGCTTTACGATCACCCGGCCCAGTGACGAGCATGTGGTGGCGCAGGTGGCCAGCGCTACCGCCGCCGATGCCGACCGCGCGATCGCGGCCGCGCGCACCGCCTTTGACAAAGGTCCCTGGCCCCGCCTGACACCTGCCGAACGCGCGCAATATCTGCATCGCATTGCCCAGGGCTTGTTTGCCCGCGGTGAGCAGCTTGCTCATATCTGGACCAGCCAGATGGGCATTTTGTTTGCTGCAGCCAGCGCGGGCGCGGGCGGGGCTGGCGGCATGTTCCAATATTATGCCGCCCTGGCCGAGCATTTCCCCTTCGTGGAACGTCATGCGCCCGCTGATGGCGTTGGTGTGGGCCTGCTGGCACGTGAGCCAGTGGGGGTGGTTTTGGCGATTGTGCCCTGGAACGCGCCGCTGCTGCTGGCGGCGTTGAAACTGGCGCCGGCCTTGCTGGCGGGCTGCTCGGTGGTGCTCAAGGCCTCGCCCGAGGCGCCGCTAGATGCATATGTTCTGGCTGAAGTGGCCGAGGAGGTGGGGCTGCCGCCGGGGGTGTTGAACCTGGTAACGGCTGACCGCGATGTTTCAGAGGGCATGGTGCGCGATCCCCGTATTGATAAGGTCAGCTTCACCGGGTCGAGTGCCGCGGGCAAGCGGATTGCATCAATCTGCGGTGAGCGTATGGCCCGCTATACGCTGGAATTGGGCGGCAAATCCGCCGCGATTGTCTTGGATGATTATCCCGCCGAAGACGTTGCCGCCGTTCTGGCCCGCGCAACGGCGCTGATGTCGGGACAGGTTTGCGCGGCGCTGACACGTGTCATCGTTCCACGCCGCCGCCAGGCCGAAATCAACGAGGCGCTCGCCGCGGCCTTTGGCGCGCTTAAAGTGGGCGATCCGTACGATCCGGCCAGCCATCTTGGCCCGGTGGCGACCAAGCGCCAGTTCGATCGCGTTTTGGGGTATGTCTCACGCGGGCTTGAGCAGGGGGCGGCGCTGGTTTGCGGCGGCGGCCGTCCGCAGGCGTTGGAGAAGGGGTTTTATGTCGCCCCCACGGTACTGGCCGATGTGAATAGCAGCATGGTGGTGGCGCGCGAGGAAATTTTTGGCCCGGTCTTGTCTGTGATACCGGTTGATGATGAAGATGCCGCCATCGAGGCGGCCAATGACAGCGATTTCGGCCTGAACGGCGCGGTATTCACCAAGGATACCGATCGCGCCTATCAGATTGCCCGCAAGCTGCGCACGGGTACTGTCGGGCATAATGAGTTCCGGACGGATTTCACGATTGCGTTTGGCGGCTTCAAGCAATCTGGCGTTGGCCGTGAAGGCGGCCGCGAGGGGCTGCTGCCATATCTCGAGGCCAAGACCATTTTGTTGGCGGGTGAGCCGACCGCGCTCTGACCGGCACAGGATGGGAATATAACGGCATGGCGCGCGGTTTCAGTAAGAGTTACGACATCATCATCGTTGGCGCGGGATCGGCGGGCTGTGTGCTCGCCAACCGCCTGTCGCAAGATGGCGCCCGCAACATTCTGCTGCTCGAGGCGGGACCAAGGGATAAAAGCCCGCTGATTCACGTGCCGGGCTTTTTCTCCGCCATGTATCGCGCCGGACGCTTTGCCTGGGTGTATAATACGGCCCCACAACGGCATGTTGATGGTCGTGTGCTGCGCGATATACGCGGCAAGGTTCTGGGCGGCTCGAGCTCGGTGAATGGCATGTTGTATTGCCGCGGCGCCCCGGCCGATTACGATGGCTGGGCCGCCCTGGGCAATGAAGGGTGGAGCTATCGCGAGGTTCTGCCCTATTTTAAACGGGCGGAGGACCATAGTGCGGGGGCAAACGCTTATCGCGGTGTGGGCGGGCCGCTGACGGTAACGCGCGCGGAGGTACGCAACCCGTTGGCGCTGGCTTTTATGCAGGCCGGTGTTCAGGCTGGGTTTCCGTATAACGAAGATATTAATGGCCAAGAGCGGGAGGGGTTTGGTCCGGCGGAATGGACGATTCGAAACGGACGGCGCTGGAGTGCTGCGGCGGCCTATTTGCGCCCGGCCTTGCGCAGGCCGAATCTAACCGTGCTGTCGGGCGTACAGGCCTGCAAGGTGGTTTTGGAGGGTACGCGTGCGGTGGGGGTGGAGGTGCAAACCGGTGGTGCGTGCCATGTCGTGAATGCCAGTACGGTTGTCCTGTCGGCGGGGGCTTTTGAATCGCCGCATATCCTTATGCTCTCGGGTATTGGTGATGCGCAAAAGCTGGCTGCCGTGGGCATTACGCCACGGGTGCATCTGCCAGGTGTTGGCCAGAATCTCCACGACCACCCCAGCATTACCGTACATGCGACCTGCACGGCCCCCGTCACGATGGCGCGGTTGCTTAACCCCGTGGTGGCGGCCCATGAAGCGTTGCGGGCCTTGGTGGCACGGCGTGGGGTTTTGGCTGAATGTTCCATAGAGGCGGTGGCGATGCTCCGCGCTACGCCCGAATCGGCGGTGCCTGATGTCAAATGCCAATTTGTGCCAATCCGGCTCGATCCCGTGACGGGTGCGCCGCTGAAAGCGCATGGCATGCTCAACCGCTTGGAGCTGACCGTGCCAGAAAGCCGTGGTGAGTTGCGCGTTCGCGCGGCCGATCCGCGCGTGCCCCCCGAAATCGATCTGAATTTTCTCTCGCACCCTGATGATGTGCGTAAATTGCGCAATGCCTTCAGAATGGCGGTTGATGTGTTTAGCCAGCCGGCTTTCGCGCCCTTTGGCACGAAGGTCGATTTACCGCCGGGGGGGATGAATGACGAGGCCATTGACGCCTATATCCGCCAGACATTGACGAATGATCATCACGCGGCGGGAACCTGCGCCATGGGACAATCGGCGCAGGCGGTGGTGGATCAGACATTGCGCGTGCATGGGGTTGAGAATTTGCGCGTGGTTGATGCCTCGATCATGCCGCGCGTGGTTTCGGGCAATACCAATGCGCCGGTGATGATGATCGCGGAAAAAGCCGCGGATATGATCTTGGCGCGATCTTAATGCCGCGGCCAATCATGAAAGGTCACGACACCAAAAACAGCGCGTGAAACCGTACGCCATAAGCACAACGCAAGGGAGAAAGCAAATGAAGGCCGCCATATTATACGAAGCCGGAAAGCCTCTGGTGATTGAGGAAATCGGCATCAAGCCCCCAGGGCCGCGCGAGATCGTCATTCGCAATGTGGCGGCGGGATTATGCCATTCGGATTTGCATTTTATCGAGGGCGTAACCCCATGGCCCATGCCGCTGGTGCCGGGTCATGAATCCGCTGGTATCGTCGAGACGGTGGGGCGCGATGTCACCTATGTCAAACCAGGTGACCATGTCATCACCTGTCTGTCGGTGTTTTGTGGTGTATGCGAGATGTGCACATCGGGCCGTCCGGTTTTATGCACCAGCACCGAGGTGAAGCAAATGCCTGGCGTGGTGGACCGTTACACCTGGAACCGTTCCGAAAAACTGCATCAATGTCTTAACCTCGGATCGTTCGCCGAGCAGATGGTGGTGCATGAAAACGCGGTCGTGAAAATCCGCGACGACATGCCGCTCGACATCGCCGCCCTTATTGGGTGCGGCGTGATGACCGGTTATGGCGCTGTCGTGAACACGGCGCGCATCAAGGCCGGCGAATCCGTGGCGGTTATTGGTTGCGGCGGTGTGGGCATGGCTGGAATCAACGGGGCCGTCATTGCCGGGGCGGGACGGATTATCGCGGTGGACACATCGCCTGAAAAACTAGAATTGGCGCGCAAGATCGGGGCAACCGATGTGGTGAATGCCAAGGAGACGGACCCGGTGGAGGCGGTATTGGCGCTGACCAATGGCGGGGTGCAACATGCGTTTGAGATGCTGGGACTGAAGCAAACGGTCGAGCAGGCTTTCGCCATGCTGCGTCCGGGCGGAACAGCGACGATCGTGGGCATGATGGCGCCGGGGCAGAAGGTTGAGTTCCATGGCATCAACTTCCTGGGCGAGCGGCGCGTGCAAGGCTCGCTGATGGGCTCAAACCGCTTCAGGACCGATATGCCAATCCTCGTGGATTTCTACATAAAGGGGAAGTTACGGCTCGATGACTGGGTTTCGGCGAAATTGAAGCTCGAGGATATCAACCAGGGGTTTGATAATATGAAGGCCGGCAAGGGCATGCGCAGCGTCATTGTTTTTGACTAGGCACGTTAGCTGAAGCCGGTTCGCCCCTTATCCGGTATGGGCGAAGCTCTTGATATCGGCCGCCTGGCTGGCGATACGGGCCATCAGGCGGCTGACCATTTCTTCGGGCACGGGGGGAGAAATAAAATAACCCTGTATATACCGGCAGCCCAGGGCCAAAAGCGCGCGCAGCTGGGCTTCCGTCTCCACCCCTTCGACCACGCAGGCCAAATTCAGATTATGGCATAAGGCCACGATGGTCTTGACGATGCTGGATGCGGTGCTGCTGACATCGATATCCCCGATGAAGCTTTTGTCGATTTTAATTTTATCCAGCGTCAGCCTGTGGACATAGCCGAGGCTGGAAAAGCCGGTACCAAAATCATCCAGCGCGATTCGCGCCCCCAGCGCGCGCAAGGCGCGCAGGGCCTCCATCGCCAGGTCGAAATCCTCCAGCAAGGCGGTTTCGGTTATCTCAAACTCGATGCGCGCGGCGGGCACCCCGCTTTCGCGCACGAGCTGGCGTATTTTGTCCATGGTCTGGATGCAGCCCAGCGTTTGGCCGGAGAGGTTGAAGCACAGATTCGTGCCATCGGGCCACTGGCGCGCGGCGGCGAGGGCCTTACGCAGCAACACACAGGTTAGCGGGCCGATCATCTGGGTGCGCTCGGCCAGGGGAATGAAGATATCGGGCCGCACGGGGCCAAGCTCGCGGCTATGCCAGCGGGCCAGCGCCTCGAAGGCGATCACCCGCCCAGCTGGCACATCCACGATGGGCTGGAAGGCGATCCACATTTCCGCCTCCAGATCGGCGGTACGCAAGGCCTCCTCGGCATGGGCGGTCTGACGGATTCGGATTTCATGCTCGTCGGAGAACAGCACGACCTCGCCGCGCCGAGTCTGCTTGCCATGATGCAGGGCGTAGTCGGCGCGTTCGAATAATTCCTCGGCGCTGCCGCCGGCATGGGGGTAAATGGCCACGCCGATGGAGCAGCCGATGGTGGCCAGCCGATCGCCGACGATGCAGGGCCCGGCGAGCTGCTGCTGAATGGCGGCGCCAAACGCGAAAATCGCCGTCTCATGCGGGCAATCGGTCAGAACGGCGCCAAACTCGTCGCCGCCCAGCCGGGCGATGAAGACCGTCTCGCTCACCAGCCGTTTCAGCCGCACGGCAATTTGGGTCAGCAGCCTGTCGCCGGCAGCATGGCCGTGAATATCGTTCACGCTCTTGAAGCGGTCGAGATCGAGCAAGACCACGGCCAAATTCTGGCCGTGCTGCTCGGCCTGCCGGCGGTCTTGCTCTAGCGTGGCGAAAAAGGAGCGCCGGTTGGGCAGGCCGGTCAGCGGGTCGAGATTGGCCAGGCGTAGATTTTCATCCGACAAACGCTGTGTTTCCTGCTGGCGGCGTTTGAGTTCGTTGCGCGACCGGCTGAGCGCGTTGAAATCCGAGGCATTGCGCAACAGCACCAAGGTCATGGTGATCATGGCGACAAGGGCGGTAATGGCGGTGATGACAACCGGCAGATGCGGCGAGCGTAGAAAGACGATGGCAAAGGGCAGGCCAACGATGATGCCCAGCATGATCGCGGCGCTATGCAGATAGATCAGGCAGACGATGCAAGAAATCAGCGTGAGCGCGATGCCCAGCTCGACTTGGCTTTGCTGGTAGGCATTGCCATAGGGCAACAGGCTGAGCGCCCAGGCACCGGTACAGCTGCCAAGCCCCACCACCACGAGCCGGGCGATATGAAGCTGGTGGAGAATGCCCGCCTCATCATGCACGCCCGGGCGCTGCCGGCGGTGCCAGCCGATCAGGCGCAACAGCGAGATCAGGATGATCCCGCCCGGCAAGACCAGGCCGAGCAGCGGCGGGGCGATGGCGGCATGCGTGATCGTTAGGCCAAGCACGTTCACGATAATCGTGAGATAGAGCATCGGCGCGCGATACGAGAGGGCCATGAGCTGCGAGGCGGCCAGGGCGGGCTCATCGGCGGGCACGTTTAGTATCGTGCGCCAGGAGGGCAGCAGCCGGCCCGCGCCGCCGGGTTTGCGGGCGGGCGGTGGTGGCGGGCGGGGGAAGGTTTGTCCGGGTTGTACGGCCATCGCGGCGCTCTCTTAAGGCACTATGGCGCTGTTTTCAGGTGCCGTGACGCTGTCGCGTTGCGGGGAATGGCCGCTGCGGTTTCGTCCCGCGCGTTTGGCGGCATACAGATTCATATCCGCCTCGGCGATGAGCTGGTCGGGATCGTCAGTGGGGCTGGGGTGCAGGCTGGCCAGCCCCAGGCTGAGCGTGACAATACCCGGCGGCTGCAGCCCGCCATGACGCAGGCGTAAGGCGGCAACCCCTCCACGCATGCGCTCGGCCACGGTCTGCACGGTTTGCAAATCCGCATCGGGCAGGATCACGGCAAATTCCTCGCCGCCATAGCGGGTTAGCACATCCTCGATCCGGATCAATGTTGCCATGCGCGCGGCCACCCGGCGCAGGCAATCATCGCCTTGCTGGTGTCCGTAATGGTCGTTGTAGCGTTTAAAATGGTCGAGATCGGCCATGATCAGCCCGATTGGCCGGCCAGTGGCCGCGGCCTGGCGCCAAAATTCAGCCAAGGTTTCATCGAATCCGCGGCGATTGGTGATTCCGGTCAGCGGGTCGGTCAGAATTTTGCGCACAAGCCCGGCATTGGTGGCGGCCAGCCGTGCGCGGATGATCTGGTCGGCCGTGTTCAACAGGAACATGCGCCGGTCGCGCCATTCCAGCTGCAGGTTAAAGCCGATTGCCGCCGCCGCGATCGAAAGCTCGATCAGGCTGAGTGAGCCAATTTGTGTGGTTGGCATCGCCTGGCTGTAGAAGAGCGAGCCAATAAACAGGGCCGGGGTGATGCTGGCGTTGGCCAGGAATTCGCGTGGCGGCATGCGCACTGCCATACCGCTGCCCAGCATGATCAGTGGGGTGGCGCTGATATCCAGAAACGCCATGGGCGAGGTGGTGCGCACGCACAACACCGCCGTGATCGCGCCGGGCGTGATGGTCAGCAGCAGAAGGCAGAACGGGTAAGCCCGGCCGAACGTATCGCGCCGGTCCAGCGCCATGAAGAGCAGCACGGCGGGGGTCATCAGCCCAAAGCGCAGCATACCCGAGATGGTGACGATTTCAGGCGATGTCCAGATTTCGTTAAGCCAATAGGCGTCGAATAACAGGGTCAGGGCGATCAGGATACGGCGGTTGAACAGCCGGCATTGCAGGAGCCGTTCCGCGGCGAAGGCCTCCTGCAGCAAGGGCGGAATCGGTGGCAGCCAGCCAGGTGAAGCCAAGGCCTGGTCGATCAGGGGCAGCAGGGTCCGGTTATATTCGGTGGGCACGGGCGGGCCTCGGCGGTTACTGTAGGCCGATCCTAGAACCGTTTTGTAAACATTCTCTTGCTTGCGGCCCGTGAAACTGACCGGCTTCTTTACCCTTTGGGGCGAAGATGAAAAATGGGTAACATTAAGTAACAACGGCAGCGGGATTGACACACGTCAACGCGCGCCCCTGCTGGAGGGGGCACATGCCCGGCAGAGCTTTAAGAGCTTTTACATTGTTTCTGATGTTGAGGAGCCGTGAGATGAGTGAAAAAACAACCGATCCCTTTGAACTCTTCCAGATTTCCAAGGAGATGCTCTCGGCGCAGCAGAAATTCATGCCCTCGGGCAAGATTTTTGAACAGATGGCGGAAACGTTACGCAACGTGACCCAGGCGCAAGTCGCTTATGGCCAGGCTCTGATGCGCGCCAATGCCGCCTTGCTCGCGGCGCTGATGGAACGCCCGCTCTCTATGGTCGCCGACCAGCGCGAAGAACGCCCCAGCGCCGCGGCCCACCGCAAGGATCCCGGCACGCCGTAAGCGTTCAGGGGGCGGCCCGCAGGGGCCGCCGCCCTTGCCGCCGCCGCGTGGGCGGATGATAATGGGTGGCGATGGTCCTTGCGGGGATCACGGGGCGGAGCCTCGAATTTTTGGAGCTTCCGATGGCGGATTTTTCTCCACGGCGCGATTTTGACCGTATTCTTCATGCCGCGCAGGCACGCCTGACCGGGGGGCTCTCGGCCACCTCGCTGGGGCTGGCCTGGGCAGATTGGGCCATGCATCTGGCCGACCAGCCCGGCCGGCAGATTGGCCTGGCCCGGCAGGCGGCGGCCGATTGGGCTGACCTGACGCGCCAGATGCTCGGCCTGCCCGCCCAAGCCCTGACCCCCGATCCCAAAGACCGGCGCTTTGCCGATGCGGGCTGGCAGCATGGCCCGGCTGCGTTCATGGTGCAGGCGTTTCTGCGCGGTGAGCGTTTTTGGGATATGGCAACCCGCGATGTGCCTGGCGTGGCCAGTGCGCATGAGCGGATCGTCAATTTCACCGTGCGCCAGATCATGGACATGCTGGCGCCGTCCAATTATCCGGTGCTCAATCCTGAAGTTTTGACCCGCACCCAGGCCACGTTCGGCGAAAATCTGCGCGAGGGGGCCCGGCATTTCATCGAGGATCTGCGCAATTTGGGTAGCGGTACCACCCAGCCCTTGCCGATGCAGCCCGGACGAGATGTCGCCATCACCCCGGGCAATGTGATTTTCCGCAACCAGCTGATCGAGCTGATCCAGTACAGCCCCACCACGGATACGGTGCGTCCCGAGCCGATCCTGATCGTGCCGGCCTGGATCATGAAATATTATATTCTCGATCTCTCGCCACATAATTCGATGATCCGCTACCTGGTCGGCCAGGGCTATACCGTGTTCTGCATCTCCTGGCGCAATCCGGATGCGGCGATGCGCGATGTGAGCCTGGATGATTACCGCTGCGAGGGCGTAATGGCGGCCCTTGATGCGGTCTCCGCCATCTGCCCGGATCAGAAGATCCACGCCACCGGCTATTGCCTGGGCGGCACGTTGCTTGCCATTACCGCCGCCGCCATGGCGCGCGACCATGATGACCGGCTGGGCACCATCACGTTGCTCGCGGCGCAGACCGATTTTACCGAAGCTGGTGAGCTGCAACTCTTCATCAACGAATCCCAACTCGCCTTCCTCGACGATGCGATGTGGGCGCAAGGTTATCTTGATAGTTCGCAAATGGCCGGCGCCTTCCAGCTGCTGCGCGCCAACGACCTGATCTGGTCGCATCTGGTGCGTCGTTACTATTTGGGCGAGGATGACAACCCCACCGACATGACATCCTGGAACATGGACGCGACTCGCATGCCCTACCGCATGCATTCGGAATATCTACGCCAGCTCTTCCTGAATGACGATCTGGCCGAGGGGCGCTTTATGGCCGGCGGGCGCAAGGTGTCGCTGGCTGATATACGCGCGCCCTTCTTTGTTATCGGCACGGAGACCGACCATATCGCCCCCTGGCGCTCTGTTTATAAGCTGCAACTGCTTAATCCGGGCGATTTCACCTTCGTGCTGACCGCAGGCGGGCATAATGCCGGGGTGGTGAGCGAGCCGGGACATCCCCGCCGGCATTTCTGCCGGCTGGAGCGTAAGCGTGGTGATCTCTATGTGCCGCCCGAGGAATGGCAGAGCCACGCCGTGTGCGAGGAAGGCTCCTGGTGGCCGGCCTGGGTGGAATGGTTAAATGCGCGCTCTGGCGTGCCTGTTACGTCGCCCAGCATGGGCTTGCCGGCGGGTGGTTACCCCATTCTGGAGGCGGCCCCCGGCCAATATATTCTACAGCGCTGAAAGGTTGAGTGCCATGGATATGACGACCGAACGGCTCGAAAACCGGGTGTTCGACGAGCTGGCCATCGGCCAGTCCGCCAGCCTGACCCGCGAGATCACAGCTGACGATATCGCCCTGTTTTCCGTGATCTCGGGCGATATCAACCCCGCCCATCTCGACCCTGACTATGCCGCGACCGATATGTTCCACCATATCATCGCGCAAGGGGTGCTGACCGCCGGGCTGATCTCGGCCGTGTTGGGCACTAAACTGCCCGGGCCAGGGACGATCTATCTTGGCCAGGATCTGAAATTCCGTGCCCCCGTCAGCCCGGGCGACACCATAACCGCCACCTGCGCCATCACCGCGCTGGATGCGCAAAAACACCGCGTGACACTGGATTGCCATTGCATGAATCAGGACGGGGTGGAGGTGCTGCGCGGCACGGCGCTGGTGCAGGCCCCGCTGGAAAAGATCAGCCGTCCGGCCGTGCCCCTGCCCGAGGTGCGGCTGCTGCGCCACGGCCAGTTCCGCGATCTGCTGGCCCGCGCCACACAGGGGGCACCGCTGCCCACCGCCATCGCGCATCCGTGCGATGAGGTGTCTCTGCGGGCCGCCGCCGAGGCCGCCGCGCGCGGGTTGATCACGCCCATCCTGGTTGGGCCGCAAGTCAAGATCCGTGCCGCGGCGCACGCGCATGGCATTGATATTTCAGGCTTTACGATCGAGGATACGCCGCACAGCCATGCCGCCGCCGCGCGCGCGGTAGCGCTGGTGCGCGCGGGAACCGCGAAGCTGCTGATGAAGGGCGCCTTGCACACGGATGAGCTGCTGCACGAGGTGATGCAGCCCGAAACCGGCCTGCGAACAGGCCGACGACTCAGCCATGTGTATGTGATGGATGTGCCGGCCTATCCGCGCCCGCTGCTGGTTACCGATGCCGCGATCAACATCGCCCCGACCCTGGAGGATAAGGTCCATATCGCGCAGAATGCGATCGAGCTGGCCCATGTGCTGGGCATCGAGGCGCCGCGTGTCGCCATTCTCGCGGCTGTGGAAACCGTGAACCCCGTGATGCAGGCAACCCTGGATGCCGCCGCCTTGTGCAAGATGGCCGAACGCGGGCAGATTACCGGCGGGGTGCTGGATGGGCCGCTGGCGTTTGACAACGCGGTCAGCCCCGTCGCTGCCGCGCAAAAAGGCATTGTTTCGCCCGTGGCCGGGCTGGCCGATATTCTGCTGGTGCCCGATATTGAGGCCGGGAACATACTGGCCAAGCAGCTCACTTTCCTGGCCAATGCCGATGCCGCCGGCATCGTGCTTGGGGCCAGCGTGCCGATCATCCTGACCAGCCGCGCCGATAATGAGCGCGCGCGCCTGGCCTCCTGCGCCCTGGCCGTGATGCTGGCGGGTGCGCGCCATGGCTAATGCGGTTCTGACCATCAATGCGGGTTCGTCCAGCATTAAATTCGCGCTGTTCGAGTTGGTGAACGGACTGACCCAGCGTGCGGTTGGCGTGGTTGAGAATATAGGGGCTGCGCCGCATTTGCGCATCCGCACGGGCGGCCAGGTGGCGCTGGAGCGGCGCTGGCCGGACCATGCGCCGCTCGACCATGAGGCCTTGCTGGGCCAGGTGCTGGATTGGGTGGAGACGCATCTGGGCGCTGACCGGCTGGTTGCGGCTGGGCACCGGATCGTGCATGGCGGCGAGGATTTTACCGCTCCGGCGCGGTTGGACGAAGCGGCAATGGTCCGCCTGGCGCTGTTGAACCAGCTGGCCCCCTTGCATGAGCCGCATAATCTCGCCGCCGTGCGGGCGGTGATGAAGCTGCGCCCAAACCTGCCCCAGATCGGCTGTTTTGACACCGCCTTCCACCACACCATGCCGCCACTTGCCACCAGGTTTGGCCTGCCCCGGCATTTTCATGATGAAGGCGTGCGCCGCTACGGCTTCCACGGTTTGTCTTACGAATATATCGCCAGCCAGCTGCCCGCGGCGGCGCCGCATCTGGCGGATAAGCGGGTTATTGTCGCGCATCTGGGCAATGGCGCCAGTATGTGCGCCCTGCAAGCGGGCAAATCCATCGATTCCACCATGGGCTTTACCGCGCTGGACGGGCTGATGATGGGCACGCGCTGTGGCAGTATTGATCCTGGCGTGCTGATTTATCTGGCCCAGGCGCGCGGCATGAGCGCCGATGAGATCACCACCCTGCTTTATAAAAAATCAGGCCTGCTTGGCGTGTCTGGCATTTCATCCGATGTGCGGGCCTTGCTGGCCGACCCCCGCCCCGAAGCAGCCGAGGCGCTGGATTTGTTCGCCTATACCGTGGCCCGGCATACGGGTGCGCTGGTGGCGGTGCTGGGCGGGCTGGACGGGTTTGTGTTCACCGCCGGTATTGGCGAACATGCCGCCCCGCTGCGCGCGGCCATCTGCCAGCGCCTGGCATGGCTGGGGGTTGAGATCTCAGCGCAAGCCAATGAAGGCAGTGAGTCCGCGATCAGCACCCCGGATTCGCAGGTGGAGGTACGGGTGATTCCTACGAATGAGGGGCTGATGATCGCCCGGCATGCCGTGGCGCTGCTGGGGCTTGGCGGCTGAAGACAACCGGGGTCGAAATGTCCGCAAACCGTCATTTGCGCAAGCGCGGATCCCTGCCTACCAGCGCGGCATGACATTTCGCTCCCTCATCGCCGCCATCGCCCTGTCCTGCCTGCTCTCCACCCCGGCGGCGGCGGCACCGCTCTATCATCTCGTCAAGACCATCAAACTGCCCGGTGCGGTGAAGTGGGATTATCTGCATTTCGATGCGCCAAGCCACCGGCTCTATATCTCGCACGGCAATGAGGTGACGGTGGTGGACACCCAAACGGACCAGGTGGTTGGCGCGCTGGCCGGGCTCCCGGGCAGCCATGGCATCGCGGTTGATCCCGTAACCGGCGATGTTTACGCCGACAGCGCGGCCAAGCGTCAGGCCGTGGCCTTCAACCCCCATACATTCAAGCCGCTGGCCAGTATGAAGGTGGTGCGGGATGCCGACGGCATGGCCTATGATCCCGCCCAGAAGCGGATTTTCGTGGTCGGCGGCGATGGCCAGGCGCTCACCCCCATCGACCCCGCCACGAACAAGGCCCTGGCGGATATTGCGCTGGGCGGCACGCCGGAATTTCTGGTGGCCGACGGCAAGGGCTCGCTCTACGTCAATATCAACGACAAGAACGAAATCGCCCGGATCGATACGAAAAGCGGCAAAATCATCGCCCGCTGGCCAACAGCCCCGTGCCGCGCGCCCACCGGGCTTGCCATGGACCGGGCACGGCGGCTGCTCTTTTCCTCTTGCCATTCCGGCGTGATGGCGGTGATGAATGCCGATACGGGCACGCTGATCGCGGCATTGCCGATCGGGGTGGGCACCGATGCCGCCGCCTATGATCCAGTGCGCCATCGCGCCTTTTCCAGCAATGCTGATGGCACCTTGAGCGTGATTTCCGATGCCGGGGCCAAGCCCAGTCTGCTGGGCACGGTAAAAACGCGCTTTGGCGCGCGCACGCTGGCGGTTAATCCCGCCACCGGCGTTCTTTATACCGTGACCGCCAAGGTGGTTAGCGAGACACCGCCGGCCAAGCCCGATGGCCGCCCGCGCTTCACCTTCGTACCCGGCAGCCTGGAATTGCTGGCCTATGCCCCGGCCACGGGGGGCTAGCGGCATCCCGCTCAACCCCCGACTGGGCGGCTTTCTGTGAATTTGCGCCAGCCCTTGCGCAGGCTCTCATTATTGGCCTGCCCGGCATGGGCGCACCAGCCCAGCACGATGCCAGCGGCCCTTACCGTGGCTGGATCTGGGCTTTGCAGCCGGGCAAGCAGGCCGCGCGCGGTGGCCAGATCGTTCAGATGGCCCAGCTCATCCTGCAGCGCCGTGGCGCGTTTGGTATAGGCGCGGATCTTGCCCTGGTTTGCGAACAGCCCGCCGAATAATTCGGCCGCATAGCGCAGTTTTTTCAGCTCTATGCGCACCAGATGCCGCGCATGGGCTTCCAGCCGGGGCAAATGCCGCCCGCGCTTGGCCACCTTGCGGTGCAGCCGGGCCAAATGCGCGGCGGCAAAATCCTGGGCTGGGGCGCTCAAGGCGCGTAGCGATTCGGCCGTGGCCGCCAGCCGAAAGCCGCGCCGGGCCAGGAATAGTTCCAGAGCGAGCACGAAGCGCGTGGTATCTGGCGTGTCCAGCAGCGCGCCTACGGCTTTATGCCCGGCCGTGCGGAAATTGTCGCATTGCGCCAAGAGCGTGCGCAGGCCTGGTTCGTCTACAAAGGCGGTGGCGGGGCCGTTGGCCACAAGGCGGGTGAAAACGTCCCAATCGCGGGCCTCGCCCATGTTTGCGGCCAGACGCCGCGCCTCGGCCCTAAAGGCGGTGAATTCGGGGCAGGGGAAATCGCGGTGGAGCAGCCCCAGCAGCGCACGCAGCCGGCGCAGGGCTACGCGCATCTGGTGCACCGCCACCTCTTGGTCGCCCGCCTCGAACGCCAGCCAGTTGGTGGTGAAATGCCGCAGGCAGGCGCGCACCAGCGTGACCACCGCCTCATCCAGGCTGGGCGCGCCGGTCAGGCCGGGGTCGGATTTTGCGGTGCGCGGGCAGGGGCCGCCCGCCAGCGCCAGGCCGCGCGCGGCGATGGTCCAGCCGCTCAGGCGCAGGGGATAATCCTCGGCCAGGGCCAAGGCGAGCGGATACAGATCGGCCGGCGGGCCGCTTAAGCCCAGGCCGCGCACGGGCTGTTTGCCGTGCTCTGCCTGCAGCGTGCCCTGGGTGAAGGTGAGCGTGACAGGACCCGCCCGCCATACTGTGCGCGCCAGGGCGCTGGTGAAGATGATCTGCAGTGGCGTGTTGTCCTGCAGGCTGGCCAATGTGGCCGCCCAATCCGGCCCCAGCGCGGCCATATCCGGCACATCGCTCGCTTGCGGGGCTTCCAGCGCAATATCCGGCCCTTCCAGCGCCAGCATGTGGCGCCGCCCGGCCTGGCGCAGCCGTACATAAAATCCCCGCCGGGCCATGGCGAAATCGGGCGTATCGTACCAATTTGCGCGTACGCGGCGTGCTGGCGGGCCGGGGGTTACTGGTGCCAGCCGCGCATCCGCCATCAGGGCGGTGGCGGTGGTGTCATCCAGGACAAAGCACAGGTGGGCCGTCTCATCGGGCGGGGCGGCCGCCAGGGGCGGAGTATTCACCGTCACATCCATCTTTGTTGCCAGGTCAGCATAGGCCGCCGAGGCGGATTGTCCATCGAATCCCCGCACGTAGCCCGGTTAGTGGACCACGCGAAAGGCTTCGATGGTCTGCGGGCAAGAGAGGCTTAACGACCATGGGCCGCGGAACGTGTAGGAGAGATAAAACCGGTAGGGCCGCGCGGCGATGAAGGGCGCGAACAGAATGCAGAAAACAGATGTCGCCACCACCCAAAGCCAGAACAACCGGCCGGGCTCATCCATGGGGTGGCGCAGCAAGGTCAGGCAGGCCACCCCGCTGGCCGCGAACCCGGCCCAAAGCAGCCAGTCCGACGCTCCCGCGCCAATTATGCCCGTCGTCACCCCGGTATAAAGCAGCGCGAATCGGGCCAGAAGGGCGAGCAATGCGCGCGGGCCGGGGCGCAGGGCGAGCAGGCCAAACGGGGTGAGCGCGCCCACCGCCACGCCCCAGGCGATCCAGGCGATGGTGGATTTCACTAGCCGCCGGGCCAGGGGCCAGCTGGTATGCGTGGGCGCGGTGTAGGTGTGCGCGCTGGCATGCAGCGGGTGGGCGGCGATCCACTGCGCGATGATGAGATGCGCGGTATCGTGATCGTGTAGAGCTTGCCGAGATTATACGCGGTCGCGGCCAGCCAAAGGCCAAATATCCAGGGGGCATCGCGCTTTTGCGTCATGCTTCTGTTTAACTTTAGGTTCAAAAACTATAAAAAACAACTTATAATGGTCGCTATTCAGGCCAGCGCGTATTCGGCCTCGGGCGTGTAGGTGGGCTGGTCCTTGCCCAGGAAGGAGCTGAACAGGGTCACGTTATCGGCGCGGATCGGGGCTGAGCGGTAGAGATTATGGGCCTGCACAAAATTGGTCAGGGCGGGGGTCACGGGCTGGTCCATCCGCGCCAGGGTCACGTGCGGGGTAAAACGCCGCCGCTCAAGAGCCAGCCCCACACGGTGCAAGGCGGTCTCCACCTTGGCCTGCAGCCGGGCCAGATCCTCGTTGCGCTCCACCCCCACATAAAGCGTGTTCACCCGCCCTGCCTTCTCGAACCAGCCAAGTCCGCAGAGCGAAAAGGCAAAGCTGCGCCCGCGCAGGCTGGCCAGGGCGTAGTCGATTTCCTCGGCCTGGAGGCGGTTGGCCTCGCCGATGAAGCGCAAGGTGAGGTGGAAATTATCCGTTGGTACCCAGCGCGCGCCAGGCAGATTGCAGGAAAGATCGCTGAGCTCTTCTTTGATCTCCCACGGGAGATCAAGGGCGACGAACAGGCGCATGGTGTGGCCTTTCCTGCAAAGATCAGCGAGTCGATGAGAGAATTTTGCAGGATCGGGTGGGGCGGGGTCAATCTTTATATGTCAGAGTGGGGCTGTGGCCCCGGCGAGCCAGCTTCTGGCCTCATCTCTCAGGTGCGGCGTGAGTTCGGCCCGCACTCGCGCATGGTAATCGTTCAACCAGGCCCGCGCGGCGGGGGCAAGCAAGGCGGGCTCGATCAGCGCGCGGTCGAACGGGGCCAGGGTCAGCACCTCGAAGCGCAGGAAGGGCTTGGCCGCGCCGGGCAGATCTGCCGGTTGCACCAGCAGCAGGTTTTCCAGCCGGATGCCATAAGCCCCTGGCAGGTAGTAGCCGGGCTCGTTGGAGAGGATCATGCCTGCTTCCAGCGGCACGGGCTTGGCCGCGCGCGAGATTCCGGCCGGCCCCTCATGCACCGAGAGGTAGGAGCCCACACCATGGCCGGTGCCATGGTCGTAATCCAGCCCTGCCTGCCAAAGTGCTGCCCGGGCCAGCGCATCGAGATGCGCGCCCGCCACCCCTTGGGGAAACACCGCCATGGCCAGCGCGATATGCCCGGCCAGCACCCGGGTGGCATGGTCGCGCACGTTGTCGGGGGCGGGGTCGGGCCCGGTCCAGACCGTGCGGGTGATGTCGGTGGTGCCGTCCAGATACTGGCCGCCACTATCGATGAGATAAACCTCGTTGGCACGCAGTGCGCGGTCGGTTTGCGGCGTGACACGGTAATGGATGATCGCGCCATGCTCGCCCGCGCCCGAGATGGCGGGAAAACTCTCGCCCCGGAACAGCGCGCCCTGGGCCCGGCAATCCAGCAAATGCGCCGCCGCCGTCATCTCGCTTTGCGCGCCAGAGGGCGCCGCGCGTGACAGCCAGCTTAAGAATTCAACCATGGCCACGCCATCGCGCAAGTGGGCGGTTCGCGCGCCGGCCTGCTCCACCGCGTTTTTGCAGGCGCGCGGCAGGGCCACCGGGTCCGGCCCGGGGGCGATTATGGCGCCGGCGGCGCGCAGCGTCATCTCGAACCAGACGGGCTGGCTCGCCGGATCGTAGCGCACGGTCTTGCCGGAAAGGGCCTTGAGGGCGGCCTCCAGGGTCTCGCGCGGTTGCACCGCCACGTCCGTTGTAAGGTGCGCGCGCAACGCCGCCGTGACCTTTTGCGCGGTCATGAACAAAATCGCCGTGCCATCCGCGCGCAACAGCGCGTAGCCCAGGGCCACGGGGCAGAATTCCACATCCGTGCCGCGTATGTTGAACAGCCAGGCAAGCGAGGCCGGATCGGTGAGGATGGCGGCATCCTGCCCGGCCGCGCGCAGTTGCTCGCCCAGCCGCGCGCGCTTGGCGGCGGCGTCCTCGCCCGTATAGTCGCGCGCATGCGGCACGGCCGGGGCCAATGGCGGGGCCGGACGGTCGGTCCAGGCCGCATCCACCGGATTGGCGGTAACGGGCACCATCTCCACGCCTGTAAAGCGCTTCAGCCCCGCGGCGCTGATCAGCCAGGGATCGTAGCCGATACGCAGGCCGGGGGCGGCCTCGCGCAGCCAATCCTCGGGCTTGTCCTCGATGATATGGCGCCGCTCCCATAAAGCCGGGTCGGTCTGTTCGGCCATTTGCAGGATGTAGCGGCCATCGGAGAACAGGCAGGCACGTTCGGCCAGCACGATGGCAAGCCCCGCACTGCCGGTAAAGCCGGTGAGCCAAGCCAGGCGCTCGGCGCAAGCGGGCACATATTCGCCCAGATGCTCATCGGCGCGCGGGACGATGAACCCATCCAGCCCCTGTACTTTCAGCCCCTGGCGCAAGGCGTTTGATTTTTCGGCAGGGGTCATGTCATCATTCCGCGGCCATGGCCGTCTGGGTGGGGTCGACCATGTCCTTCGCCCGGGAGAAATCCACCGATAAAAGCCGCGAGACGCCGCGTTCCTGCATTGTCACCCCGTAAAGCCGGTCCATCCGCGCCATGGTGAGATGGTGATGGGTGACGACCAGGAAGCGCGTGCCGGTGTCGCTCACCATATCCTCCAGCAGGTTGCAGAAGCGCTCGACATTGGCATCATCCAGCGGGGCGTCCACCTCGTCCAGCACCGAGATGGGGGCCGGGTTGCATTTGAACACGGCGAAGATGAGGGACAGGGCCGTGAGCGCCTGCTCGCCGCCCGAGAGCAGCGAGAGCGTGCTGAGTTTTTTGCCCGGCGGCTGGGCAAAAATCTCCAGCCCGGCTTCCAGCGGATCATCGGAGCCGACAAGGGCGAGATGCGCCTTGCCACCATTGAACATACGGCTGAACAGGGCCTGGAAATGCTTGTCCACCTCGGTGAACACGGCCCCCAGCCGCTCGCGCCCCTCGCGGTTGATATGGCCGATGGAGCCGCGCAGCTTGGCGATGGCCGAGGTGATCTCCTCGCGCTCGCGCTCGATCGTGGCAATCGCCTCTTCCGCCTCGCCCACCTCGATTTCGGCGCGCAGATTAACCGGGCCCATCTCATCGCGCTCGCGCACCAGCCGCTCCCAGCGTTTGCGGGCCTTGTCCTCCAGCTCGGGCGTTGGGTCTTCCGGCGGGTCGGGCAGGGTGGGGTTGGCGCCGAGCCGCTCCAATATGCGCTCGGCCACACTGCCCCAGCCATGGTTGGCGGTGGCGATATTGCCTTCCTCGCGCGCTCTGGCCTCGCGCGCGGCGGCGGCCTCGGCCTCGGCCGCGCGGGCGGTGGCGGCGGCGTCATCGGCGGTTTTTTGCGCCTCGTTCAGGGCGTTGGCGGCGCGGCGGTGGGAGGCATCCGCGGCCGCCAGGGTTTCGGCCGCATCGCGCCGGGCGGTGGCGGCGGCCTCGGGGGCGGCTTGCAGCTCGGCGATGGCGCCTTGGCCTTCGGCCAGCCGGGCGGCAAGGTCGGTCAGCCGGTCGGCCGCATCGCGCCCGCGCTCGGCCCAATCGGCCATTTCCTGGGCCAGAGTTTGCAGCCGGTGGGCGCGCTGGGTCTCGGTATTGCGCAAGGTGGCGAGCCGCCCACGCGCGGCCGATTCCGCCTGCCGGGCTTGGCCCATGGCGGCGCGCGCCTGCTCCATGGCGCTGCGCGCCGCATTCACATCCGCCACCCCGGCGGCGGTTTCGCGCACGCGGGCCAGGGCGGTTTCGGCCTCGGCGGCCTCAAGGCCAAGCTGGTCGCGCTGGGTTTTGGCGGTGGCGGCGCGGGCCGCACCGCGTTCGGCCTCGGCGGTCAGACGCAGGGCCTCGCCGCGGGCCTTATCGAAATGCTGTTCGGCGGCGCGCCGTGCCTCGCGCGCGGCGGCCTCGGCCTTTTGCCGCGCCTCGCGTGCCTGGGTTGCGCCCGCGCGGGCCTCGCGCTCGGCGGTTTCGGCGGCCTGGCGGCTGGCGCGGGCGGTTTCGGCGGCTTGGCGCGCGGTATCGCGCTCTTTGGCCAAGGCGGCCAGCCGGTTGCGCTGCTGCAGGCGCACAGCGGCTTCCGAGGCCGCACCCGCGCGCACCGTATAGCCATCCCATCGCCACACAGCACCTGTGCGCGATACCAGGCTTTGTCCAGGCAGCAGGGCAGGCTGCAGCGCATCGCCGTCGGCCTCGTCGGGCAGCAATAAAATATGTTCAAGCGCGCGGGTTAGTGCGTCAGGCCCCTGCACCAGCGTGGCGAGGCTGGGCAGCCCCGTGCTGTTGGAAGTAGCCGGCAGGGCGGGCAGGTGGCGCCAATGGCGCGCGGCGCTGAGCTCGGCACTGGCCGAAAGTTCTTCGCGCAGGGCCGCACCCAGCGCGGCTTCCAGCCCCGGCGGCACGGAAATCTGGTCGAGAATGGGGGCGCGCTCGCGGCCGAATTTTTGCCCAAGCAGGGCGGCCAGGGCATCATGCTCGGTTGTGGTTTTGGTGGCGGCGGCCTCGGCGGCGGCGGCTTCAGCCCTGGCGGTGGCAAGGGCGGCCTCGGCCTTGGTGCGGGCCTCGGCGGCTTCGGCTTCGGCTGCAGCGCCGGCCTGCTCGGCATGGGCTTCGGCATCGCGGGCGGTGGCCAGGCCGGCCTCGGCCTCGTTACGCGCGGCTTCGGCGGCATGGACCCGCTCGGCCGAAACCAGCGTGGCGGCGAGCTTCTCATATTCGGCATGGGCCTCGGCCGCGCGCTGGGCAAAGCGGCGGGCACGGGCTTCGGCTTCGGCCAAAGCGCGCCGCGCGGTTTCGGCCTCGGCGGCGATCCGTGCCGCCTCTTCGGTGGCGCGGTTGGCCTCGATCTCGGCTTGCCGCATCGCCTCTTGCGCCTCATGGAAGGCGGCTTCAGCCTCGGCCAGGATCGCGGGGGCGGCTGAGCTTTCGGCGTTCAGGCGGGCTTGTTCATCTTCCAGCCGGGTGCGCGCGGCCTCGGCATCGGCCGCTAGGCGCGCGGCATGCGCATGGTCGCGGGTCAGCGCCTCCAGCCGGGTACGGGCCTCTGCCAACGCGGTGCGGGCGCGGCTTTCGGCTTCTTCCATTTGCTCAGCGGCGATGCGCGCGCGCTCAAGCCCGGTGCGGGCCTCGGCCTCGGCCTCGCGCAGTGGCGGCAGGGCGGCTTGCGCGGCCTCGGTGGCCTCGGCACGTGCGGTGGCGGTTTGGGTGGCCTGGGTCACCCGCGCCTCGGCCGCGGCAAAGGCGGCTTGTGCCGCGATGCGCTGCGCATCCGCCAGGGCGCGCTGGATGGAGAGCAATTCCGCCTCCGCCGCGCGGATATTGCCCGAGAGATTGCGGTAGCGGTTGGCCTGGCGGGCTTGTTTTCTCAAAGCGTCCAGCCGGGCCTCAACCTGGCCTTTCAGATCGTCCGCGCGCAGCAAATTCTGCTCGGCGGCTTTTAGTTTCAGCTCCGCCTCGTGCCGCCTGGCGTGCAAGCCGGTAATGCCGGCGGCTTCTTCCAGCAAGGCACGGCGTTCATCCGGCCGGGCGCCAACCAGCGCACCCACCCGCCCCTGAGACACCATGGCCGAGGCGCGCGCACCCGAGGCAAGATCGGCAAACAGGGTCTGCACGTCGCGCGCCCGGGCCTCCTTGCCGTTAACCCGGTAGGCGCTGCCTGCCCCGCGCTCGATCTTGCGCGAGATTTCAAGATCAGGCGCCTCGTGAAAAGGCGGTGGGGCCAGGCCTTGGGTTTCTTCCAGCGTCAGCGTGACTTCCGCCAGGTTGCGCGCTGCCCGCCCGGCGGTGCCGGCAAAGATCACATCCTCCATCTCCGCACCGCGCATATGGCGGGCGTTGGATTCGCCCATGGCCCAGCGCAGCGCCTCGATGACATTGGATTTGCCGCACCCGTTCGGCCCGACCACACCTGTCAGCCCCGGCAGGATCTCGACCACGGTCGGGTCCGCGAAGCTCTTGAACCCGGCAATGCGCAGGCGGGCGAAACGGGCGGGCATGCGCGCCTTATCCCTTCGCGGCCTTGGCGGCTTTGGCGGCCTTGGTCACGATATCGGCGAAATCATCATACGGCATCGCGCCGGGGTGGAGTTTGCCGTTGATGATGAAGGAGGGGGTGGCATCGATATGGTACATCGTTTCCGCTTCCTGTTGGCCCTGAAGGATGAAATCGGCCAGTTTCTTATCGTTCCAGGCTTTATCGTAGGTGGCTTTATCCATGCCGGCCAGGGCCGCGAATTCGAAGATCGATTTGTGGTAATCCTCGTGCGGTCGGAAGGCCCATTCATTCTGGCTGGCGAAAAGCGCCTCGATGAACGGGTAATATTGCTCAGGCGGCAGAAAGCGCGCGACCTGGGCGGCATGCAGGGCCACGCGGTCGAGCGGGAAATCATGATAGACGATTTGCAGGATGCCGGTATCGACCAGTTTGGGCTTGACCTTGGGCATCGTCACCGTCGCGAATTCCGCGCAATGGGTGCAGGTGAGAGAAAAATATTCAATCGCCGTGACCGGGGCGTTGGGCGAGCCGATGGAACGCTTGGAATAGGGGCTGGGCGTGAAGCCAGCCGCCATGGCCGCAGGGGCTATGAATGCGCTGCCCACAAGGGCTAGTGTGGAACGGCGGGTGATTTGCATTTTCTCTCCTATATATAGTGTAGACGGGTTTTTCCAGGAAAGTCGAACCCGGATTCTGAGTTATCCACGGGTTTTTAGGCCCTGATAGAGCCGGGCCAGGGCCTCGCCCAGCGCGCCCGCGGGCAGGCCGGGCGGTGGCGCGATATCGCGTCGGGGTGGTTGGGCTGGTGGCGTGGCCGGCGGACGGGGCGCTGCCTGCACGAAACGCAGCCGCTCCACCATGGCCGACCCCAAGGCGAGATTAAGGTGAGCGATGAGTTGCGGGGCGGCGAGTTGTAATTCCATTGCCACCGGCCCGGTGCAGGCCAGGGTGAGCGTGCCGCCGGCGAATTTAACCGGGCTGGCCTGCGCGGCGAGATTGGGCCCGGCCAGATGTGGCCAATCCGCCAGCAGGCTGGAGGCGGCCGGGGCCCGGCGGCGGAAAACCGGGCGCAGCACCGGCGCCAGCAGCCCGGCGATATTGCGCGGCCCATAGTTGCGCGCCGCTGGTTCTGGCGGCAAAGCTGGCATCCGTGCAGAACGCGTCTTCCTCTCCCCCGGCACGGCGACTCCTTTCCTGGTACGCAAGGCACCGCCGTCATTTGCCCTGGCGCGCCGCCCCCGGGCAAGTGGCGGACCCGTATCATGTCTGGCTTTCCGAGATCATGTTGCAGCAGACAGTGGTGGCCACGGTGCGCCCCTATTACGACAAATTTCTGGCCGCCTACCCCAACGTGGCGGCGCTGGCCGCCGCCAGTACCGAGGAAGTTTGCGGCCATTGGGCCGGATTGGGCTATTATGCCCGTGCGCGCAACCTGCATGAATGCGCAAAGCGCGTGGCGGCGCAAGGCGGGTTTCCACGCACGGTTGAGGGGCTGCGTGAACTGCCTGGCATTGGGCCGTATACGGCCAATGCCATTGGCGCCATTGCCTTTGGTCTGCCGGTATTGCCGGTGGATGGCAATGTCGAGCGAATCGTCGCCCGGCTTTTTGCGGTAACCACCCCCTTGCCCGGGGCCAAGGCGCAGATTGCCGAGGCGGCGCGCGGGCTGATGGAAGATGCGGCGGCGCGCAAGGCCCCGGGCGATTTCGCGCAAGCCTTGTTCGATCTGGGGGCAACACTCTGCACACCAAAATCGCCCGCTTGCGAACGCTGTCCGTGGGCGGCGCATTGCCGCGCGCGGATGAGGGGGCTGGCCCAGAGCCTGCCGGCGCGCGCGCCCAAGCCAAAGCGCCCGCACCGCACGGGCGAGGCCTATGTGCTGCTGGATGCGGCAGATCATGCGCTGCTCATCCGCCGTCCGCCGCGCGGGCTGCTGGGCGGCATGCTGGCCCTGCCCGAGACCGCCCCCAGCCGCGCCAATTGGCGGGCAGCGGGCGAGATTGAGCATGTTTTTACCCATTTCACCCTGACCCTGCGCGTGCTGGCGGCGCGCTGTAAAACGCTGCCCAAAGGGGCGCTCTTTGCCCCCGCCGCCACGGCGGCCCTGCCCAGCGTGATGCGCAAGGCGCTTGACGCGGGCTGCCGGGCGCTGGAACGTGAGCCCCATGATGAATGACCCGCATGACGGCCTGCTGGCCATTGACACGCATGTTGACATTCCCTGGCCGGAGGGCCCGAGCCCATTTACCGATGGGCCGCGCTGTGTGGATTTGCCCAAGCTCAAGCGGGGCGGCATCGCGGCTGTGTGTTTTGCAGCCTATGTGCCGCAAGGCCCGCGCGATGCGGCGGGGCATATGGCCGCCACCGCCCGGGCGCGCGCCATGCTGGCCGCCATTGCTGAAATGGCGCCCGCCGATGGCACGGGCGGCATACTGACCCGCACGGCCGATGAGATCGAGGCCGCCTTTGCCGCCGGGCGGACCGGGATTATCCCCGCCATCGAGAATGGCTATGCGCTGGGGCGCGATTTGGCGCAGCTGGATGAATTCGCCGCTGCCGGGGTGCGCTACATCACCCTTACCCATAACGGCCATAATGAGATTGGCGATGCCGCCATTGCGCTGCGCAATCTGGGCGATGAGGAGCGCGAATTTGGCGGGTTGTCGGATTTCGGCCAGGCGGTGGTCGCGCGGATGAACGAACTTGGCATCCTTATCGATATCTCGCACGTGGCCAAATCCACCATGCTGCAGGCGGTGCGCCGCTCGCGCGTGCCGGTGCTGGCCACCCATTCCTGCATGAAGGCGCTGTGCGACCATAAGCGCAATCTGGATGATGAGCAGCTCGACGCGCTGGCTGGAAGCGGGGGGCTGGCGCAGATCACCATCGTCTCCAATTTCTTGCGCAAAGGCGCGCGGGCGGTGGATTTGACCGTGGCCGATATTGCCGACCACGTGGATTATGCCGTGCGCCGCATGGGGATCGCGCATGTGGGAATCGGCACGGATTTTGACGGCGGGGGCGGGGTACGCGGCTTTATGAACGCCGCACAAGCCCCGAATCTGACCGTCGAGCTGGTCCGGCGTGGCTATGGCCGGGCGGAGCTGGAACTGATCTGGGGCGGCAATTTCCTGCGCCTGCTGCGCGCGGCCGAGGACGCCGCGCAAGCTCGCCCGGCGGCCTGACGCGCTCTATTCAGCCGATCGTGTTCAGCCCGCGCGCGATGGCGGCAACCCCGGTGCGCGAGACCTCAGCCAGGCCCAGCGGGCGCATCAGGTCGAGAAAGGCATCCAGCTTGTCGGTGGCGCCGGTCAGCTCGAAGGTGAAGCTCTCGGTCGTCGCGTCGATCACGCGGGCACGGAAGGCATCGGCCAGGCGCAGCGCCTCGGCCCGCTTCTCGCCCGTGCCGATCACCTTGATCAGCGCCAGTTCGCGCGACAGATGCGGCCCTTCAGTCAGGTCCAGCACCTTATAGACCGGCACCAGCCGGTCGAGCTGCGCCTTGATCTGTTCGATGACCATCTCCGTGCCCTGAGTGACCACGGTGATGCGGCTTTTGGAGCCATCACGCTCCACGGGGGCGACGGTTAGGCTGTCGATATTATAGCCACGGCCGGAAAACAGCCCGATGACACGGGCGAGAACGCCGGATTCATTCTCGACCAGAACAGAGATGGTCGCGCTGCGCATGGGGGAGGTCTCCGGCATTGTCAGACGAGCGCCATGCCCGCATTGGTCACGCCAGGCTGGCTGGCATCCTTATGTTCTGGGCCGAGCAGCATTTGGTTATGCGCGGCACCGGAAGGGATCGGAA
>JAKBBM010000093.1 GCA_021808545.1 Pseudomonadota bacterium | reverse complement strand
CGATGCCTCTGATGCCAACTGGTATTTCCAGCTTCTGAAGGATGGTCAGGATCTTGGTGCCTTGCGGGAAACCGTGATCCACGGCCCCGTGTCCACCGCTTCCGACCCGCATGAGAGCCTGGCGCTGCTGGGAGATGACGCCGAGATTTGCGGCTGCAATGGTGTCCGGAAAGGCACCATCGTCAAAGCTATCGAGGGCGGCTGCACCAGTGTTGACGATGTACGCGCCTGCACCAAGGCTTCTGCTTCCTGCGGCTCCTGCACGGGGCTGGTGGAAGGGCTGCTGAAGCTCACTCTGGGGGCGGATTTCAAACCCGCCGCGGCGAAGCCTATGTGCAAATGCACGAGCCGCTGGCACGACGAAGTGCGCCAGCGCATCCGCACCCAAAGCCTCAAGAGCATTCCCGCCGTGATGCAGGCGCTGGAATGGACAACACCGGATGGCTGCGCCTCCTGCCGTCCGGCGTTGAACTTCTACCTGTTGTGCGAATGGCCCAGCGAATACCAGGATGATTCGCAATCGCGCTTCGTGAATGAGCGTGTCCACGCCAACATCCAGAAGGACGGCACTTATTCCGTGGTGCCGCGCATGTGGGGTGGGGTCACCTCGGCGAAGGAGCTACGCGCCATTGCCGATGTATGCGAGAAATTCGCTATCCCCACGGTGAAGATCACCGGCGGCCAGCGTGTGGATATGTTTGGCGTGAAGAAGGAAGACCTGCCCGCGGTGTGGGCGGACCTCAACGCCGCCGGTATGGTCTCTGGCCATGCCTACGGCAAGGCGTTGCGCACCGTGAAAACCTGCGTGGGCTCGGAATGGTGCCGCTTCGGCACGCAGGATTCCACCGCCATGGGCATCGCGCTGGAAAAAATGACATGGGGCTCCTGGCATCCGCACAAGGTGAAGCTGGCTGTCTCCGGCTGCCCGCGCAATTGCGCGGAAGCGACGATCAAGGATTTCGGCGTGGTCGCCACCGAGGCTGGGTGGGACCTGCATGTGGGCGGCAACGCCGGCATCAAGGTCCGCGCCACGGATCTGCTCTGCAAGGTGACAACCGAGGACGAGGTTCTGGAATATTGCGGCGCTTTCCTGCAGCTTTACCGGCAGGAGGCACGTTACCTGGAACGCACCGCACCGTGGGTGGAGCGTGTGGGCCTGAAATATGTGCAGGCGCAGATGGTCGATGACGAGCCAAACCGCAAGGCGCTCTATGCGAAATTCCTGTATGCGCAAAGCTTCTCACAGATTGACCCCTGGGCCGAGGAGGCCGCGAAGAATTGGCAGAAATATCAACCGCTGGCGGAGTTGGTGTAATGAATATGATCTCTCCGATTTTCACAGATGTTGGTGCCCTTTCTGATATTCCTCGTCTTGGTGCGCGTTGCGTGAAAACCGCCATGGGCGACATCGCCATCTTCCGCACGGCAGATGACCGCGTGTTCGCCCTGCGCGATGAATGCCCGCATAAACAAGGCCCGCTCAGCCAGGGCATCGTGCATGGCACATCGGTAACCTGCCCGCTGCATGCCTGGGTCATCTCGCTGGAAACCGGCGCGGTGGAAGGGCCGGATGATGGATGTACCAAGCGTTTTAGCGTGAAGCTAGAACATGGCCGCGTGCTGCTGGCGGTGACACCATGAGCAGCGTGTTTTTGGCCGGGGCGGGGCCGGGCAACCCAGACCTGCTCACCGTGAAGGCGCTGCGCCTGCTGCAAACCGCCAGCGTGATCCTGCATGATTCGCTGGTGAGCGAGGAGATCCTCGCCCTTGCCAACCCGGCGGCGCAGCTCATCGATGTCGGCAAGCGCTGCGGCCGCCATTCTGCGACACAAGAGCAGATTTGTGCGCTGCTGGTACAGGAAGCGCAAACCAGCGAGGGCATTGTGCTGCGGCTGAAAGGCGGCGACCCGATGATCTTCGGCCGCGCCACGGAAGAGATGCAGGCGCTGGACGCCGCGGGCATCGCCTACGAGATCGTACCCGGCATCACCGCCGCCCTGGCGGCGTCCGCCTCGCTCAAGCACTCACTCACCCAGCGCCTGGTCTCCCGCGCGGTGCATTTTGTCGCCGGCCACGCGGCGGATGGCTCAATCCCCGGGCATGATTTCGCGGCCCTGGCGCAAAAGGGCGGCACACTGGCGGTGTATATGGGCGCGCAAAATTTCGGCGGCTTCGCGGCGCATCTGGTGGAAGCCGGGTTGGACCCGGCAACGCCAGCCCTCGCCATCGAAAATGTCTCGCGGCCGGATGAGCGTACCATCAGCGGCACGGCGGGCAGCCTGCCCAGCGCCTTGCGGGCGGCGGGCGATGGGCCGGTGCTGATTTTGGTTGGCGACGCATTGGCCGCACGCCAGCCCGCCCTCCTGCTGGCCGAAGCCTGCGCCTGAGGCCGCGTTGTTGGATGGCATGAACACAGAAACCGTAAAATCCGCCTGCCCCTATTGTGGGGTGGGCTGCGGCATTGTGCTGCAAGTGGAAGACGGGCGCGTCACCAAGGTCAGCGGGGACAAATCCCACCCCGCCAACAAGGGGCGGCTCTGCACCAAGGGGCAAAGCTGCCATGTGCCGCTCACGCAAGGGCGCCTGGCCAGCGCCTATGTGCGCCCGGCACGGGATGATGAGCAGCAGCCCGTACCCCTGCGCACGGCAATTGCGCAAGCCGCGAGGCACCTGCGGGAAATTATCGCGGCGCATGGCCCGGATGCGGTGAGTTTCTACGTCTCCGGCCAGATGTCAATGGAGGCCCAATATCTCACCAACAAGCTGGCGAAAGGCTTTATCCGCACCCGGCATATCGAGGCCAATTCCCGCCTCTGCATGGCCAGCGCCACTTCAGGTTACAAGCTTTCTCTGGGCGCGGACGCCCCGCCCGGCTCCTATGACGATTTAGACCATGCCGATACCTTCCTGGTCATCGGCGCCAACATGGCGGATTGCCACCCCATCCTGTTCCTGCGCTTGCTGGACCGGGTGAAGCAGGGCGCCAAGCTAATTGTGCTGGACCCGCGCCGCAGCGCCACGGCGGACAAGGCGGATCTGTTCCTGCAGCTTAAACCTGGCAGTGACATCGCGCTCATCAACGGTATTCTGCGCCTGCTGCACGAGGCAGGTAAAACCGATTCCGCCTTCATCGCCGCCCATACCGAGGGGTGGGATGCGATGCTGCCCTTGCTGGAAGACTACACCCTGCCGCGCGTGGCGCAGATGACCGGGCTGGCCGAGGCGGATATTCGCCAGGCCGCCGCATGGCTTGGCCGCAGCCCGCGTTTCGTCAGCCTTTGGACGATGGGGCTGAACCAAAGCATACGCGGCACCTGGAACACCAATGCGCTCTGCAACCTGCATCTGGCCACCGGCGCCATTTGCCGCATTGGTGCCGGGCCGTTCTCCCTCACCGGCCAGCCCAACGCCATGGGCGGGCGCGAGATGGGCTATATGGGCCCCGGCCTGCCCGGCCAGCGCTCGGCAAAAAATGCTGAAGACCGCGCCTTTACCGAAACCATATGGAACCTGCCCCCCGGCACGCTGCGCGAGGCCCCCGCCACCGGGGCGGTGGAGATGTTCGACGAGATGGCGCAAGGCCGCATCAAGGCTTGCTGGGTCATCTGCACCAACCCGGTGGCCAGTATGCCGGCGCGCGGCCGCACCATAGAGGGGCTGAAGGCAGCGGAACTGGTGATTGTGCAGGATGCTTACCTGGACACGGAAACCGCCCCTTATGCGGATATTCTGCTACCCGGCGCCCTATGGGCCGAGGCAGATGGGGTGATGGTGAACTCCGAACGAAACATGACGCTTGCCCCCCAGGCCGTGCCCCCGCCAGGCGAGGCGATGGCGGATTGGCAATGGCTGGCGGAGGTAGCGAAAGCTATGGGCTATTCTGGCTTCGCTTATGACAATGCCGCCGAAATCTTCGATGAGATCAGGCGTTTTTCAAACCCCCGTACCGGATACGATATTTCCGGCGCCAGCCACGCACGGTTGGCGCAAACCCCGCTGCAATGGCCTGTTGGCCCGCAGGCCGGGCCGCGCAACCCGGTGCGCTACATGGAAAGCGGTACCCCTTTATTCCCCACCACCTCCGGCAAGGCGCTGTTTCATCCGCGCGCCTGCCTGCCGCCCGCCGAACTGCCTGACAAGGCGTTTCCCTTCACCTTGAATACCGGCCGGGTGCAGCACCAATGGCACACCCTCACCAAAACCGGGAAGGTGCCAGCCCTCAACAAGCTCAACCCTGGCCCGTTCGTGGAGATTCATGCACAGGACGCGGCGGCGTTGGGGCTGCTGGAGGGGGACAGCCTGGAGCTGCGCTCCCGCCGTGGCCGCGCTGTGTTACCCGCTTTGGTGAGCAGCCGCGTGCAACCCGGTTGCTTGTTCGCGCCCTTTCATTGGAACGACGTGTTCGGAGACGACCTCGCCATCAACCAAATTACCAGTGCCGGGGTGGACGAGATTTCCCTGCAGCCGGAATATAAAATCTGCGCCGTGGCGCTGGCGCGGGTGGAAGCCGTTAAACCAGCCATGCCTGAGGCGCTGGCGCCCCTGAACGCGCTTCTGGGCACCCAAACAGCCCTGCTTGAGCTGGCGGCGGATGAGCGGCATTATCTGCACGGCTTCCTGCAAGGCTATCGCCTGAACCCTACCGGAATCCCCGAATTGCCCGCCAGCGCGCCGCTGGCGCCGGAGCGGCTGCTCTATCTCAACGGGCTACTGGCCGGGCTGCTCTCCCGCGTGCCGCAGCCGGGGGCGGCGCCGGTGACCATTCTCTATGCCTCACAGACCGGCACGGCGGAGGGCCATGCGCGGGAGGCAGCGCGGCGCCTGAATGCCGAGCCGCGGGCGTTGAACGATGTGGCTCCTTCCGCGCTTTGCGGTACGGTGCTGATGTTTGCCAGCACTTTTGGCGATGGCGAGGCGCCGGATAATGGCGCCCGCTTCTGGCAGGCTCTGGCGGCGGAAACCGCACCTCGGCTGGAGAGTTTACGCTTCGGCGTACTGGCCTTCGGGGATTCCGCCTACGCCCAGTTTTGCGGATTTGGCGCCCGGCTGGAAACACGCCTGGCCGCTTTGGGCGCGCAGACCTTGCTGCCACGCTGGAACTGCGAGCCGGGCGAAGATGACAAGGTGCAAACCTGGCTGGCGCAGGCGCAAGAAGCCCTCGGTCAGCAGGAAACCGCCTTGGCGCCATCAGCACCACCCGCTATTTCCCGCGCCAACCCGTTCATGGCGCGGCTGGTCGGTAATCGCCGCTTGAACGCCTCAGGTTCCGAAAAGGAAACGCGGCATCTTGTGTTTGATCTGGCCGAATCCGGCCTCAGCTATCAGCCAGGTGATGCGTTGGGCGTCTGGCCGGAAAACGATCCAGCTCTGCTGGAGGAGATGGCCAGGTTGATGGCGCTGCCCCCCGAGGCGTTGGCTAAGCGCGATATTTCCCGCCTGACCCCGCCGCTGTTGGCCTTCTGCGCCGAGCGCGCCCCGGCGTTGGCCGTACAGCTCCCGGCGCAGGATGACCTAACCCGGCAGGCCTGGCTTTGGGGCCGGCAATTACGGGATGTGCTGGCGGAATTTACCGTTCGTGCCACGCCAGAGGAATGGCTGGGCGTTTTGAAACCGCTTACCCCGCGCCTTTATTCCATTTCTTCCAGTCAGAGTGTTTATCCCGGTGAAGTGCATCTGACGGTGAATATCGTGCGCCATGAATTCGCAGGCCGGCCTAGCGGCGGGCTCTGCTCGCGTTTTCTGGTAGACCGCGCAACGGGGGCCGGGCTGTTCATTCAACCCTCCGGGCATTTTCATCTGCCGGCGGACGATGCCGCGCCCATCATCATGATCGGCCCTGGCACCGGCGTCGCCCCGTTCCGGGGGTTTTTGCAGGAGCGCCAGGCCCGCAACGCCAGGGGCCGCAATTGGCTGGTGTTTGGCGAGCAGCGGGAAGCCTACGATTTTTATTATCGGGATGAGCTGGAGGCCCTGGCCCGCAATGGGTTTCTGCATCGCCTCTCCACCGCCTTCTCGCGCGACCAGGCGCAAAAAATCTATGTGCAGGACAAACTGCGCGAAGAAGGAAAACAGCTATGGGAGTGGGTGCAGGCGGGCGCGTATATTTATATCTGTGGTGATGCCGCGCGCATGGCAAAAGATGTGCACGAAAGCCTGTGTGAGATGATTGGCTTGCACGGATGCATGGACCGGAACAACGCAAGCGCCCTCTTGGATAACATGGCTGTGGAGAAACGCTACCTGTGCGATCTATACTGAAATCCGATTTTATATTGAAAAATACAGCTGATATTCAATCTTAATCGCCATGTTTTAACGGAGAGGCGCCTTACCCGCCTCTCCCTTCATCAGATCAATAAACTTTCAGTCGATTTGATATACCAAAGACATCCAGATCTTCGTTTGCTTGCCAACATTGCGGGCG
>JAKBBM010000092.1 GCA_021808545.1 Pseudomonadota bacterium | reverse complement strand
CTTTCCGGGCGCAAGGGGCCAGTCCGGTTTGAGAAGGATGAGCATAACCGGCCAGACACCACACTTGCATCCCTCGCCGCGCTCAAGCCTGCCTTTCGCAAGGATGGCACTATCACGGCTGGCAATGCGCCTGGGCTGAACACGGGGGCCGCGGCCATGGTGGTGGCGGAGGCGGAATGGGCCGCGCGGCATGGGTTAAAGCCAATGGCGCGGCTGGTCTCCTATGGGATTGGCGCGGTGGAGCCTGGCTATTTCGGGCTTGGCCCGGTGCCCGCCGTGCGTCAGGCGCTGGACCGTGCAGGCTGGAGGATCAGCGATGTGGACCGCTTCGAGATCAACGAGGCATTCGCCGCGATCGTGCTGGCCGTCATTCACGATCTGGGGCTGGCCGAGGATGTCGTGAATGTGGAGGGTGGCGCTATCGCCCATGGCCACCCGATCGGGGCGACAGGCGCGGTGCTGACCACCCGGCTGCTACATGCCATGCAACGTGATGACCTCCGGCGAGGGGTCGTGACACCTTGCATTGGCGGCGGCCAAGGCATCGCCCTGGCGCTTGAGCGCATCACCTGAACGAGGCGCCAGGATGGTGAAGGTTTTGGTGCATAGTTTCTCCATGGTGGCGCCCCGGCATCTGACAGGGACGAAGCATATCATGGCAGTCAAACGCAAACAGCTCATTCTGGTGGCCGCCGTCATTGTGGTGGCGGGGCTGGGTGTGGGCGCTTATCAGCATTGGCGCGCGGCACCCGATGCCAACCGGCTCACGCTCTATGGCAATGTCGATATCCGCGAGGTCTACGCCGCGTTTTACGATTCGGGGCGGATTGACCACATGCTGGTGCAGGAAGGCGATGCGGTTCATAAAGGTGAACTGATTGCCACGCTCGAACAAAGCCGGTTCGCCGATGCGCTGGCCGCCGCCAACGGCCAAGCGGCCAATCAGCAGCAGGTTCTGGCCGCACTGCTCGCAGGTTCCCGGCCGGAACAAATCGCCCAGGCCAAGGCGCAGATGGATGCGCTGGAGGTGGTCTACGAGAACGATGCGGCCAATTTCAGCCGCTATGCCACGCTGGCACCCGGCGGCGCGGCCACCATCCAGCAGCGCGACGACGCCCAGGCCGCCTACCTCAACGCCAAACAAAATTACGAAGCCGCCAAACAGGCTTACATATTGGCCGTCAAAGGCGCGCGCGCCGAGGATATTGCCGCAGCCCAGGGCGCCTATGATGCCGCGAAAGCCAACGCGGCCCTGGCCGCGCAGGAATACAAAGACACCAAACTCTACGCCCCCGCCGATGGCATAATCGAAGAGCGCGTGCAGGAACCCGGCGACATGACCTCGCCTTCCGCGCCGGTTTATGTCATCGCGCTCACCAATCCGCTCTGGGTGCGCGCCTATGTGCCCGAGAGCGATCTGGGCCGCATCCGGCTGGGCATGGAAGCCGACATCAGCACGGATTCCTATCCGGGCAAGACCTATCGCGGCTGGGTCGGTTACATCTCCCCTACCGCCCAATTCACGCCCAAGACGGTCGAGACGCCCGATTTGCGCGCCCAACTCGTCTATCAGCTCCGTGTGTATGCTTGCGACCCGCAAGGCCAGTTACAGCTTGGCATGCCCGCGACCGTGAGCATCGGCCTCACCCAGCCGCAGACAGCGGGCGCGGCACGGGGCGCGGATGTGTGCGGCGGCCCCAATGCCCCCGCCAACTGAAGCCGCGCCAAAAGCGCTGGTCCTGGAGCGGGTCACGCGCCGGTTCCGCGTGGCCAGGCGTGCCGTCACCGCGCTTGAGGGGGTGAGCGCGCAAACCGCGCCGGGGCTGGTGACCGGGCTGATCGGCCCCGATGGCGCGGGCAAGACCACACTGATGCGGCTCATCGCCGGGCTGCTCCGCCTCGATGACGGCAAGATCAGCGTTTTTGGCACGGATGTGCGCGCCGAACCGCTCAAGGTGCAAGGCATGATCTCTTATATGCCGCAACGATTCGGGCTGTATGAAGACCTGACCGTTCAGGAGAATCTCGACCTCTACGCCGATTTGCAGGGCGTTCCGGTTGCCGCGCGCCCAGGCCGCTATGCCGAGCTTTTGCACATGACCGGCATGCAGCCCTTCACCTCGCGCCTGGCGGGCCGGCTCTCGGGCGGCATGAAGCAAAAGCTGGGTCTGGCCTGCACGCTCATCCGCCCGCCCCGTCTCTTGTTGCTCGATGAACCCACTGTCGGCGTCGATCCGGTGTCGCGCCGGGAGCTATGGCAGATCGTCGATCATCTCGTGCGCGGTGCCGGCATGAGCGTTTTGCTCTCCACCGCCTATCTCGACGAGGCGGAACGCTGCGACGAGGTGCTGCTGCTGCATGAGGGGCAATTGATCGGCGCGGGCAAGCCAGGAGATTTCACCCAGGCCACGGCGGGGCGCAGCTTTTTGGCCCGCGCGGATGGCACGCCCAAGCGCGCGCTGCAAACAGCGCTTTCTTCCACGCCAGGCGTAACGGATGCGCTGATTCAGGGCGAAGCCGTGCGCCTGGTGCTTGATGCGGGCGCGGCGCCAGAGACGATTCAGCCCACTGGCATCACCGGCCTCACGCTTGGCCCCATCGCGCCGCGTTTCGAGGACAGGTTTGTCGATCTCTTGCGCGCCAAAACGGGCATCCAAGCCCTGGCCACGCCAACACCGCCCGCCGCTGCATCAGCGCCGCAAGGCACGGCTATCGAGATTGACCACCTGACTAAACGCTTCGGCGCCTTCGCGGCGGTTGATGACATCAGTTTCACCGTGCAGCGTGGGGAGATCTTCGGCCTGCTGGGGGCCAATGGCGCTGGCAAATCCACCACCTTCCGCATGTTGTGCGGCCTGCTGCCCGCCACCAGCGGCAGGCTGAGCGTGGATGGGTTTGATCTGCGCACCGCCGCCGCCACTGCGCGCGGCAGGCTTGGCTATATGGCGCAAAAATTCTCTCTCTATGGCGATCTGAGCGTGATCCAGAATCTGCGCTTCTTCGCCTCGGCTTACGGGCTGCGCGGGGCGCGGCGCGCTCAGCGCATCACCTGGGCGCTCAGTGAATTCGAGCTTGGCGATTACGCCGATGCCACCAGCCGCGACCTGCCTTTGGGCTTCAAGCAGCGCATGGCGCTGGCCTGCGCGCTCATGCATGAGCCGGACGTGCTGTTCCTCGATGAACCAACTTCCGGCGTGGACCCGCTGGCCCGGCGTGAATTCTGGCGGCGCATCAACGCGCTGGCGGACCAGGGCGTGACCGTGCTGGTGACCACCCATTTCATGGATGAGGCCGAATATTGCGACCATCTGGTCATCATGGCGCAAGGGCGGATTCTGGCCGCTGGCACCTCCGAAGACCTTAAAAACGCCGCCCGCACGGCCGAACGGCCCGCGCCAACCATGGAGGACGCCTTTGTTGCCCTCATCGCGGCCAATAGCGCCCAGCAGAGCGGGCAAGCGGCATGAGCGCGATGCTGATGCGCCTGCGCGGCCTTATCCGCAAGGAGATGCTGCAAATCCTGCGCGACCCCTCCTCCATCGCCATCGCTTTCATTCTGCCCACAATGCTGCTGCTATTGTTTGGCTATGGCGTGTCGCTCGATGCCCGCCATGCCGGGCTGGGGCTGGTGGTTGATGAACCAAGTGCCGCGGCCACGAGCCTCACCGCCGAATTCCGCCATTCGCCCTATTTCACCCCACAGGATTTCGCGAATGAACCGGCCGCGGCGCGGGCTATGAATGATGGCGATATCGATGGCTTCATCTGGCTGCAAGGTGATTTCGCCCGTAAGCTCGCCGCGGGCCAAAGCCCGGCCATCGGCCTGTTCGTCAACGGCATCGACGCCAATAATGCCCGGTTGATCGAAAATTATGTTGAACAAAGCTGGGCGGATTGGGTGGCGCAGCAGGCGGCGCTGGCGGGCGTTGCCAATCCTGTACCCATAGATCTCGAGCCGCGCATCTGGTTCAACCCCGCCGTCAGCAGCCGTGATTATCTGGTGCCGGGGCTCATCGCCGTCATCATGACCCTCACCGGCGCGCTGCTCACCGCGCTGGTCATCGCGCGTGAATGGGAGCGCGGCACCATGGAAGCGCTGATGGTTACCAAGGTGAGTATGCATGAGATATTGATCTCCAAGATCATCCCCTATTTCCTGCTCGGCATGGGCGGCATGGTGGTCTCGGTGCTGATCGCGACATGGCTGTTTGGCGTACCGCTGCTGGGCTCGTTCAGCGTGCTTGGCCTGGCCTCGTCGCTGTTCATGCTCGCCTCGCTCGGCATGGGGCTGCTCATTTCCACCGTGGCCAAAAACCAGTTCGTCGCCGGGCAGATCGCCATCATCACCACCTTCCTGCCGGCCTTCATCCTCTCGGGCTTCATCTTCGATATTTCCTCCATGCCCGCGCCCATCCAACTGCTCACCCACATCGTCGCGGCGCGCTATTTCGTGGCCATTTTGCAAAGCCTGTTTCTGGCCGGCACGGTGTGGTCCGTCATCCTGCCCAATCTGTTCGCCCTGCTGATCATGGCGGTGATCTTTCTGGGGCTGGCCCGGCTGGCCGCGCGCAAGAGGCTCGACTGAACCATGCTCGCCCGTCTGCTCGCTCTGGTCATCAAAGAATTTCTCGCCATCTTGCGCGATGGCAAAAGCCGCATGGTGCTGATCGGCCCGCCGCTCATTCAGCTTGTCGTGTTCGGCTATGCCGCCAGCTTCGATCTCAACCACGTTCCCTTCGCGGTTTATGACCAGGACCAGACCGCTCTGTCACGTGATCTGGTGGCGGATTTCGCCGGCGCGCCAAGTTTCCAGCAGGTCGCGGTATTGCATAGCCCTGAGCGCATCAGGCAGCTCATTGATTCACGTGCCGTCGAGATGGTGCTCGACATCGACCCGCGTTATGGGCGCAATCTGCTGCTTGGTCAGCCAGCCCCCGTGCAAATCATCGTCGATGGCCGTAATTCCAATACCGCTTTGCTGATCCTCGGCTATGCCAGCGACATCATCACCTCCGCCAGCCAGAGCTGGGCCGCCGCGCATGGCGGCGTGCCACCGCCCGCACAACTCGTGCCGCGCGCGCTCTATAACCCCACGCTCGACTCACATTGGTTCATCATTCCCGGCATCGTCGCGCTGCTCACCCAGGTCGTCACATTGCTGGTGGTGGGGCTTTCCGTTGCGCGAGAACGCGAGGCCGGCACATTCGACCAGACCCTCGTCACGCCGCTCAGGCCGATCGACATCGTGCTCGGCAAGAGCCTGCCCGGCCTGATCATCGGCCTCATTGAAGGCACGGTTATTATTCTGGCCACACATTTATGGTTTGGCGTGCCGCTGCTGGGCTCGCTGGCCCTGCTCTATATGGGGCTGTTTTTGTTCATCGCCGCGGTCACCGGCATCGGGCTGATGATCTCCTCGCTCGCCGCCACCCAGCAACAGGCACTGCTCGGCGCCTTCCTGTTCATGGTGCCGTCCATCATTCTCTCGGGCTTCGCGACACCCATCGCCAACATGCCGGCCTTTGTGCAAGATCTCACCCTCATCAACCCCATGCGCTACGCGTTGGTGGTGATTCGTGAAAGCTTCCTGGAACAGCCCAGCCTCTCCGCCCTGCTGCCCCAGTTCGCGGCGATGACAGTGCTTGCGCTCATCAGCCTCATCACGGCGGGCTGGCTGTTCCGCAAGCGCTCGGTTTAGATCGAACGCTGGTTGACCCGCTTGGAAAGTTCTTCGGCATTTTCCCGGCGCTCGCTGTAGCGGTCCACCAGATAATCCGCGCAGCCACGTGTCAGCAGAGTGAACTTCACCAGCTCCTCCATCACATCCACGATGCGGTCGTAATAAGGCGATGGCTTCATCCGGTCATTCTCATCGAATTCGGTGAAGGCTTTTGGCACGGAGGATTGGTTGGGAATGGTGATCAGGCGCATCCAGCGGCCCAGAATACGCAGCTGGTTGACCGCATTGAAGCTCTGCGAGCCACCGCACACCTGCATCACCGCCAAGGTTTTGCCCTGCGTTGGGCGCACGGCGCCGAGAGCCAGCGGAATCCAGTCAATCTGCGCCTTCATGATCCCGGTCATGGCGCCATGGCGCTCGGGCGAGCACCACACCATGCCCTCACACCAGCTCACCAGATCCCGCAATTCCTGCACTTTCGGGTGATCTGCCCCGGCATCATCGGGCAGCGGCAGGCCAGACGGGTTAAAGCTGCGTGTCTCGGCGCCAAGAGTTTGCAAAATCGCGGCGGCTTCCGCCGTCACCAGACGGCTGAAGGCGCGCGCCCGGACGGAGCCATAGAGCAGCAGAATGCGCGGCTTGTGCGACAGCCGGGGCGCATCGAACAGGCGTGCTTCATCAATCGGCCTGAAACACGCTTCATCGAGATTGGGCAAGGATGTCTCAGCCACGGGGTTTGACGCCATCCGCATGCTCATACCAGCCCTTGGTGGCGGTCACGAGTTTGACGGTCAGCAGCATCACGGGCACTTCAATCAGCACACCGACAACTGTTGCCAGCGCCGCGCCGGAGTTGAAGCCGAACAGGCTGATGGCGGCGGCCACCGCCAGCTCGAAGAAATTCGAGGCGCCGATGAGGGCCGAGGGGCAGGCGATGTTATGCGCCTCGCCCAGCGCGCGGTTGAGCCCATAAGCCAGCGTGGCGTTGAAGAATACCTGCACCAGAATGGGCACGGCCAGCAGCACGATCACCAGCGGCTGCTTGATGATTTGCTGACCCTGGAAG
>JAKBBM010000091.1 GCA_021808545.1 Pseudomonadota bacterium | reverse complement strand
CGCGCGTTTTGTCGCCGCCATCGGCCTGCTCAACTCTGCAGCTATGTTCTCCGCCATCTTCCTGCTGCCGCTGCTGCTGCAAAAGCGCTACCATGTCAGCCCGGGCCTGGCGGGGCTGCAAATGGTCCCGTTTTTGTTCGTCACGACGGTGGGGGCCTTCACGGCCGGGCGGATCACGCGCCGCACCGGGCTGGTCAAGCCCGTGTTGGCCGTGGCGCTTTGCATCTCAACCACGGGCTTTGGGCTGCTGGCCCTGCCGCACGCGCATAATGGCGTGGACCAGGTGGTCGCGTTCTCCGCCCTGGCGGGCCTGGGACTTGGCGGGTTGATGCCCACCACGCTGGTGGCGGTGCAAAGCCTGGCCGGACCCGCCGAAATTGGCGCCATGACCGGTATTTTGCTGCTGGTGCGCGCCATTGGCGGCGCTTTTGGCGCCACGCTGGCGGGCGTGGCACTGACCATGACGCGGCATCATCCCGCCGCGGGGTTTGAGGGCGGCTTCCTGGCCGGGGCGGTGTTGCTCCTGGCGGCCCTGGCCCTGGCTCTGCGCATGGCCGAAATCCGGCTGCGCACGGCGGTTAGCACCGGGTAAAACCGCGCCTTATTTCAGCAGCATCCGCACACCGACCAACCCGAGGATAATCCCCAACCCGGTTTTAAGGACATGGTCGGGCGCATGGCGCGCCAGCAGGCTGCCTATGACGATCCCAGGCACAGAGCCGAGCAGCAACGCGCCGAGCAGTGAAAAATCAATCGTGCCAAGATAGAGATGCCCAAGCCCGGCGAGCAATGTCAGCGGCACGGCATGCGCAATATCGGAGCCGACAATGCGCACGAGCGGCAGACGCGGATATAATATAATGAGTGCGACCGTGCCCAGCGCGCCCGCCCCCACCGAGGAAAGCGAAACCAGCAACCCCAACACCACGCCAACCGCCACCGTTACCCAAGGCGGGGCATTCTCACCAAAGCCGGGAAATTTACGATTCAAGGCCGCGACGATCCATTCCTTGAACAGCAGCGACACAGCGCACAAAACCAGCGCAATGCCAATGGTCAGCGAAATCAGGGTGGTCACGACCGGGCTTTTGACCCCCAGTTCGCCAATGGCCAGCACGCCAACCAGCGTGGCCGGCACCGACCCCGTGGCCAGGCGGCGGACAATCCGCCACTCCACGGTTTTGCCAGCACTATGAATGGTGGTGCCGACGCTCTTGGTCACGGCGGCGAAGAGCAGATCGGTGCCCACCGCCGTGGTGGGATGAAAACCAAACAGCAGCACCAACAAAGGCGTCATCAGGGAACCGCCGCCAACACCGGTCATGCCCACAAGCAGGCCCACCAGAAGACCGGCCATGGCATAGGCCGGGCTATTGGCCATATTCCCTATCGTAATCATTGGGATATGCTGACATGCCCTGCCAGCGCTTGGCAACAGAAAATTCAGCCCGCTTCAGGCGCGCGGATGCGCCCGCCGCCAGACATCCATGAGCACCTGGGTTTCCACATCCGTATAACGCTGCGTGGTGGAGAGGCTGACATGGCCCAGCAGCTCCTGGATGGCGCGCAAATCCGCCCCGCCCGCCAACAAATGCGTGGCGAAGGAATGGCGCAGCGCATGCGGCGTGGCATGTTCGGGCAAACCGTGCAGCCGCCGGAAATCGCGCAAGATTTTCTGTACCACGCCAGCATTCAGGCGTTTGCCGCGCACGCCCAGGAACAAGGGCGAATCCGGGGCGGGAGCTGGATGATATTTGAGCCAAGCGGCCAGATTCACCCGCACCAGGGGCAAAAGCGGCACCAGCCGTTGCTTCGCCCCTTTGCCGGTCACGCGCAGCGCATCGTCGGCCGCGGGCAGGCTACCCACATTCAGCGACAGCGCTTCATCAATCCGCAAGCCCGCTCCGTAAAGCAGCGTCATCAACGCGGTATCGCGCGCCTGCGTGGCGGGCAGATCGCTTGCCTCGCCAATCTCGTACGCCACGCGCAGCGCCTCCTCGGGCGAGAGCGCGCGCGGCAGCGGGCGGTGCTGACGCGGACGGGCAATGAGCTGCAGGGCCGGATTATCCACCCCGTGGCGTAATTTTAAAAACCGGAAAAACGTGCGCAGGGCCGAGAGCTTGCGCGCCCGGGTCGCGTTCATATCGCCCGCTTGCGCGGCCAGGGCGAGCCAGGCCCGCACATCCGCCGCGCGCAAGGCCGCAAGAGAGGCAGGGGTCACCGCCTCGCCCGTATGCTGGGCGGTGAAATCAAGAAACGCCCGCACATCGCGGCCATATGTGTCGCGCGTTTTCGTGGCGGCCCGGCGCTCAGCGCCGAGCCAGGAGAGAAAATCGGCGCAGAGCCGTTCAGGCAATGCTCTGCCCGGTCTTGGCCCAGTCGGCCAGGAAGGCGGACAAACCCTTATCGGTCAGCGGGTGGTGGTAGAGCTGCTTGATCACGCCGGGCGGGATGGTCGCGACATCGGCACCCATTTTCGCTGCTTCGATCAGGTGGATCGGGTTGCGGATCGAGGCGACTAGAACCTCGGTCTTGATGCTGGGATAATTGCCGTAAATCTGCACGATGTCGGCGATCAGCTCCATGCCGTTCTGGCCGATATCATCCAGCCGCCCAACGAAGGGGGAAATGAAGCTGGCCCCCGCCTTGGCCGCCAGCAGCGCCTGCGCGGGCGAGAAGCAAAGGGTTACGTTCACCTGCGTGCCTTCTTTCGCGAGCGCATGGCAGACACGCAGCCCATCGGGGGTCAGCGGCACCTTGATCGCGACATTCTTCGCGATCTGACGCAGCACCTTGGCCTCCTTCATCATCTGCTCATATTCGGTCGCGGCCACCTCGGCACTCACCGGGCCGGAGACCACCTCGCAAATCTCGGCGATGACATCGAGGATATTGCGCCCGGATTTGGCGATGAGGGAGGGATTCGTGGTCACCCCATCCAACAGGCCGGTTGCGGCCAGGGCGCGGATTTCAGCGATTTCGGCGGTGTCGACAAAGAATTTCATGGGTTACTTTCCGGTTCGTATAACTGCGCCTAAGCATACAGCATGGCGTCAGCAAGCCGAAATACCCGGATCAGCGTTCTGCTTCCCTATAAATTCGATACCGCCTTTACCTATGCGGCCCCAGCGCCCTTGCCACCGGGCACGCTGGTGCGGGTGCCGCTGGGCAGCCGAATCGTCACCGGTGCGGTGTGGGACGAGCCGCCGGATGAACAGATCGCCGCCCGCCCGGTGGCCGAGATATTGGATTACCCGCCCCTGCCCGAGAGCCTGATGCGTTTTATGGACTGGGTGGCGAGCTATACGCTGGCCAAGCGCGGCGATGTGCTGGCCTTGGGCCTGAAGGAGGCGTTGCTGACCCCGCCGCCCAAACGGGCCAAGCCATTCCATTTTGGCGGGGCGGATGCCACACGGCCGGGCCCGGCCCTCTCGCCCGCTCAGCAGGACGCGGCCGGGCAATTATGCGCCGCGGTGCGGGACTTGCGCTTTTCGGTCACGCTGCTGGATGGGGTGACCGGCTCGGGCAAGACGGAGGTTTATCTGGAAGCGGTGGCGCAAGCCCTGCGCCAGGGCCGCCAGGCGCTGGTGCTGCTGCCCGAAATCGCGCTTTCCGTGCAGTTCCTGGCGCGCTTTACCGCCCGCTTTGGGGCCGAGCCCGCCTTGTGGCATTCCGAACTCACCCCCGCCCGGCGGCGCGAGACCTTGCGCGCCGTGGCGCACGGGCGGGCCGATGTGGTGATCGGCGCGCGCTCGGCCTTGTTCCTGCCTTTTCCCCAACTCGGGCTCGTGGTGGTGGATGAGGAGCATGAGAACGCCTTCAAGCAGGAGGAAGGCGTGATCTACCATGCCCGCGACATGGCGGTGGTGCGCGCCAAACTTTGCACCTGCCCGTGTGTGCTGGTGAGCGCCACGCCAAGCCTTGAAACTGTGGAGAATGCCGCCCAGGGGCGTTATGCGCGGCTCGATCTGCCCGCCCGCCATGGCGGTGCCGTGCTGCCCACGGTCCGCGCCATCGATCTGCGGGCCGATCCGCCCGAGCGCGGCCAGTTCCTCTCACCCCGCCTGCTGGCGGCGATGGATGAGACCTTGGCGCGCAATGAGCAGGTGATGCTGTTCCTCAACCGCCGGGGCTATGCGCCGCTGACCCTGTGCCGCCAATGCGGGCACCGGCTGGCCTGCCCGCATTGCAGCGCCTGGCTGGTGGAGCATCGCGGCCAGGGGCGGCTGGTCTGCCATCATTGCGGCCATGCCATCCGGCGCCCCTCAAGCTGCCCGGCCTGTACAGCGGAGGAGAGTTTCGTGCCCATCGGCCCCGGCGTGGAGCGGATCGCCGAGGAGGTGGCGGCGCGGTTTCCCGGCACGCCCGCCCTTATCATGGCGTCCGACGCGATCGCCGGGCCGGCCGAGGCGGCACAGGCGGCGGCGCGCATCGAAAGCCGCGAGATCGGCATTGTCATCGGCACGCAGATGGTGGCCAAGGGCTGGCATTTTCCGCATCTCACCCTGGTGGGGGTGGTGGATGCGGATCTCGGCCTGGCGGGCGGCGATTTGCGCGCGGGCGAACATACGCTGCAAATCCTGCATCAGGTGGCCGGACGCGCCGGGCGGGCCGAGGCGCCGGGAAGGGTGTTGCTGCAAAGTTTTACACCCGATCATCCGGTGATTCGGGCGTTGTTGTCCGGCAACCTGCCGGCCTTTATGGCGCAGGAGGCCGCAGCCCGGCGGCCCGGCCATTGGCCACCTTTTGGGCGGCTGGCGGCGCTGATTGTGAGCGCGGCCGAAGAGCGCCTGGCCGACCAGATCGCGCGCGAACTGGCCCGCGCCGCGCCGCACGGCCCGGGCATTGCCGTGCTGGGCCCAGCCCCTGCCCCCATCGCGTTGCTGCGCGGCAAGTTCCGCCGCCGCCTGCTGCTGAAAACCGCGCGCGACATCGCCGTGCAGCCCTTGCTGCGCGCCTGGCTCGGCGCGGTGGAACTTCCGCGCCATGTGCGGGTCGATGTGGATATCGACCCCGTCTCTTTTATGTAAAAGCAGCTATAGCGCCTGGTTGAGCTGCGAGGTCACCGGCATTTCGCCCGGTGTGCCGAGATTGGGCACCAGACGGTGCAGCATCAGCAGCACCAGCAGCAGCAGCACGCACCAGCCCAGCAGCCCGCCCACCGCGCGCAGGGCAAAAACCACCAGGGCGGCGCAGACCACGAGGAGAACATAAACCTGCCAGACCGGATTGCTCAGCCCGAAGGCGGTCATCGCCGTGCTCAGGCTATCGTCGAACAGGCCGACGACATGCATGACCTCCTGGCCCGCATAGAGAAGCCCATGTGTGAAGTCGCCGACCATGTTTTGCATCGCAACACCTGCCTCCCCCACCTATAGCGCGGGATGCAAGGATGGGGAGGCTTATTCCAGTCTCTCAATATTTCGTAATGTGGGAAAGAGTTTCATCCATAGCAGCGCCACCAGGATTGTGCCGATCCCGCCCAGCACCACCGCCGGGACCACGCCGACCAGGGCGGCGGTCAGGCCGCTCTCAAACTCGCCCAGCTGGTTGGAGGCGTTGATGAACAGAAAATTCACCGCCCCCACGCGCCCGCGCATTTCATCGGGCGTTTGCAGCTGCACGAGCGAAATCCGGATGACCACGCTCACCACATCCGCCGCCCCCATGACGAACAAGGCGGCAAGGGAAAGCGGCACCGAGCGCGACAGGCCGAACAAAACGGTCGCCAGCCCGAACAGGATGACCGCCTGAAACATGCGCAGCCCCACCCGCCGCTCCATCGGGAAACGGGTGATCCAGACGGTCATCAGCAACGCGCCCATGGCCGGCGCGCCGCGCAGCAAACCCAGCCCCCAGGGGCCGGTATGCAGGATATCGCGCGCATAGACCGGCAGCAGCGCCGTGGCCCCGCCCAGCAGCACGGCGAAAAGATCGAGCGAGATGGTGCCCAGAATCGCCGGATTATGGCGCACGAAGCTCACCCCAGCGAACAACGCCTTGAAGCTGGGCGGCTCTTTTTGCGCCACTGGCCGATCAACCCGGAGGGCGCCATTGGCCAGCAAAGCCAGGCTCCAGAACACAGCCATTACGGCATAAGGTACACCGGGCGAGATGGCGTAGATCAACCCGCCCAGGGCCGGGCCAATGATGGTGGCACCCTGCAGCACGGCCGCCGACAAGGCCGCCCCTTTCTGCAGCAGCCCAGCGGGCACCACGGCGGGCAGCAGCGCGCTCATGGCCGGGCTTTCAAAGGCGCGGCAGCCCCCAATCACCGTGACCGCCGCGAAAATCTCCGTCACATTCAGCCAGGCACCAAAACTACCCCAGGCCAGCAGCAGCGCCATCAGCGCCTCACCGCCCTGGCAGATCTGTACCACGCGGCGGCGGTCATAGCGGTCGGCCGCGTGGCCGGCAAAAAAGGTCAGCCCCGCCACCGGCAGAAATTGCGCAAGCCCGATGAGACCCAGCGCCAGCGCGCTATGGGTAAGGGAATAAACCTGCCAGCCAACGGCAACCACGCCCATCTGGTAGGAAAAACTAGAAAATCCGCGCCCGGCGAAAAACAGCCGGAAAGGCCGGTGCCGGAACAGTGCGCGCGCGCTGGCAGAAGGGACAGGGATCGTGTCGGAATTCATGCGCCGCTTGTATCAGCTCCCGCCGCGCGCACCACACGCATTCGCGCATGGCGCTTGCACTGATAAGGCTTTGGCCCTAACCCACCGGTCTTATTTCTTTCTGGTTATTTGGGAGTTTTGGC
>JAKBBM010000090.1 GCA_021808545.1 Pseudomonadota bacterium | reverse complement strand
GCGGCACGGCATAACGCTCCACATTCGCCGCATCCTCGAAATTCAGCAGGCAGAGATAATTCTCCCGCCCCTTGCGCAGCACCACATTGGCGGGTGGCGGCAGGCGGTGGGATTCCGCCTCGATCTGGCGCTGCAAATGCCGGGTATAGGTGGAGACCCAGACCGCCCCCTTGTTGCGCGTGGCCCACAGGCTGGCGGGGGCAAGGTAGCCGAGCGTTTTGCCGGTACCCGTGCCGGCCTCGGCCAGCACGGCATGGGGCTGGCCTTCGGCCAAGCGCGGGGCAAAGGCCGAGGCGGCGGCGGAGGCATAATCGGCCTGGGCGGGGCGCTGCTCGGCTTGCGCTCCCAAAAGTTCGGCCAGGCGCGCGCGGGCCTCGGCCGAGGTAATGGCAAAGCTCGAAGGCGGCGGGCGCGGGGCAACTTCATCCCATTTGGGCAGGCGTTTGCCCAGGCGCATGGCCATGCCATCAGGCCGCGCGGCGGGCTGGCCGAGCGCCTGCAACACATAAGGCGCCCAGCCCCAGCCGGCCGCTCCCATGCGCGCGGCCAGACCCGCGGCATCGCGGTTTTGCGGGGTTGTGCGCCCGGCTTCCAGGCGCGCCAGCAGGGCTTCGGCCATGTCCGGCAGGCTGGTGGCGGCGTCTTCCAGGCTGGCGGGGATCTCCATATCCAGCGCGCGCGCCAGCCCCGCCGGGGTGGGGGCCAGGCTTTGCGCCGGGCAGATAAAGGCGAACAGCTCCAGCACATCCAGCGCCTGGATGGCGGGGTTGCCCAGCCGCTTCAAGGTGGCCGGGCCATGCACCAACAGGGGAATGTCCAGGCCCAGTTGCCGGGCCACGGTGCCGGGTTTGAGCGTATGGATTTCTCCATCCACCGTCCGCAACACGGCGCGGCCATGGCCGGCAACCAAAACGGGCAGGGGGGGCAGACTCGGCATAAGCCGGTTATAAAGTGCTGTTCACGGTTTGTCTCGATTGATGCGGCGGATTATGCCTGCTCGCGTTCTCCTGCCCGCTCGCTCGCCCGTTCGCCCACCAGGGCGCGCGCGAATTCCGTGGGGTCGAATTCACGTAAATCCTCGATCTGCTCGCCCGTGCCCACGGCGTGGATCGGCAGCCCGTATGTTTCCGCCAGCGCCACGACAATGCCGCCCCGCGCCGAGCCATCGAGCTTGGTGACGATGAGGCCGGTGAGATCCACCATCTCCTTGAAGATGCCCACTTGCGAGACGGCGTTCTGGCCCGTGGTGGCATCGAGCGTCAGCAAGGTGGCGTGCGGGGCGGAGGGGTCGAGCTTGCGCAGCACGCGGATGATCTTGCGCAATTCCTCCATCAGCGCGGTTTTGTTGTGCAGCCGCCCGGCGGTGTCGATCAGCAGCACATCGGCGCCGGTTTTTTGCGCGCGGGTGAGCGCGTCATGCGCGAGCGAGGCGGGGTCTGTATTGGGCGGGGCGGTCACGATGTCGGTGCCCGCGCGTTGGGCCCAGACTTCAAGCTGCTCCACCGCCGCGGCGCGGAACGTATCGCCCGCCGCGAGCATGCAGGAGAGCCCCGCCTGCCGGTAGCGCGCGGCCAGCTTGCCGATGGTGGTGGTCTTGCCCGCGCCATTCACCCCGGTCATGAGGATGACGAAGGGCTTGCGGGTGGGGTCGATTTCCAGCTTTTGCGCCACGGGGGTGAGGATTTTGGCGATTTCGGCGGCCAGGGTCTCGCGCACCTCGTCTTCCGTCACCTCCTTGCCAAAGCGGGTGGCGCGGAATTGCTTGATGATCTGTGCGGCGACGGCTGGGCCAAGATCGGCCGCGATAAGCTGCTCCTCCAGCTCCTCCAGCGCTTCGTCATCGAGCTTGCGCTTGGTGAAGGTGGCGACGATCCCGCCCGTGAGCTTGGCGGCCGAACGCGAGAGCCCGGATTTGAGACGGGAGAAAAAGCCAGAGACCGCCATGTTACAAAAGCTCCGGCAGCAGGCCGGTAAAGGCGGTTTCGGCGGGGCCGCGCAGCAGCACATGGTCGTTTGCCGCCCAGGTGATCAGCAAATCCCCACCATCCATGGCCACCACCGCTTGGCGCCCCGTGAGCCCCCGGCGGTGCGCGTTCACCAGTGCCGCGCACGCGCCCGAGCCGCAGGCAAGGGTCAGCCCAGCACCGCGTTCCCACACGCGCAGGCGGATACGGCCCGGATTTTCCACATGCGCGAAGCCGATATTGGCGCGCTCGGGAAACAGCCGGTGGGTTTCCAGCTTGGGGCCCAGCGTGTCAATGGGCAGATGGGGGAAATCGTCGATGAAGAAGGTGGCATGCGGATTGCCCATGGAGCAGGCGGCGGGGTCCGAAACCGGGCCCAAGGCGAGCGGCAGATGCAGCGTGTCGGCCGGGCTGCTGAGCGGAATATCGCCCCAGCCGGTTAAAGGCGTGCCCATATCCACCTCCACCAGGCCGGGCCCCAGAATCTCGGCCCCGAGCAGGCCGGAGATGGTGCGGATTGTCACCTCCCGGGCGCCGGTTTCCTCGGCCAGCAGGGCCGCGACACAGCGCGTGGCATTGCCGCACGCGCCCGATTCCGTGCCGTCGGCATTGAGGATGCGCATGAACGCGTCCGCCCCGGCCGTATCCGGCTCGATGATGATGAGCTGGTCGCAGCCCACCCCAAAACGCCGGTCGGCGATATGGCGGATGGCGGCGGGGCTGAGGGAGGGCGGCATGGTGCGCCCGTCCAGCACCACGAAATCATTTCCGGCGCCGTGCATTTTGATGAAGGGAAGAGCCATGGGAAGAGAATAATGCGCCCCTGGCGTCTTCACCAGGGGGCATCTCGCTCTTGATTAGTACATCGAGGAGGTGACTTGCCGCAGATTGCGCTCTTCCAGCGCGCGGCCGGTGCCCAGTGCCACGCATTGCAGCGGATTTTCCGCCACCATCACCGGCAGGCCGGTGGAAACGCGTAACACCTCGTCCAGACGGTTGAGCAGGGCGCCCCCGCCAGTGAGCATGATGCCCTTATCCACGATATCGGCGGCCAGCTCCGGCGGGGTGTTCTCCAGCGCCACCTTAATGGCCTCCACGATCTGCCCGACCGGCTCGGCCAGGCTTTCCGCGATCTGGCGCTGGGTGACGGTAACCTCGCGCGGCACGCCGTTGATCAGGTCGCGGCCTTTGACGAAGCGGCTTGGCCCGTCATCGGCGCTGTCCATCCAGGCGGCGCCGATTTCCATTTTGATGCGCTCGGCCGAGCTTTCGCCGATCAGCAGGTTATAGGCGCGGCGGATATAGGAGATGATCGCCTCGTCCATCTTGTCGCCGCCCACGCGCACCGAGCGCGCATAGACAATGCCGCCCAGCGAGATCACGGCCACCTCGGTCGTGCCGCCGCCAATATCGACGATCATCGAGCCGGAGGGCTCGGTTACCGGCAAATTGGCGCCGATCGCGGCGGCCATCGGCTCCTCGATCAGCAGCACCTTGCGCGCCCCGGCGGATTCGGCACTTTCCTGAATCGCGCGGCGCTCCACGGCGGTGGAGCCGGAGGGCACGCAGATGATGATCAGCGGCGAGGCCGGGCCGCGATGATTATGCACCTTGCGGATGAAATGCTTGATCATTTCCTCCGCCACGTCGAAATCGGCGATCACGCCGTCACGCAAGGGGCGGATGGCCTGAATATTGCCGGGCGTGCGGCCCAGCATCAGCTTGGCGTCCTCGCCCACGGCCAGAACCTGCTTGCGGCCCTTTACATCCTGGATGGCCACGACCGAAGGCTCGGCCAGCACGATTCCGCGCCCCTTCACATAGACCAGCGTGTTCGCGGTGCCGAGATCGATCGCCATGTCAGCCGACATCAGGCCGAGAAGTTTGGAAAACATCAAATCCCTTTCCGGGCGCGGCCCGCGCGGCCACGCCGAGCTTGCGGCAAAATTCTGTTGGACGGCCAGCTTGCGCGCCGCCGCCCTCCGTGGCCTTACAGCCAGCGCGGGGGGGCCGCAAGCCCGGTTTTTGCCGTGTAATCGCCGCAATCGTACGCCATATCAAAATCTGGTTGAACAAAGAAGGTGATCGAGTGATGAAGATGAAGATCGTACCCGCGTTTCTGGTGCTGGGTGTCGGGCTCACTCTTTCGGGCTGCGGCTATTCGCCAGGAGGGCGCGCGCTTTCAGGCGGGGCCATCGGGGCTGGCACAGGCGCGGTGCTGGGCGCTGTTACCGGCATTGGGCCGGGGGCGGGGGCTGCCATTGGCGGGGGCATCGGCGCGGTCGCGGGGGCCGCGATCAGCCCGCACACGCTGAATCTGGGCAAGCCGCTCGTTGGCAACTGAACGCGGGATGAAGAGATCGTCATGATCGGCCGGCCGCGGGCGGTTGATGTTGAAATCGCTGGCCGCGGCAAAACATTGAGAGGCAAATCTCACAAAGGGAGTCTCACCATGCGACGTAGATTATCGCCCCGGTTGATGCTGCTGGCCCTGCTCGTGCCCCTGGCGGGATGCGGCTATACGCCAGGACACCGCGCGCTGACCGGCGGGGCCATTGGCGCTGGTGCTGGGGCCATTATTGGCGGCGCCACCGGCATGGGGGCGGCCACGGGCGCGCTGGTCGGCGGGGCCGCCGGCGCGGTAACGGGTGCTGCCACCAACCCGAACCAGGTTAATTTGGGCAATTAAATTGCCGACACTCAGAAAAAGGCGGCTTTGGCCGCCTTTTTCATGCGCGCGGGCCGTCAGGCTTCGTCCTTGGGACCATGCGCATGGGCCCAGAATTCATGCCCCGCGTATAAAATGCCCCCAAGGCAGGCGGGGATGAGAAAATACAGGACCCTGAACAGCAGAATGGCGCCCAAGGCGGGGGCGGCGGGCAGGTCGGTGGACAGGCCGAGCAGCAACACCGAATCGAAAACCCCCACGCCGCCGGGCAGGCCCGAAAAGGCGCCCGCCGCGAAGGCGGCAAGATAGAGGCTGAGCACATCCGCATAGCTAAGCCCGGGCGCGCTGGGCAGCACGGCATAGAAAATGGCGCAGGCGGTGGCGATGTCGGCGCCGGACAGGATAATCTGCGCGAGCGCCAGGCGTATGCCGGGCAGCGACAGCTCATGGCCGAACAGCCGCACCACATCCCGCCGCCTTGCCGCCAGCACATAGGCGCAGGCGGGCAGCAGCAGCAGACTTCCGGCCGCGCGCAGCAGCCCGGGCGCATGCTGCCCCAGGCTTGGCAAGGACGGGGGATGAACCAACAGCATGGTGCCGAGCAGCGATGTCAGGCCGAGGGAAAAATTCGTGCCCGAGAGGGCGACAATGCGGGCAATGCCGGCCGTGGGCACGCGCCATTGCGCGTACAGCCGGAACCGGATGGCGGCGGATGAGAGGGCGGGCGCGCCCAGTACGTGGCTGAGCGTATAGGCGCAGAAAGAGGCCAGCCCGATGCGCCAGGGGGCAAGCCTGGGCGTGGCGGGCAGGCGCTGGGCAAAGCGCACGCCCGGCAAATCGTAGATCGCCATGATCGTGCCGGAGATGAGCAGAAACACCAGCGCATGCAGCATTTGGCGCAGCGGTGTCGCATCCAGGGCGGCGAGAATATCGCCAAAGCTGATTTTGCGCAGTGCCCCGTGCAGCCCGATGACGATGCCGCTCAGCACCAAAAGCCCCAGCACCGGCGGCAATAGGCGGAGCAGGCGCTGGGGTTTCATCCGGGTGCTAGGATGGGGCTTGCGGGCGGGCGAGCGCGGTTTCGATCAGCCCGACCGTCCGCTCCACCCCAAACAGCGCGATGAAACCGCCAAAGCGCGGGCCTTCCTTGGTGCCGAGCAGCACTTGGTACAGACAGTCGAACCAGGCCTTCAAGGGCGCGAACGGGTGCCGCTTGCCGATGGCATAGACGAGATTTTGTAGCTTCTCGGCCTGCGTTTCGCCGGGATATTGCGCCTGCTCGCCCGCCTTCAGGCTTTCTGCAAGGTCGGTCAGCGCGCCGCGCTCGATCTCGGTGGCCGCCCGGTACTGCCGCGCGGGGGCCACGAAATCGCGGTTATAGGCCACGGCATGATGCACGAGCTTGGCCAGGAACGGATAATTCTCGGCATCGGCGCCCGGCATATAGGCGCGGATGAAGCCCCAGAGCATTTCCGGACTATCGGCATTGATGACAGAGGCAAGGTTGAGCAGCATGGTGAAGGAAATGGGCGAGCCGGCATGGCCGGGCCGTACGCCGCCATGAATGTGCCAGGCTGGATTATCCTGCGGCACGGTCGCCGCGGACAGAGCGCTTACATTGGCAATATAATCGTCGGTCGCGCGGGGAATGACATCGAAGAACAGGCGCTTGGCCCGCTGCGGCGCGTGATACATGAATTGCGCGAGACTCTCCTTGGGCGCGTAGGTCAGCCATTGCTCGATGGACAGGCCGTTGCCCTTGGATTTGGAGATTTTCTGGCCCTTATCGTCCAGAAACAGCTCATAAGTGAGGTTGAGCGGCGGCTCCTTGCCCAGGGCGCGCACGATGGCCGAGGAGAGCTTCACCGAATCGATGAGATCCTTGCCCGACATCTCGTAATCGACATCGAGCGCGTACCAGCGCATGGCCCAGTCGGCCTTCCATTGCAGTTTGGCGCCGCCGCCCAGGACCGAGGTTTCGTATTTCGCGCCATCCGCGGGGTCGGTCCAGAACACGGTGCCATGGTCCACATCCACCTGGTCGATGGGTACCTGCATCACCACGCCGGTGCGCGGATGCAGGGGCAGGATGGGCGAATAGGTGGCTTTGCGTTCCGCCCCCAGCGTGGGCAGGATGATCTGCACGATCTCGTTATGATGGCGCAGCACGTGCAG
>JAKBBM010000023.1 GCA_021808545.1 Pseudomonadota bacterium | reverse complement strand
TATGAGCACGATGGCGCTTGATGATTTTGACAACAAGATCATAGAAGCCTTCAGCCGTGATGGCCGTGCCTCTAACCGGCAGGTTGCGCAGGTGCTAGACGTAACGGAAGGCACGATCCGAAAGCGCGTTAGACGCTTGCAGACGCGCGGGCTTATTAATTTCACGGCCGTGCGTGGCTATCGTTTCGCGGGCTCGCCCAATTTGGTGATGATGGGCATTCACGCCGATCAGGCGCATGTATCCGATATCGCCCGCATGCTGGCCGGGTTCGAGGAGCTGAGCTGCGTGATCGTGATGCTGGGGCGTTATAATATTCTCGCCATGGGGCTGTTTACCAGTCTTGAGCGGGTTTATGAACTGGTAAATCAACCCATTTGCAGCTTGCCGGGCGTGCGCAGGGTCGAGACCTCGGTTGCCATTCACAACGTTAAATATCGTAACTCCGTGGCACGTATTACGCGCCATCAGCCGCCCGATGATGAAGAAATATTTCAATTTAAGTCATCAAAATTTTTAAAAATTACTACAAAACAACCAGACTTGAATCTTTAATTTCAGGCATACAGACATAAAAATTATTATTAAACAAATATATTTTGTTAACTTTACGTTTATGAAACATACAAGCAAAAGGACAAAAAACGGATGAATAAAACACGCAAAGCTCGTTTCAGCTTTACCAAGCTGATCGTTGATAATCTCGAGCTAATGGCGGAATATTATCATCAGGTTTATGGACTCAATAAGCTCCACCGGGTAGAGGAACCTGAAGGTGTCGGCAACGAGCCGATCGCTGAGATCATCATGGGAGCTGATGAAACCATGGGGTCTGAATCGCTGGTGATGTTCAAATTCATAAATCGCCCGGCACCACGTGATCAAGAAGTCATTCTTGGTTTCATTACCGATGATCTTGATGCTCTCGCAAAGCGGGTACTGGAACATGGCGGGAAACATGTCGGCATGCTCAAAGAAATGCCTCATCACGGCGTGCGCGTTCTATTTACCATCGATCCTGAAGGAAGACTTTCCGAGAATGTCCAACTTCTTACTAAACCAGCATCCTAGACTCACGGCGGATTAATTTCTGTATAATAGCGGCAAATCTTGTATGTATGCAAAAGTCCGCCACCATAAGGATTTCACCGAGGAAACCCATGGAACCGTTTTTAAAAATCGAGTGCGATGGCGCTTTGATAACCGCCACGTTGAATCGTCCGGAAAGTCGAAATGCTCTAACAGAAATCTCGCATATGCAAGAATTCGTGGAACTCTGCTCCAATCTGCGCCGGGATTCGCATGTCAAAGCACTCATCCTAACCGGTTCAGGCACGGCTTTTTGCGCTGGCGGAAATATTAAAGACATGCATACCCGAAGCGGAATTTTTGGCGGCGCTCCGGCAGATCTGCGAGAATCCTATCTCAACGGTATCCAGACCATCCCAATAGCGCTTTATAATCTTGATATTCCCGTTATTGCGGCCGTTAATGGACCAGCCATCGGCGCTGGCTTGGACTTAGCCTGTATGGCAGACATACGCATCGCCTCAACCACGGCGATCTTTGCGGAAAGTTTTGTAAAATTAGGAATCGTGCCCGGCGATGGAGGCGCTTGGTTATTGCCTCGTATCATCGGCATGCCGCACGCCAGCCTCATGGCGCTAACGGGTGATTCGATTGATGCGCAAAAGGCATTGGATTGGGGACTGGTAACTGAACTAGCCGAACCTGAAGCGCTGCCCGAACTGGCGCGGGCTATGGCACTGCGGATTATGGCTAATCCAGCCAAGGCGCTGCGGCTGACCAAGCGGCTTCTGCGCGAGGGCCAGCATATGCGCCTGGACAGTCTATTGGAACTTTCCGCTGCCTTTCAAAGCTTAGCGCATCATACCGAGGATCATCATGAGGCTGTTGCCGCCGCACTAGAGAAGCGTGCGCCAATTTATACGGATCGTTGAGGAATAGATGTTTGATACGCTGAATCCATGCACTATACCACCGGAAGATGAGGCACTCCGCCCACATATACGTGCACTGGCGGCCGAGACAGTGGCGCGCCTGCCCGCAGAAACACGGGCACGCTCTTGGAGTGGGCTAGATATAGAATTTAGCCATCGTCTGGGACGTGAAGGATTTCTGGGTCTCACTCTCCCAAAAGAATATGGCGGTGCCGGGCGCGGCCCCTTCGCACGCTTCGTTGTCGTTGAAGAACTACTTGCAGTTGGCGCGCCAGTGGCGGCGCATTGGATCGCTGACAGGCAATCAGCACCACTAATTCTGAATTATGGCACAGAAGCACAGCGTAAATTATTTTTACCAAAAATAGCCAGCGGCGAAATATTCTTCTGTATCGGCATGAGCGAGCCGAACTCTGGCTCTGATTTGGCCAGTGTACGCACGCGCGCTGAAAAAATCTCCACCGGCTGGGTACTAAACGGACAAAAAATATGGACCACAAATGCCCTGCATGCGGATTACATGATCGCGCTGATCCGCACATCTGGTACGGTAAACGAGCGCCAAGCAGGACTCTCGCAACTATTGGTACCGTTAAAGGCCAAAGGCGTAACCGTACGCCCCATTACCGACCTGACCGGCGCCTCAGAGTTTGCCGAGGTATTCTTCGACAATGTAAAATTGGATGAAGACGCGCTGGTCGGAAAGGAAGGTCAGGGCTGGGATCAGGCAACCGCGGAGCTAGCCTTTGAACGCTCAGGTCCAGAACGGATTTATTCAAGCCTTGTGCTTATTGATACATGGGTACAGCATCTGCGTAGAGTTGGACGGATCATCGGACCCGCCGCGCAACTAGCCGGAGAATTTACTGGGAAACTCATGGTTCTGCGCGCCATGTCGTTAGCTGTAACCGGACAACTTGCCGCCGGCGAAAGTCCGGTAATCGAAGCGTCTCTTATAAAAGATCTTGGTACCAGCTACGAACAAGAAGTTCCAGCACTGATCGCAGAGGATATCGGGTCCCATCCAGATGAGGAGGTTAGCGTCGAATTCTACCGCACACTAAATTTTATGAGCCGTATCGCACCAAGCTTTTCGTTACGTGGCGGCACAAGAGAAATCTTGCGCGGCATCATCGCGCGTGGTCTGGGATTACGTTAATATGGTTGAAAATGATCTTCTCACAAATTTCATAAAAATGCTCGAATGCGCCGCTCCTTTGGAGGTAATTCGCAAGATTGAGAATGACGATGACATAGATTATTCTTGGAATATATTTGATTCTTCAGGATTTCTTGATATCCTAGTTGCAGAAAAAGCGGGTGGAGCTGGGCTAAGTTTAGCCGCGGCGGCACCGCTGATCGAGGAGTTGGGAGCGCAGTTATTCCCTGCTCCGGCGGCGCAGACAATGATGGCGCGTGCATTACTAACGCGAGAAGGTATTGAACCACCATCAGGACCAATTCTCCTGGCGGGGTATAACGCTGTTATTCCATTTGCCGAACTGGCCGGGCACGCGCTGGTGGCGTGGCAGGACAAGGTGAATCTGATAAAGATAAATACCACGATATTGCGTCCGATGGGGCTTTATGGCAGCCGCAGCGCGAAGCTTGAATTTGCCTCCGCGCCAGAGGTCTTGGTATCATTGCTGATCACGCCAGAGACATTGCGCGCCAGCGCCGCGGTACTGCGGGCCGCTGAAATTGCGGGTATGGCGGGGGCCGTCCTGCGGATGACTGTTGCCTATGCGAATGAGCGTATACAGTTTGGCAAGCCTATTGGTAAACAGCAGGCAATACAACAGCAATTGGCCATACTGGCCGAGCAGGCGCTGTTGGCGCGCATGGCGGCGCGCCTAGGCTGTGCGGCGGGATTGCCACCCACGACAGAAGCCGCGGCAGCTGCTAAGTTGGTGGCAAGTGCCAGCGTACCTCTGGTTACTAACATCGCGCACGCCGTACATGGCGCGATTGGCATCTCGGAAGAATATAATCTGCAACTCTTCACCCGCCGGCTTTATGAAGCTCGTCTTGCCGATGGTGCCGATGGATATTGGGCCACGCTTCTGGGCGCGCGGCACCTTGCCGGCGGGGCGGCTACATCACTTGACTTCGTGCGCGCAACGAGCCCGGTCTAGCAAAACTTGAGCCCCCGTCTGTTGAACCCCAAATATTTCATGATATTTTGATCTACTTTCAGAATAATCTTTCGGCTCGTCTTACCTAATCTAGCCACCTGAGGCGGGTCTGTTTCTCATGAACATCCTGGGTCAACCAACTGGCGCCGCCAGCATCGAGGCCGTTTCCAGACCCGATAGATAGGCGGCCTCCACCCGGCCATGGCTGGTCCAGTCGCCACACAGGGCCAACCCCTCATCTGGGGCCACCAGGGGCGCCGCCGGCGGCACAGGCGGGCAATTGGCATAGCGCCAGCGGTGCAAGTCGGCATGAGCGGGCGCCAAAGGCAAGGCTGGAATGATCTCACGCAAGCTCGACATCATCATGGCCTGCACGGCCTCGGGCGCGGCCTCCATATGCTGATCAGCCCAGCTATTGCGCGAGAGCGCCACAAGCCCGGGCCCGCAAGTATGCCCAGGCCGGGACTGGCAAACCGCAATCCAGCTCAGTACGCCATCGCGTACCAGGGCTGCGTCAAAACCAGGATCAAGCGGCGCGGCAAAGCCCAGCATGAGGGCGTAGCAGCCTTGCATGAGCGCTGCCTCAGCCCTTGGCCGCAGGCTTGAGGACGCGGGCAACAGCGCGGCGGCCTGCGGTGCCGGCAGGGCCAACACCACAAAGGCGAAGGGGCCAAAACGCTCCCCCTGCTCGCTCGTCAACCACCACCCGCCCGTGCCGCGCGTGAGCGCGCTGATACGGGTGGATAAATGCACATCTAGCCCCTCGGCCCAGTGGCGGGCAAGGCTGTTCATGCGCTCTGTTGTCACGAAATGCGCGGGCTCATCGCTCCAGAGGCGGCGCGCGCACACCTGACCAGCCTCGATTTCGGCAAAGCGGCACTGCCAGGGTTGCACGATCCCCGCCGCGCGCAGCCGGTCGATTTCGGCCATAAAGCGCGGGTCCCGCGCCGTAAAGAATTGCGCGCCGAAATCGAAATCAAATCCCAGACTGGCCCGGCTGGCCAGCCGCCCGCCGGGACCGCGGGCTTTATCGAATACCGTGACCGCGGCCTGCCCCTGCAAGGTGCGGGCAAAAGCCAGCCCCGCAACACCTGCGCCGATCACGGCAATAGCCGGGCGCGTCATGCGCGCCGCCACAGGCGCCGCAGGCGCAGGAAGCCATTGTAGAGCCACTCGGCCACCACCAAAACCGGCGCCCACCGCAACAGGCGGGCGAAGGGCTTGAAGGCCGGCAATTCCTCCCAGATCAGCGCGAAGGCGGCGGCGCCGTTGACCAGCGTGCCGTCGCCACGCCGCGCATGCAAACGTGCCAGGGCCTGGCCGCGGGTGAGATCCGCCATCACAAGCTCAGGAGCCTGTGAAATATCCTGCCAGTCGATGCGCTCAGCCCCAGGGCAGGTTTGGTAAAAGCCGATCTCGCGCCGGCAGAGCGGACAACCGCCATCATAATACACAACCGGTTTAGACATTTACGGCAACTCCCTCAGCAAGGTCGGAATATGCGCCTTGAAATCAAAAAAAACCGCGCCTGGCGCGGTCGAGGTCAATGACGCCTGTTGATGCACAAGCAGTTTTCCTAATCTAGACTAGTATACGCACGCAGGGTCCCGCTGGATCATCCGCGCGCGCAAAATATTCCCAAGGATTTGGGGGTTGATGCGCGGCCGGTAAGATAAAATCTGAGGGGCGATGCGCAAGAAAGCACCACAAACATGAAGACGTTGGTGAACCGGTCCATCGCTGCCCCCGGTAAGTTCGCAGGGGCGGCTTGGCACGCTGCGGGAACGATTGGCGCCAATGGCCGGCTTTGCCTCGTGCATGCCCGTTTTACGGCCGGCCACAACGCCGCGCTGGGCTTGCCCCATGCCGGACGAACAACGCCATGACCGCGCTTATCTGGTTCAAGCGTGATTTGCGCCTGCACGACCATGCGCCGCTCTGGCATGCCGCGCAGCGGCCAGGACCGTTGGTGGCACTCTATATTTTCGAGCCCGACTATTGGCGCCAGCCCGATGTCAGCCCGCGCCATTATGCCTGCCTGCATGCGGCCCTGGGCGACCTCGCTGCCATGCTGGCGGCGCGCGGGCAGCGCCTTGTTGTCCGCGTGGGGGAGGCGGTGGCGGTGCTGGACGCGCTTGCCCGGCAATTGCCCGGCCTTACGCTGTGGTCGCATCAAGAAACCGGCAATGGCTGGACCTACGCCCGCGACCGCGCGTGGCGCGCTGGGCCAAACGCGCCGGGGTGGCGTGGCATGAATACCAGAGCGGCGCGGTGGTACGGCGGCTTAATGGGCGCGATAAATGGGACGGGCTCTGGCGCAGCGTGATGGAGCAGCCGGTTTATCCAGTGCCTGCATTGCCGCCCCCTGCCCCGCTGGCGCGCGAAGCCCTTGCCCGCGCCCGCGCCGTTTGATACAGCACCGCTCTTTCCTGGCCGGCGCGCGGCCATCGCCCGGCTGGGAACGTTTTTGGCCGGCGCGGGCAGGACGCGACCCGCCTGCACGCCTGGGCACAGGGACGCACGGGGTTTCCCATGGCCGATGCCTGCATGCGGGCGCTCAATGCCACGGGCTGGATCAATTTCCGCATGCGCGCCATGCTGGTCAGCTTCGCCACCCAGCTTTTATGGCTGGACTGGCGCGCCCCCGCTTTGCACCTGGCCCGGCAATTTGCCGATTACGAGCCGGGCATCCATTCCGCAAATGCAGATGCAAGCCGGTACCACGGGCATCAACACGCTGCGGGTCTACAGCCCAGTCAAGCAGGGGCGGGATCAGGATCCGAACGGCGCATTCATCCGCGCCTGGGTGCCAGAGCTTGCGTACCTGCCGGACGATCTAATTCACGCGCCCTGGACAGCGCCAGAACCGCCGTTCTGCTATCCGCCACCGCTGGTGGATGAAGCCCCCGCCCGCAAGGCGCGCCACAACCCAGATTTATGCCCTGCGCAAGAATGCCGGGCACCGCCAGCACGCGGTGGCCATTCTCGACAAACATGGCAGCCGTAAGCGCCCGCCTGGCAAGTGCGCGCGCAAACCCGGCTCTACCCCGGATTTGTTCACATGACGCGCCTGTTTCCTGGTCTGGGCGGCCCGCTGAGCCTGGGCCTGGCCGATTAAAGCCGCACTCGCGAAAGCAGCCTCACTCAATGAGCTGCTGCTGGCAAAAGGTAATAGTGCCCAGTTTTGTTCGAGAATGGCGTCCCGTAGGGGATTCGAACCCCTGTTGCCGCCGTGAGAGGGCGGTGTCCTAGGCCTCTAGACGAACGGGACTAAAAGCGTGCGCCTCGCTACGCGCTCAGGCGCGCCGCGTCAAGCGGGGGCGGCGTCGGTGATGAAAAAACCCACCGAAACACGCCCCTGCCAACTTTCCGCCCGCAAATAACCGGCCAGATGCAAGGGCGCACCGCCCACCCGGTCCAACGCTTCGGCCAACGGCCCCTGCTTGGCGCGAAAGAGCAAGGTCTTCAGCCGTCCGCCGCCCTCGCCTTCCACCATGGCCCGAATCGTGCCGCCATCCTTGCCAATCCGGTCAGACTTCACCACCCGCGCCCGGGGCAACACAAAAAGCGGCTCGGCATTGCCGGCGCCAAACGGCCCCAGCCGCGCCACCATCTGCGCCAGCGCCACATCGGCGCCGCCCACGCCCAGCACACCATCCAACACCAATTCCGGCATCTGCGGCAAGTCCACCGCCGCGGCCAGGCGCTGGTTCAGGAAGCTGTGAAACTCCGCCAGCGCCGCCTCTGGCGCTGAAAATCCCGCCGCCATGGCATGCCCGCCGCCCGTGGCCAGCAATCCGCTTTGCCGTGCCGCGATCACCGCCGCCCCCAGATCAATCCCCGGCACCGAACGGCCCGAGCCCTTGGCCAGCCCCTCGGTAATACCAGCCACCAGGGCGGGGCGATTGAATTTCTCCTTCACCCGGCCGGCCACAATGCCCACAACCCCCGGGTGCCAGCCATCGCGCGCCAGCAAAATAACCCCATGCCCCGCCGCCAGCTGCTGCGCGGCCTCGGCCATCGCCTCGCTCGTAATACCGGCCTCCACCGCCTGGCGCTGGCGGTTCACCGAATCCAGCGCCTGCGCCAGCTCGGCCGCCATGCCCTCATCCTCGGCCAGCAGCAGGCGCAAGCCCATATCCGCCTCGGCAATGCGCCCGGCCGCATTAATGCGCGGCCCGAGCGCGAAGCCGCAATGCATCGCGGTGGGCGCATCGCTCAACTTGGCCACATCCAACAAGGCGGCAATGCCAGGCCGCGCGCGCTTTGCCATCACCCGCAGCCCTTGCGTCACGAACATGCGGTTAAGGCCCGTCAGCGGCATGACATCGCACACCGTCGCCAAGGCCACGAGATCCAGGAAGTCGCGCAGGTCAGGCTCGGGCCGATCAGCGAAAAACCCTTTCTGGCGCAACGCGCGCAGCAGCGCCACGGCGCCGATAAAGGTAACCCCGGCGGCGCAGATATTGGTAAGACCCGATTGGCAATCCAGCCGGTTGGGGTTGACCATGGCGCGGATCGGCGGCGGCGGCCCCTCGGCCTTGTGGTGGTCGAACACCAGAATATCCGCGCGGTTATGCAGGGGCGCAAAGGCCTCATGCGCCGCCGTGCCGCAATCCACGCAAATAATCAGCCCCGCCCCGCGCTCGGCCAGACCGCGCAAGGCATTGGCGTTGGGGCCATACCCCTCGGTTATGCGATCCGGTACATGATACAGGACCGGACAGCCAAGCTGGCGCAGCAGCGTCACCAGCAGGGCGGCACTGCAGGCGCCATCCACATCGTAATCGCCAAACACGGCCACGGTTTCGCCCGCCATCACGGCATCGGCCAGGCGGGCGGCGGCGACGTCCATGTCGACTATGCTGGATGGGTCCGGCAGCATGGCGCGCAATGTGGGGGTTAGAAAATCCGGCACATGCTCAGCACTTACGCCGCGCGCGGCCAGCAGCCGGCCCATCAGCTCCGGCAGCCCCAAAGACTGAGCCAACCCCTGCCCAACCCGCTCTTGCGCGCTGGGGCGCCAGACCCAGCGCTTGCCCGTGAGGCTGCTTATTATCCCGAAAGCATGGTCATCCATCATCCCCGCTTGAATCCGAGACGGCGATTCGGTGCAAGCCCCGCACCTGCGGCTGCGCCCGGCCGCAAAATTTAACAAAGGCTAATAAAGTGAAGAGTCTCGCCACGCTGTTAGGAAATTCTTAAAACCAACCTGCCAAACTACCTCAGGTCATCTTGAGGAGATGAGGGCATGAACACCGAGGCAGAACCTGAATTCCCCCGCGGCGGCGGCCATAGCCTTGCTGGCCCAAAAGCCTGCGGTGGTGCGCCACGCGCCGTCCGCCAGATCGGGATGTACGCCACACACCCCTGAACCACAAGGACAAAACATGAATCCCAAACGTTTCACCGGCCGTCTGCTGGGTTTCGAGGCAGCGGCGCTGAACCTGGAAAGCCAAATTGCCCTCTTGAATGAGCGGCTTGCCACGGCCGATGCCACCATAGGCATGCTTGATGCCCGGGTGCGTGAGCGCGAGGCCACCGTGCGCGAACGCGAAGCCGCCGTGCGTGAATGTGAACGGCTGATCGACACGCTAAAGGCCGCGCACGGGCCCGCCGCCTCCTGGCCGCAAGCCGGCGATGATCTGGATGACAGCATCGATACCGTTCTGCCCCGGCTGGAAGGCTGGTGCACCCCGCGCAAGGCGCACTGGCTGGCTGCCCTTGTGCGGCAGAATCAGGCCCTGCGCATCGGCGAGATCGGGGTCTATGGCGGCCGCTCCTTGCTGCCCATGGCGCTGGCCGCGCGGCAGGTGCCAGGGGCTAGCGTATGGGCCGTGGAGCCATGGAGCAACGACATCGCCGTGGCGCTGCCAACCGATGAAGCGAACGACCAATGGTGGCGCGAGGTTGACATGGCCAAGATCAAGCGCGGCTTTTTCGAGGCCGTGCAGGGCTGCGGACTGACCAGCACCATCAAAATTCTGGAACTGCCCTCCAACCTCGCCCACACGGTCTTTCAGCAAGAGCCCACGTTCCGGTTTGACCTTCTGCATATTGATGGCTCGCACGCCGAGGCGCAGGCCCTGGCCGATGTGAAGAGCTGGCTGCCGATGGTGGCGCCTGGGGGCATCATCGTACTCGACGATATCGGCTGGGACAGCGTCGCCAAGGCGCGCGACCATTTACGCGCGGTCGGCGAAATAGTCGACGAAGTGCGGGAGAATGACGGGCTGACCAGCTATGGCGCCTATCGCGTGAATGCAGCGGGCCTATCTCCCCGCCATACCGAAATAAAAATCTCAGAACCGCAAACAGCCTGAGAAAGGGCCGCGCAAAATGCACAAAATACCAAGCGGCTGGCCGTCGCAAACGCCTCACCGTCCGCGTATCGCCATTATCAGCACTTATGATGAACTTTGCGGCATTGCCGGCTATACGCGCGCGCTGGAAAAGCAGCTCAGCGCTCATGCGGATTTAACAATCTTCGATCTCGACCAGCATTTGCTGCGCAGCCGTCACAAACGCATCCAAAAACTGGCCGATCAGCATATACGCGACATCGCCGCGGCGCTGATAACGTTTGACAGCGTGAACATCCAGCTCGAGCATGGCACGCTTGGGCGCACCAGCCGGCAGATCTTGCGGCGCTTCCGCTGGCTTGCCAACGCGGCCCCGGCTTTGTCGGTCACCATGCACACCATCCTAACCGACGAGGATATTCCCTTCGAGGTCATCTTCCGCCTGCTGTTCAGCGGCAGGCTGCCCTCGGCCGGCAAAGTGCTGGACACAAGCTTAAAAAGCCGCGTGATGGGGCGCGGCATTCAGGGCTATCTCAGCCGCTTGCAGCGCCATAAGCCGGTCTCCGTCATCGTGCATAGCCGGCGCGACATGCGGATGATGCGCGACCTCTACCGGCTTGAGCATGTGCATCATCATCCCCTCTCCTTCATCTCCCAAGACCATGCGCAAACCCTGCGCCAACAGGCACGCCGCGCGGATTTTCCGGTACTGGAAACCCTGCCCCCCGATGCCAAGCTGATTGGCTCATTTGGTTTTCTCTCGGCCTATAAAGGGTTTGAGACCGCGATCCGCGCCCTGAATTTCCTGCCCGAGGATCATCATCTGCTGATCTTTGGCGGCGTGCATCCGCAAGGGATCAAGCGCGAGGAACCGATCGACCCCTACATTCAGCGCCTGATGCGCACCGCCCGCATTGGCCAGACGCCGCTCGACCATATGAAGGAAAGCAGCCTGCAACTCTCACCCGGTGGCGACATGATGCCGCTGCTCGATGAACACCCAAATTCATTGCGAAAACGCGTGCATTTCATGGGCGTGCTCTCGGATGAGCAATTCTACAGCGCCATGGCGCTGTGCGATGCGGCGGTGTTTCCGTATATGGAGGTTGGCCAGTCCAGCTCCGGGCCCATCGCCATCGCGCTGGAAATGGGCACCCGCGTCATTGCCTCGCGCACCGCGGCCTTTCGGGCCTATGCGCGCTATCATCCCGATCTCGTTGAATTCTTCGATATCGGCAATTACGCGGAGCTGGCAACACGCCTGATGGCGCGCGGCAAAAGCGGCGGCATGGTGCCGCTTTTAACTCACAACACCGAAACAAACGCGCAAACTTATCTGCGTGCCAATTTCGTGGCCGATACGTCCACCGCCCTGCCCGCAGCCCTAAGGAGTGCCGCGGAATGACCCCGGCCCTGTCCGCCTCATTGCGCGTTCTGCTGCTGGGTGCGGTCCTGCCGTTGACCGCGTGCGCCACCTTGCCCGAATCCGGCCCCTCAACCGGTGCGATCTTGCATGGCGGCGCGCAGGCCGCGGCCCAGGGCAGCCCGTATCATCTGGTTGATCTCACCGCCCCGGTGGCGGCCCGGCTGAACGCGGCCCTCCCCAAAGCACCGCCGACGGCCACCGGCTTTGCCAGCCTGCCACCCGCAGCCCCGCTTGGGCGCATCGGCCCGGGTGATCTGCTCAATATCACGCTATGGGAGCCCAACCCCACGGGCACCACCCTGCTCAGCCCGCCGGGCCTGCAAGTCTCTTTGAATGTCGATCCCTCCGGGTTGATCGACCTGCCCTATGTCGGCCCGCTGCGCGTGGCCGGCCACACGCCGCTGGCCATAGAACAGCGCATCATGGCCGCCTTAAAGGCCCAAGGGCACGATATTCAGGCCGCGGTGCTGGATGCCAAGCCCGTCTCTGGCCGCGCCATCGTGGCAGGCTCAGCCAGCCGGCCGGGCGCCTACCCGCTGGAGCCGGGCAGCCAAAGCCTGCTCGATGTCATTGCCCTGGCTGGCGGCTCACGCCTGGCCGAGGGCGCCACCTTGGTGCGGCTGCAGCGCGGCGCGGCCGAGGCCAAGGCTCCGCTGGCCAACATTACCGCCAATCCCACCCTGGATATTGCCCTGCAGCCGGGCGACACGGTCACCCTCGCTCCGCTGCGGCGCGCTTTTTACGCGTTCGGCGCGGTCAACCATCCCGGCCTCTTCCCGTATGACAGGCAGCACCTCACCCTGGTGCAGGCGCTGGCGCAAATCGCGGGGCTGCAGGATAATCTGGCCGCCCCGCGCGGGGTGTTCATCTACCGCCCCAGCGCCAAGAACGGCGCGCAACCCACCATCTACCGGCTCGATCTCAGCCAGCCACAAAGCTTCTTCGTCGCCGGGCAGTTCGTTCTTCATCCGAACGATATTATTTATGTCAGCGACGCGCCGATCGCCAATGTCTCAAAAGTGCTGCAGACCATCTCCGGTGTCAGCGGCATTGCCGGGATTCCCCGCAATTTTGGCGCGCCTTATTAATGAACACACCACCCGCCCAGGACGAGCATCCCGAACTTGCCGCCCTGCGGCGCGATGCACGCAATTTGCCCGCGCTCATTCACGCGGCCGAAACCCTGTTCGCGCAGGGCGCGCGGGCAGACGCGGTGGCCCTGCTGCGCGAGGGGCTGGTGCTGGCAGCGGATGATTTTCTGTTGCACAGGGTGCTGAGCGGTTTTCTCGCGGCCGAGGGTGAGAATGAGGCGGCTTTGCATCATGCGAAACGGGCGGTGGATCTCGCCCCCGCGCAAGCGGAAGCGCGGCTGCATCTGGCCAGCCTGCTGCTCTCGCGCCAGCTTTATGCTACCGCCCTGCCGCATTTTCTCGCCTATCTCGAGACTGAACCGCACGCGGCACAAGGCTGGCACATGCTCTCCGCCACCTTGTTCCAAACCGGGCAGCCCGCCCGCGCGATTGAAGCCGCCCAGCGCGCCACCGCGCTGGCACCGGACAATCCCGATTACCGGCTGCATCTGGCCTCGCTGCTCACCGCGCGCGCCCGCTATGGCGATGCGCTGAGCGAACTGGCGCAAGCCGAAAAGCTGGATGCGGCCGATGCGCGCATCGCGCGCGCCGCCAGCGGCAATCACGAGGCGCTGGGCGCGCTGGGAGCCGCCTGCCGCGAGGCCGAGCGCGCCCTGGAACTCGCCCCCGAGAATGAGGAATATCGCCGCCATCACGATCTGCTCGCCAAACGCATGGGGCTGTTCACCGCCCAGGCGGCGGGGGCGGGGCAGCGCGCCGATCTGACCGCCTGGGCCCTGCCGCCCGCGCGCACACGCCGCACATCCCCCCGTACCGCCGGCTTGGCCGCACGCCTGCACGAGCGCGGGCGTATTATCTACGCCCTGGCCCTGCGCGACATGCGCACCCGCCACAGCCGCTCGCGCCTTGGTTATTTCTGGGCCGTGTTCGAGCCGATCTCGCATTTGCTCACGCTGGGTGTGATGTTTTGGCTGATTAACAATGCGCCCCCGCCCATCGGCCACAGCCTGTTCGAATTTTACTGCACCGGCCTGCTGCCTTATCTAATGTTCGCGCATATCTCGACCGAGGTGATGGAAGCGCGCAGCGCCAGTGCCGCCCTGCTCATGCTGCCCAAGGTTCGTACCACCGACATCATCTTTGCCAAAACCTTCCTGCTGGTAATGACCGAAATCACCGTCGGCATCATTGTGTTTTCCGCCTTTGGCCTGGCCGGGTATCGTGGGTTTCCGGCGCATCTGTTCCCCTGTATCGGCGCAGTGCTGCTGCTTGCTCTGCTGGGCATGGGGATTGGCGCCATCAACATGGTCATCGTCAATTACGTGCAAAGCTGGGCCACTTTGTTCGCCTCCATCGTGCGGCTACTTTATTTCGCATCCGGCATTTACTACACCCCCATCTCAATGCCCGATGCCGCACGCAAGCTGCTGGTGCTCAACCCGGTGCTGCAAGGTGTGGAGATTTTCCGCTCAGGCTTTTATGCCGCTTACGATCCGTTCTGGATCAAGCTTGATTATCTCATCTTCTGGGTGCTGATCAGCCTGATGCTGGGCTTTGGGCTGGAAAGAACGCTGCGCCGGCGGCTGAAGCGGCACACATGATCAGCCTCCGCCACGCCCAAAAAAGCTACCGAACTGCGCATGAGCGCCGCGTGATCCTTAACGATGTTTCGCTGGATCTGCCGCGCGGGCACAGTATTGGCATTTTCGGCGCCAACGGGGCGGGTAAATCCACGCTGGTACGCCTCATCGCCGGCGTGGAGACGCTGGATTCCGGGCGCATCATCCGCCATGGCAATGTCAGCTTTCCGCTGGGGTTTGGCGGCACTTTCCATCCTCATCTCAGCGGCCGGGAGAATATACGTTTCCTTGCCCGCATCTATGGCGCGAACGAGGAAGAGACGCTCGATTATGTCGAGCGCTTCGCCGAACTTGGCGCCTACTACCGCGAACAGGTGGAAACCTACTCCTCTGGCATGATGGCGCGCCTGGCCTTTGGCGCGTGCCTCGCCATCCGTTTCGATCTATACCTGATCGACGAGGTCACCGCCGTGGGCGATGCGCGTTTTCGCCGCAAATGCCTGGAAGCTTTCGAAGCCCGCGCCGCTGAATCCGACATTCTCATCGTATCGCACGATGAAGGCACGATCCGCGCCTGGTGCGACATGGGGGCCGTTCTGGAAAACGGCAAAATCGAACTGTTCGCAGATCTTAACGAGGCCATCGAGCGGCACCGCCAGCGCATGCTCACCCTGCCCGCCGGCAGCGACGCCGCATGAAAAGGAAACCCAGCATGGACCAGAACAGCGTTCTCGACTTTACCGCCCCAGCCCGGCCAACCACGCCCAGCGACGAGGCAGCCCCCCTAACACGCCCCCAGCCCGCGCAGGATCAGCAAGCCCCTCGCCGCAAACGGGCCCAGCGCCTGCGCCGCTCACCCCGGCTGCTTGGGTTCCTGGCCTGCGTGGCCCTGCCCACCCTTATTGCCGCCGGGTACGAATACGGCATCGCCGCCGACCAATATGTCAGCAGCTTCAAATTCATCGTGCGTCAGCAAACCCCGCAAACCACCGAACCCGGCTCCGTGCTCTCGGCACTGGGCGGTGGCAACCCCATGCTGGCCCTGATCCAGGATTCCGAAGTAACGGTGCAATATATCGAAAGCGGCCAGATCCTGGAGGATCTGCGGCCCAAACTCGCGCTGGCCCCCATCTTCCACACGCCCAAGGCGGACTGGTTCAGCCGCATGGGCGCCAACCTGCCGCCGGAGCGGCAATTGCTCTATTGGCGGCGCATGGTGCACCCTTATTTCGACCTGAGTTCAGGGGTTGTCACCGTCAAGGTCCGGGCCTTTACCCCGGATGATGCCGCCCGTCTGGCCCGCGCGGTGCTGGACAGCACGCAAGCCTTGGTGAACGATATGTCGCGCACGGCCCGGCAAAACGCGCTGGCCTATGCGGAGCAGACCGCCCATGCCGCACAATTGAAACTGGCCGCCGATGAAGCCTCTCTCGCGGATTACCGCAACAGAAACAGCGTGCTGTTTCCCGAGCTCAGCGCGCAATCCAACAATTCCGTGGGCACCACGCTCACCACCCGCCTGAACGAGGATGAAGCCACCCTGGCCACGCTGCGCGCCGAGGGGCAGAGCGAAAGCTCGCCACAGGTCAAGACATTACAGGCGCGCATCAACGCCACCCGCACGCAGATCCAGAAATTGGAAGCCGCTCTGGCCAGCGCCAATGGCGGCAAAACACAATCGCTTGCCAGCCTCATCAGCCATTATAACGCGCTGAAGGAAACAGCGGCTTTAGATGAAAAACTCTACGCCGCCGACCTACAAGCCCTGCAAAATGCGCGTAATCTGGCGGCGGAAAAGTCGGTTTATCTGGAAAGCTTCGTGCAACCGGCCATGCCGGTTGCCTCCCTTTATCCGGAGCGCTGGCTGGTGACGGCGGAAACGGCGCTGGCGGGCTTCATCGCCTGGATATTGCTGACGCTGGTTGTGAATATTCTGCGCGACCAGCTGGATTGAGGGATCGGCCGGCGCGGCTGCAGCCGCGCCACAAAATCCAGAACCTCGGCAATATGGCCATGCCAGCACGGGCTTTGCCACTGTCCAATCCGCGCCATTTGCGCCGCCCGGGCGGGGCTGTCCTTAGCCGTATAATCCAGAATCGCGCGCATCCAGGATAAGCCATCCAGCGGATCTATAAAATCGGGAATGCCCTTACCGATTTCGCGATGCGCGGCGATATCGCTGCAAATGACCGGAACGCCCATAGCCAGCGCTTCCACCACCGGCAGCCCATAACCTTCGGCGAAGGAGGGCATAAGCAACGCCCTGGCTCCCGCCAACAATCGCGCCATATCGCCATCGGGCAGCATGCCGCATTCCACCACATGGCCGCCAATATCCTTGCAGCGTTCAAGGATGTCTATAATCTGCTCATTTTCCCAGCCGCGCCGGCCAATGATCATGAGGTCCGGCGCCTTGGCCCCCAGCTCCGCCACCATGCGCCGCCAAACATGCAGCAGCATGAGATGGTTCTTACGCGGCTCAATAGTGCCGACCATGACAAAATAAGGCGCCGCGGCACGGGCGGGCGCTACACCTGGCATCAGCTGGCCAACCCCCAGCGGCACGGTGGCAATGGGCAGATGCGCGATATGCTTGCCCAAAGCCATCGTTGTCGCGGCGGAATTGGAGATCACGCCATCGGCATAGGCGGCGATGGTGCGCAGCCGAGAGAGATGATGCCGCACCCAGGGCGGGGGCACATATTCCGGCAATTCCAGCGGGATGAGATCATGCACCAGCGGCACAAACAAAGCCCCGGTGCGCTCGGTCATGCGGCCGATCCGCTCAACCAGATGCAGCGGATGCGCGGAGACGTTGATATAGACCGGGCGCGGCCCGCCACGATAACGCGGCACTTGTGGCGCGGTGAAAACACTGCCCGCCAGAGCGCGGAAAGAGGCGCGCTGCACCGGCCGCATGGCGCCCGCGCGCCAGGCCGGGGCAATGGCATGAATCAGTGCCCGTGCTTTATCCATAGGCAGCATGCGGAAGGTCCCGCGCCAGTAATCGTAAGCGACAAACCGCGTCTGCTCGGGCACACAGGCCAGTAAATGCTCGGCATAGGCAATTTCCACCCGGTCAATCCCGGTGATCCGGCCACGAAACACACGATAAAGCAAACGCGAAATATCAAGCCAGATTTCGCCACGCGGCAAGGCCGGGCAAGGTGCCGCGGCACGCGGCAAGACGGCTTGAGCGGCCAAGGGCGGCGGAGGCGCAAGCAAGGTGGTCATTCCGTTGTGAGAACCGACTTTCATCACGGTCTCACCGTTCCAGCGCATTCCATTGTCCATTTTCGGGCATCCCTGGGCAGTCGTGCCGCAAGTATGGTTCACCTCTGGTTAACAGACGCTAAAGTCCGGAAAAGATGGTGAAAAGACGCTTCAAAATTGTGAGGACATTTCAGGAATTTACAGAAAATTTCCTTATCGCGTCATCTTTTCGTGGTCTTACGCCAGCATGGCTCACCTGGGCGGCAGACGCAACCCGCCCGCCTGAACAATGAAATGGGCAATCTCCTCAACCCCCGTCCCCGCCTTGATATTGGCGAACACAAAGGGCCGCGCACCACGCATCTTGCGGGCATCGCGGTCCATCACCTCCAGGCTGGCGCCAACCAAGGGCGCCAGATCGATCTTGTTAATCACCAGCAGATCGCTGCGCGTAATGCCCGGCCCGCCTTTGCGGGGGATTTTGTCTCCGGCCGACACGTCGATGACATAGAGTGTGATATCCACCAGCTCCGGCGAGAAGGTAGCGGCAAGATTATCGCCCCCGCTCTCAATCAGCAGCAATTCCAGGGTTGGAAACTGCCGGCAAAGCTGCGCCACCCCGGCCAGATTAATGCTGGCATCCTCGCGGATGGCGGTATGCGGGCAGCCGCCGGTTTCAATCCCCAAAATCCGCTCCGGTACGAGCGATCCGGCACGGGTCAGGAATTCCGCGTCCTCTTTGGTGTAAATGTCGTTGGTGATGGCGGCGATCTCGATCCGGTCACGGAAAAAGCGGCACAGCCCGTCCATCAACGCGGTCTTGCCGCTGCCCACCGGGCCACCAATACCCACGCGCAAGGGACCATTCATGCTCATGTGCGGAACAACCTCGTATATTGCGTCTCATGTTTCATCGCGGCGATTTCGGCGGCCCAGGCAGCCCCGCCCAGCTCTTGCGTGCGGCTTTCATCCCATGCGGCCAGAATGGCGGACGCCAAGGCGGCCTGCACGCGCAGGCCAGCACTTTGCCCGAGCGGCACCAGCCGCACGGCGGCGGAAATCTGGTTGGCCACGGCGGCATGCAAGAAAGCGAGCGCCACATCATCCGCCCTCAAGCCGCATACCGCGCCCAGCCGCCCCGCCGCCACCGGGTAAGGGCATGGCTCAATACGCCCCCACGGCACGGCCGCAGCACAAAAAGCCTCACCCTGGGCCGTGCTTTCCAGCCGGCGCTCTGCGCCCGCGCACAGGGCCAGGGCTAGCTCCGCCACATCCTCACCCCCATACGCACGGCGCAGCAGCATAACATCAGACCATAACGCGCCCAGGGCCAGCGAATCTTCCAGCCAGGCGGCAAGGCTTGCCTCGTCATGCACCGTGCCCGCCTCCACCGCCCATTCCAGCCCCGATGAATAGGCAAAGCCCCCCGTGGGAAAGGCGGGGGAAAACCATGTGAGAAGATGCAGCAGCGGGTTATCCATGGTCATAAGCGCCGGATTCGGGGTCGAACGGCGCGGTCAGCCGGCGGACCTGCCCACCCAGCTGTTCAACCATGGCGGCGATCACATGATCATCGAGAATCCGCAAGACACCTGGCAGGAACTGCACGGAAAGATGCCGGTTGCCCAAATGCCAGGCCAGGCGCGCCAGCGCATCCGCCCCTGGCACGGTAATCTCCAGCAAATCCTCCGCCGCCGCATGCACCAGCACAAGCCCGCCATCTTCCAGCGCCAGCGCATCGCCTTCGTGAATATGCTGTGCCTCGGGCAAATCCAGCAGCACCTCCCCGCCCTGCGCGGTGGTCAGGCGCAAACGGCGGCGAAAGCGCCGCCCATAATCCAGCGTCACACTCTGCGCGGCCGGTCCGCGCCATGTGCCCGCACGCAGAATGGAGCTTGCCCGGATCAAAACAGAAAATACCTTTGCGCCATGGGCAATGTTTCCGCCGGCTCGCAAACCAGCAATTGCCCATCCGCCCGCACCTCATAGGTTTCGGGGTTCACCTCAATATGCGGTGTGGCGCTATTATGAATCATTGATTTTTTTCCAATCCCGCCGCGCGTATTTTCCACCGCCGCCAGCGGGCGGGTGAGCCCCAGCCGGTGGGCAATGCCATCTTCGAGCGCGGCGCCAGAGACGAACAATATAGAAGACTCCACCAAGGCCTGCCCATAGGCGCCAAACATTGGCCGGTAATGCACCGGCTGAGGCGTGGGGATGGAGGCATTGGGATCGCCCATCACCGCCATGGCAATCGAGCCGCCTTTCATCACCATATCCGGCTTGATGCCAAAAAAAGCTGGCGACCACAGGATGAGATCGGCAAGCTTGCCCGCCTCAATGGAGCCCACATGCGCTGACAGCCCCTGCGCAATAGCAGGGTTGATGGTGTATTTGGCGATATAGCGTTTGATACGGGTGTTATCCGCTGGCCCGTCACCGGCCAAGGGGCCGCGCTGCTGTTTCATTTTATGCGCGGTCTGCCAGGTGCGGATAATCACCTCGCCCACCCGGCCCATGGCCTGGCTGTCGGACGAGATCATGGAAAGTGCGCCCATATCGTGCAGAATATCCTCCGCCGCGATCGTCTCCTTGCGGATGCGCGATTCCGCAAAGGCCAGATCCTCGGCAATCGCGGGGTCGAGATGATGGCAAACCATGAGCATATCCAAATGCTCATCCAGCGTATTCACCGTATAGGGCCGGGTGGGGTTGGTGGAGCTGGGCAGCACGTTGGGCAGACCCGCGACACGGATGATATCGGGCGCATGCCCGCCGCCTGCCCCTTCAGTATGGAAGGCATGGATGGTGCGGCCTTTGAACGCGGCGATCGTATCCTCGACAAAGCCGCTTTCATTCAGCGTATCGGTATGGATCATCACCTGTACGTCGAATTCATCCGCGACGGAAAGGCAGCAATCGATGGCAGCTGGTGTCGTGCCCCAATCCTCATGCAATTTAAGCGATGAAGCGCCTGCGCGCACCATTTCCTCCAGCGCCGCGGGCTGGCTTGCATTGCCCTTGCCGGTAAAAGCGAGATTCATGGGGAAGGCTTGCGCCGCCTGCAGCATGCGGGCCAGATGGAACGGCCCCGGCGTGCAGGTGGTGGCCGCCGTGCCGGTGGCCGGCCCCGTGCCGCCACCCACCATGGTGGTGATGCCGCTGCTCAGCGCCTCCTCGACCTGCTGCGGGCAGATGAAATGAATATGCGAATCAATCCCCCCGGCGGTGAGGATCTTGCCCTCGCCCGCGATGATTTCTGTCCCCGGGCCGATGATGATATCCACGCCCGGCTGTATGTCCGGATTGCCCGCCTTGCCGATCTTGCCAATCCGTCCAGAAACAATCGAAACATCAGCCTTCACGATGCCCCAATGGTCGATGATCAGCGCGTTGGTGATCACCGTATCGGCCGCCCCTTGCGCATTGGTGCGCTGAGACTGGCCCATCCCGTCGCGGATCACCTTTCCGCCGCCAAATTTCACCTCCTCGCCATAGATGGTGAAATCCTGTTCCACCTCGGCGAAGAGGTCGGTATCGGCCAGCCGCACACGGTCTCCCACCGTGGGGCCGAACATATCCGCATAGGCCGCGCGCGAGAGTTTCGCCATCACGCCAGCCCTCCCATCACCTGACCGCGAAAGCCAAACACGCGCCGCGCGCCGCGCAGCGGCACCAATGTCACCTCGCGGCTCTGCCCCGGCTCAAAACGGATGGCGGTGCCGGCTGGAATATCCAGCCTCTGGCCGCGCGCGGCTGTACGGTCAAACACCAGGGCTTCATTTGTCTCGGCAAAATGATAATGGCTGCCGACCTGAATGGGCCGGTCACCATGATTGGCGACAATCAGCATTGTCCGCGTCAGCCCCGCATTCAGCTCAATCTCGCCATCCTGTGTCACCACCTCGCCCGGGATCATCGGATTGGCTCATGCACGGTGACAAGCTTGGTGCCATCGGGAAAGGTTGCCTCCACCTGCACGTCATGGATCATCTCCGCCACCCCTTCCATCACCTGGTCGCGGGTGAGCACATGCGCCCCCGCCTCCATCAGCTCGGCCACGCGCTGTCCATCGCGGGCACCCTCCACCACAAAATCGGTGATCAGTGCCACCGCCTCGGGATGGTTCAACTTCACCCCGCGCGCTAACCGCCGGCGCGCCACCTGAGCGGCCATGGCGATCAGCAGCTTGTCCTTCTCCCGTGGCGTTAAATTCATGGTCCGCTCCTCACCCCTGCCAGACGCGCGGCAGCGCCCTGCCCCGCAAAACTTGCAATGCCCGTGCCAAAACCCGGCGCAGGGCCGCGCCATCGGGGGCCAGAATCCGCGCCAGTACCATGCCTTCAAAGGCCGAAGCGCCGGCCGAGGCGCCATCGAGGGCCGCGCGCAAATCCGGCAGCCGGGCCGCAAAGCCTGGTCCCACACCAAAAATACTGGCCACGGCCCGTGCCCCCGCGCCAATGCCCGCACGGTCCAGCCTGGCGGCCATGTCACCCTCTAGCCGCGTTATATCCTTCCAGAGCATCCGCCCCTCGCGGCGGATGCTGATACGGTCATGCAGTGCGCCCGCGCGCACCTGCTCGCCCATGGCCAAGCGGCCGAAAATCAGGCTCTCCACGCCTAAAAATGTCGCATCCGCGGCTAGCTCAATGTCCAATTCGCGGGTCAGCGCGAACCCGTCGAACAGGATTGTCTCTTGCGGCAGATAATCCAGCCGCGCACACGCCCCAAGCCGCAGCCGCGTGGCCACGCGCGCGGGGGCATCATCAAGGGCGCGATACACACGCTCCGCCGCCTGGGTGGTAAATAGGGCCCGCGCCCGGGGCGCCAGGTCGAGGCTGGTTTCCAGCGAATCGCCCCCGGCAATACCGCCAGAAATGTTCAGCGCCACCAGCTCATGCCCCGCCCCGCCGCGCAGCAGGCGGGCTTTCAGACAGCCTTCCTGGTAAAAACGGTCTAAGCGGGTTTGCACGCCGTCATGCGCCAGGGCCAAATCCAGCCGCCCCTGGGCGCGTTGCGCGGGCACCAACGGTTCCGGCACTGCGGACATAACGTTCATACAGCCAGATTAGCGCCCCAGCACCTTGCCGCAAGCCCCGGATTTGACCCACAAATCTACCGTGCTAGGGTGCGCGCCATCCACGGCGCCGGGTTAGCACAGCGGTAGTGCAGCGGTTTTGTAAACCGAAGGTCGGGGGTTCAAATCCCTCACCCGGCACCAGGTTTTTCCTCCCGGCGCAGCAGGGCCCGCACCTCATCTGGTGTTGTGACCGGCATGGCGCACACGCCGCCCCGGCAAATAAAGGCCGCCGGGCCTGACACCGTTTTGCCATAAGCCGGATGGCCGGGCGACAAACCTTCACCCGCGCGCACCAGCACCATGGCCGGGTCGGGGCTGGCTAGGGCTACCGCGGCCAAAGCCTCGGCTCCGTCCGTCACCACCACGCAGGCGGTATTTTCCAGCAGATCCGCCGCCACCAACAGGCCGGGTGCGCCCATCAGCCGGTCGCGCCGGCCACCATAGGCGGCAAGCAGCGCATCCGCCTTCGCGCGATAGCTGGCCTCGCCAGTTAAATGAAACAGCATTGCGTAATTTTCGGCCATCAGGCTTATTCCCGAATAAGCCGGCCCATCCTGCGCCGCGCGGACACGCACGGGGGGCGTATCCCGCGCATCGGACGCGGCCATAAAGAACGCCCCCTGCTCATCGCCAAAATAACGCTCCGTGGCCGCCAGAATCCGCAAGGCTGTATCCAGCCGCGCGGTATCCCCACGCGCCTGGTAAAGCCGCAACGCCGCGCGGATCATCGCCGCCTGATCCTCCAGCAATCCGTGCGCGAACACCACGCCAGCGCGGCTGGCATGGGCAATACGCCCATCTGTCTGCCCCATGGCGGCCAGCACGGAATCGAACACCCGCCCCGCCAGCTCCACCCAGCCGGGCTCGCCAAACACCAGCCCCGCGCGCACCAAGGCGGCTATGGTCAGCGCGTTCCAGTCGGCCAGCACTTTATCATCCCGCGCGGGGCGGATGCGCCCGGCCCGATGGGCGAACAACCGCACGCGCAAGGGGGCAAGCCGCGCCTCATCCGCAAAGGGCGCGCTGCGTTCCAATATGATATGCCCCTCCCAATTGCCGCCTTCGGGCAAAGGATAATGCGAGGCAAAAAAATCCGCCTCCGCCCCCAGCACCGCCGCCGCCTCATCGCGTGTCCAGACGTAAAATTTTCCCTCTTCACCTTCCGAATCCGCATCCTCGGCGGCGGCAAAGGCGCCATCGGCCGCCATGTCGCGGGTTAGCCAGCCCACAGTCTCACGCGCCCGAGCGGCATAAAGCGGGTTGGGCCGGTGCGCGTGCGCGCATGCCAGCATCTCCAGAATCAGCGCGTTATCGTAGAGCATTTTCTCAAAATGCGGGACGAGCCAGACATCATCGGTCGCATAGCGTGCATAACCGCCGCCCAGATGGTCATAAATCCCGCCCATGGACATGCGTTCCAGCAGCAAATGCAGCGCCTCGGCCGCGCGCGCGTCGCCCGTGCGGAAATACTCCTGCCAGAGAAACCCGAAAACCGGGATGTTGGGAAATTTCGGCGCGCCGGATAACCCGCCTTGCGCCCAATCCATGGCACGCAAAAAGGCGGCACGCGCCGAATCAAGCAAGTCTGGCCCGGGCGTATCGCCGGGCTGGGGGGCAGCTTGCGTGGCCAGCGCCTGGCCCAGCCCCTGCACCACCTCGCCAATCCGGGTTTGGTCTTGCTCCCACGCCGTGGCCAAGGCCTGCAGCACCTGCGCGAAACCTGGCCGGCCAAAGCGCGGCGCGGGCGGAAAATAGGTGCCGCCCCAGAAGGGCTCGCCCTTTGGGGTTAGCACCATGGTCAACGGCCAGCCGCCCTGCTCGCCCATGGCATGCAGCGCGCCCATATAAAGCTGGTCCAAATCCGGCCGTTCCTCGCGATCGACCTTGATATTCACGAAATGCGCGTTCATCAGCGCCGCGATTTCAGGATTCTCGAAACTTTCATGCGCCATCACATGGCACCAATGGCAGGCGGCATAGCCGATGGAGAGCAAGATTGGCCGGTTCAGCCTTTGCGCGGCTTCCAGCGCCACCGGCCCCCACACCTGCCAATGCACCGGATTATGTTCATGCTGCCGCAGATAGGGCGATGCAGCCTCGCCGAGTACGTTACGCATTTTGCCTGGCTCCCCTGGTTGCGGCATACATAAGCCGCGAATCACGAGGAGCAATGGTTTTGGGCACACGGCACGAGGACGATCCGGCTTATTATTATTCCACCCATGTGTTTGTGTGCGGCAACCGCCGGCCAGATGGCCACCCGCGCGGCTGCTGCGCCAGCAAGGGGGCTGAGAAAATCCGCGATTATATGAAGGTGCGGGTGAAGGAATTGGGGATTAAGGGCGTGCGGGTGAATGCGGCTGGTTGCCTGGACAGGTGCGAGCTTGGCCCATGTGCCGTGCTGTATCCGGAAGGCGTTTGGTACAAGCTTGATTCTTTCGCCGCCGTGGATGAGGTGCTGGAAAAGCATATCCAGCAGGATGGGCGCGTGAGGGAGCGGATGTTGGAGGGCTCGTGACGGGGCCAGATATTGAATCTGAAAAAGCCAAAAACACTCAGGCTGATCACCAGACGCCGTCAGGTCTTCTATTTTACGGTGATCCTCACGGAAAGTGGCAACCCTTAATCGATAGCGTGATGGAGAAACGTCCGTATGCGGTGGTCATTCTTGGAGATTGCGGTCTGGATAAACCGTTACGTCACAAGCTCTCCCTGATTTGGCATATGGTGCCACAATGGAGGTGGATTATCGGCAATCACGACGTTGATAGTGTCACTGAATATGAATTTTTGGTGGAAAGTTATCCTGAGGGGGATCTGGGCGGAAGCTGTGCCCACCTGGACGGTTATGTTGTGGCCGGGCTAAGCGGCATTTATAGTTCGCGCGTATGGTATCCAAAGCTTGGAGGTGGTCAGGATGCCCCTCCTAAGTTCAAGACACGCCATGATATGATCAGACAAACGGCCCGGGCCGATAGATTCAAAGGTGGTGTTCCACGTTCGTCGAGGGCTACGATTTTTCCTGAAGATCATGAGACGCTCCGAACGTTTCGCGCAGATATCCTCGTAACGCATGAGGCGCCGTCAGCTGACCCGCATGGTTTTGTTGCGATTGATGAACTCGCCCATGATATGCAGGTGCAACTTATCGTCCACGGCCATCACCATCGCAGTTATGAAGGTCAGACTGTGAATGGTATTCCGGTCCGTGGGCTTGGCAGCGCGGAGCCCTGGCTTTGGACCGCCCCATAGGACCATGCCCCGATGAATAAACGGCCTTGAAATTTCTTATGCCGCTTGCCAAGCGTCGCGCTTGGCTCTCGCCTCCCGCCATCACCAACATCTCGCCCTTGCGCGCACCTCGCATCAAAGGCGCAGATTTCGAAACACAAAGACTGCGCCTACAATCTCCTCAATCATTCACCGACAGCACCATAATCGGATCGGCGATTTTCTCCGGCGCGATTTCCTCCGTCAGCGGCAGAACCGCCGTGCCAATGGCGAAAAATTCAATCACATGGCTCTGCCAGCCATGGCTGCCCTCGTGAATCTCCACCCCCACAACACCTTCGGCCTTCGCCGCCGCCGCCTCGTACTGCATGCGCTCCATCGCGATCTCGCGCGCCTCGTACATGGCGGCGGTAAAATTCTCCAGCTCCACATTCCGTCCCACCGTGCCAAGGCCAGACAAAACACCCCGATGCGCCACATGATACACGCATGAGCCCATCACCATCTCCACCGGCCGGTAACCCGCATGCAGCAAAGACCAAAAATCCTGCCCCGATAGATCGGACGTGAACGGCCCGCCATCATGCGCACGGAACCCCTTATGCCCCTCCCCATGCACAACGCCTGTGCCGATGGCGATGAATTCCAGCAAATGCTCATCCCATTCCATCCGCTTAATGGTGAGCTTAACGCCAACAATCCCATCCGCTCCCATTGCCGCTGCCTCCGCCCGCATGCGCGACATGGCCAACTCCCGCGCATGGTACATGGCCTTGGAGAGCACATCCATCTCTTGGTTTTTGCCCCAGGCCCCATATTGAATACCGACATGATACACGCACGAGCCAACACAAAGCCCAATCGGCTCAAACCCCGCCTTGCGCACCAGCAAAAATTCATTCACCGAGAAGTCAGACGTAAAAACGCCCGTCGAATGCAAGGAGGATCGCAAACCCTTCAGGCGTTCCTGCGCATGTTGGGGAATATTGCCGCTCATTAAATGGCTCCGCTTTGCTCGTTGGTGGCGTAAGATTCATGGTGGGGCGCACGGCCCGTTAACGGTGTGGGCGCGCGCATATCCACCACCATCTGAAAATCATGCGGCAGTGGCGTGCCGCGCCTGGCCTGTACCGTGGTGGCGACAACAATATAGCGCGCCAGATATTCTTTTATTTTCATTTCGCCCTGCTCGCGTTCAACCTCGAACATCTGCGAGAAATTCAGATGAGCCAGCACGCCATTGCCACGCGGGCGGGCACTCTCGCGTAAATTCGCATGCGCGCGGTGGCGCACATCGTTCCATAAATTGGAGAGCTGGGCCGCCTCGGCATTAAACCATACGCTTGGATTGGCGGCATAGCCGCTCCAATCACGCAGCCATTCATAATGCGCACCAATGGCAATACCCGTTGGCACCACATCCGCTTCCAAAAGCTTCACGAATTCCAGCGCCGGCACGGTGGCAATCACCGGGTCGTTCGCGGGTGGCATATTCTCCAGCTTCACCGCCGTGCCAATCAGGGTAAAATCCATGGAATTCTCCACCCCCACCGGAATCGTGCGCATTTTCACATCCAGCACGGCATTCGCCCCGCAGGCGCGGGCTTCATCTGCCAGACGTTGCAACGCCTGTTCCCACCCCTGCGCGTGCCCCAATGTCCACGACCAGCCATAATGCAGCCAGCACGTGGCGGAAACAGTGGCAATAGGCTTGAGCCCATGGCTGCGCACAATGCGCAATTCGGCCGGTGTTAATGTCGCCATCCAGGGTGTGCGGCCCTGCCCTGCGGCGGTTAAACGCTCCAGCGCGCCAGTGGGCACGCGCCCGCCGCGCAGGCTCATCAAAATATCCGCCTGCCGGCGCAGGGATTGCTGCTCGGCCGCCTGCTGCTCCGGCGTCTTGCCCTTTAAAAAATCAAACAGCCCCATCAGCTTGCCATGAATGTCTGGAGCGAGGCGCTGAGCGCCTGCGCCGCCGTGGAAGCTTTCTTCGTCTCCTCGGCCAGCAGCGCAAACCATTCCGCCGCATCAACTGTCTTCGTGTTCAGCGTAATGCCGCGCACCACCATGGCGATGCGCGCCACCAGCCGCCCGCCTTGCAGCTCAAGCTGATAGCGGTTTTCGCCAAGATCTATGGTAATGCTGGTAATCTTGCCGCTGCGCGCGAAAAACCCCTTTTGCTCGCGCAGGCTCACCAGCTCCGGCAGGGCTTCGCGCAGGCGCAGGGCAAAGGCGGCGAACTGGCCTTGCGCATCGGCCGAGAATCGTCGCAGCCAGGCGGCTGTCATGTCAAAATCGAAGCTCATACCCTCGCTCATTTTTCAAGCGCCTTCGCGTTGGCGCCCTGCATGCCGGCCACCAGCCTGTTGCGGATTTCGGCCAACTTCTGCTCGCGCGCGGCATCCTGCGTCCTGATCTCGCGTTCGATCTCGATCACATCGTTCATGGTCTTGATCGTCTCATCCGCCACCTGGGCCAGCATTTCTATATTGCGCTCATCCCCACCAAGCGAGCGCGCGGCAGAGGTCGCTGCCTCATGCGCACCCTTGGCCGCCAGCAGCGTGATCTGGCGGTTCGCTTCATCCAACCTTGCCGCCGAATCCGCCGCATTGCGGATTTCCACCTGCACCACGGCCTGGGCGGCCACGGCCATCAGGCGCGGAATAACGACCAGCATACCGTTGGAGATTTTCATCATCCGCGTCTCGGCCGCGGCACGGTTCTGCGCGATGATGGGAATAAGCATGGCGCTGCCCACCAACGCCTCGCGCATATCCGCCACCTTGCCCCGGAAATTGGCAATGGCGGCGCGGTAGGCCTGTACCTCCGCCGCATCCGCCGCATCGCCCGTGGCCACCGCATGTTGGCGCCGGGCTTCCAACTCATCCTCGGCCCTATCCAGCGCAATCTGCCCAGCGGCAATGGCGATTTTGAGATTATGCAACGCCTGGCGTATGGCCTTCGCCTGCTGGTCCAGCAACTGAATGGACACGGCAAGATCCGCCTTGCTTTTGCGCGCCTTGGCCTGTTCCTGGTCCATAAGAGTAAGAAATTTTTTACGGTTCTCGGCAAACCCCTGGAAAGCACCACGCGCCTGGCCAATGGCCCCCAGCAGCTTGCCCATCAGCCCTGGGCGCTTTACCCCGGCGGCGGCTTCGGTCTGCAGGTCGGAGATACGCAGAATCTTAACCCCGTCGATCACGGCGGCGGCAATCTGCCCGGCCTCGCCCGCATCGCCCAGCCGCACGCCCGAAAGCAATTGGCGGGATGAGGCGGCAATGCCAGCCAGCACCCCCTCTCCATGCGCCATGAGGGAAGCGGAGCTCGAAAAATCGATCTTATCCGCATCCGCCTTCGCTGCCGCCAGTTCCTCTGGCGGCAAATTCGCCACTTCCACCAGCCGTGCCTGGCGGGGTGTTGGCGCCAGCGCCTCGGGCACCGCAGCGGTGGGTAGCGCTGGCGCATCCGGCGTGGGGGCCGGCGGCGGCGGATCGTCAAACATCGATAAATCGAGCGGGGCGGCGGACAGCGTGTCGTTCATGCATTCAAACTCCGGCTGCGGCTTGGGCTATCCCAAGCCGCGCCAAGCTGAAACATGTCGGCAATCACGTCAATGCAAGCGCTGCCAGGATTAGAAGGCCGCGGCCACGCGCAACTCCACCGCCCGGCTCAGCGGCCCGCCATGCGCCGCCACATCATATTGCGCGTTCAGCAGCACCTGCCAATGGCGCGAGAGGTAGGTGGAGACCACCAGGCGCAGCTGGGTTTCCTCGGTCCTGAGGCCGGAATCGACCTTCGTGCCATTGGCGAGCGTATAAACCTGCTTACCGCCAAAAGACTGGTACAGGCCGGGCGTAATCGTCGCCCGCGTGGGCGGGTAGAATTGATAGGGCAGATAAACCCGTAATTCTTCCGTGGGTTGCTCATGCAGCCGTGCTGGCACGGCGGTGGCAGGGGCCAGCGGGTTACTGTCGGGCACCTGACCATGGGTCAGCCCGTTATAGAGCGTATAAATATTGGGAATATGGTCGGCCAAAACTTCAGGTGATGTCAGGGCAGCGTTGTTATTATCGCCATAGATATAGGCCGTACCCCAAATCTCGATGGACAGATTGCGCCCCGTAGGCCGTCCCAGCAAAGTCGTGCGAAAGCCCAGATCGGTCTCGAACGTCCATAGATTCTGGGAATAATTCAGGCTCGCACTCTTCTTGTAGCTGCCTATGGGCGGCAAAATCCAGGGGCCGATGACCAGATAAGTGCCGGTCCGCGGATCATTAACAGGGAAGATGAAGGCGCCGAAATTGGGCTGGCCGAAGCCACCGCCATGCGTCATGTGGGCACGGCCAGGCCCATAAGCCGGCGTGCCAGCGGGCAAGCCGGGCGGTGCGGCGATGTTGCTGATCCCTACCTCCTGCCCGCCGGGGAAGAACGTATATGGCTCCCACACCTGTACACCGGCCAGCATGCCCCACAGGGTAAAGGTATGGATGTAGCGCAGGGCCTGAAAATCGATCGCAATGCGCGTATGCTGGCCGTAAATGCCGCCGCGCACAGGTGCGAACGCCCCCGCATTGGAGAGTTCATTATAATAAAGAAACACATTTATATTGGAGGGCAGCGCCACAGCATCACCTGGCATGGGGTCAGACGCCCGGGCCATACACGCCGAAACCAAAAACAATCCTCCCCCGAGCACGGCTATCCACCGGCTTCGCATCCCCATCACCGCAAGCACTCCATCCATAACAGCCAGCCTTACCGCCGACATTACAAGCATGACAGGCTTTCCTCACCAAACTGTCAATGTCTCACGCGCGCGCCGTCCGCCTTGCCGTTGCGTTTCCCCCCCGTGGCTTGATACTGAGACGTGGTGAGACCTGTTCTTAAATTCGCCCTGGGCAGTATCGGCGTTGGCATTCTCGTCCTGGCCGGCAAGATGGCGGCGGCCCAGATCAGCGGCAGCACCGCGCTGTTTTCAGACGCGCTGGAGGCGCTGGTCAATGTCGCCTCCTCGGGGCTGGCGCTGTATGCGCTCATCCTGGGCGCCAAGCCGGCGGACGACCAACATAATTACGGCCACGCCAAGGCCGAACTGCTCAGCGCCGTCGCCACCGGCGCCATGATCCTGATCGCCGCGTTACTGATCTTCCAACATGCCACGGGCGAGTTATTTCATCCGCATCCGCTGGCGTCCCTGGCGGGCGGGCTGGGGTTGGGGCTGGGGCTGAACGCGCTGGCGGGCGGCGTTAACGCGCTCTGGGGCCTGGCGCTCTTGCGCGCGGGGCGGCACGGGCGCTCCCCCGCCTTGATCGCCGATGCCCAGCATCTGTTCAGCGACGCGCTGACCTCGGCTGGCATTATCGTGGCCCTGCTCGGCGCATCCCTCACCCGCCTGCCAATATTAGACCCGATCATCGCCCTGGCCATCGCCGCCCAGATCGCGGTAATGGGCGGCAAGACGGTAATGCGCTCTCTGAGCGGCCTGCTGGATGAAGCCCCGCCGCCGGCCATGACCGAGCGAATCCATCATCTGGTACGTACCCATGCCAGCGGCGCCATCGAGGCGCATGATCTACGCATCCGCCAGGCCGGTCATGCGAGCTTTCTGGAATTTCACCTCGTCGTGCCGGGCGACATGAGCGTGTATGATTCGCACGAAATCTGCGATCGCATCGAGGCGGCGCTAAAGGCCGAGATGCCGGGTGTCGTCATCACCATTCATGTCGAGCCGCCACACAAGGCCAAGCATGAGGGGGTTTTGCAGCCCGAGGCGCCGGTTCCGTAATGGCGCCGCCCGTTCAGCGCAGCTCGGTTTCGGTCTCCAGCCCCAACATCTGCGCCAGCCGTTCAAGCCGGCGCAGCACGGCCTCGCCCGCGAACACGCCATTGGCCGCCGCCAAGCCCAGAACAAGCCGCCCCGGCGCTAATTCCAGGCTGGTGCCCGCCAGCAGCGCCGGCGTACCGGCCGAGAGCGTATAGGCCAAGCGCAGCGCAATCCCCAGCGTCTCCGCCCGGCGGGCGGCATGCATGTCGAGCAAGGTGCGCGCGGGGCCAAGGAACGGCGCATCGGTTGGCGCCTCGTAGCGCAACGCCATGGTCAGAGCGAGAAACGCGCGGGCATGATGGTCAAGCCCGATCCCGGTCTGGCGCAGAACCCGCTGAAACGCCTGCTCGGCCCGGTATTCGGGATGCTCGTGGCAGCCAATGTCAGACAGCCAGCACGCCGCCTCGCGCAGGCGCGTCTGAGCCGGGCTCTCTTG
>JAKBBM010000089.1 GCA_021808545.1 Pseudomonadota bacterium | reverse complement strand
GCGACATGAGCGTGTATGATTCGCACGAAATCTGCGATCGCATCGAGGCGGCGCTAAAGGCCGAGATGCCGGGTGTCGTCATCACCATTCATGTCGAGCCGCCACACAAGGCCAAGCATGAGGGGGTGTTGCAGCCCGAGGCGCCGGTTCCGTAATGGCGCCGCTCGTTCAGCGCAGCTCGGTTTCGGTCTCCAGCCCCAGCATCTGCGCCAGCCGCTCAAGCCGGCGCAGCACGGCCTCGCCCGCGAACACGCCATTGGCCGCCGCCAAGCCCAGAACAAGCCGCCCCGGCGCTAATTCCAGGCTGGTGCCAGCCAGCAGCGCCGGCGTACCGGCCGAGAGCGTATAGGCCAAGCGCAGCGCAATCCCCAGCGTCTCCGCCCGGCGGGCGGCATGCATGTCGAGCAGCGTGCGCGCGGGGCCAAGGAAGGCGGCATCGGTTGGCGCCTCGTAGCGCAACGCCATGGTCAGGGCGAGAAACGCGCGGGCATGATGGTCGAGCCCAATCCCGGTCTGGCGCAGAACCCGCTGAAACGCCTGCTCGGCCCGGTATTCGGGATGCTCGTGGCAGCCAATGTCAGACAGCCAGCACGCCGCCTCGCGCAGGCGCGTCTGGCCGGCACTCTCATTGGGAAAGAGTGCCGCCGTCCAGCAGATCAGAGCCGGCGGCAAGGCCACGTCGCGCACGGTGCCGCGCGTTAAGTCGCGGGCGGCGGCGAGCATCGGGTCCTCATCGCGGATATCGGGGGGCAGCATGCGAATAAACCAGCCCTCGCGCAGGCCGTTGGCCGAAAACACCACCCGTGCCGCCCCGGTGGCGCGCAGCAAGCGGCGCAAAATCACGGCGGCATAGGGCAAGTCCTCGATCCGCCGGCGCGGCACGCCGGGCATGCGCTCGATCAGCTTGCGGCCGGCCTCGCTGATCACCCCGGCCAGATCCCGCGCCTCGTCCCGCCCGATCGTGTAATGATGCACCATGTTCAGCGGATAGCCGGTCTGCGCGATATGGATGCGCGCCAGCGCGCGGAAGGCGCCGCCAGAAACATATAAATCCCGCCCCACGGCCTGGCCGGCGAACTCCACGCGCTCCAGCTCCTGGCTCACAATACCGCGCGCCTTCAGCAGATCCTCGCCCGCGCGGTCTGCCAGGCGGATCACGCCAACCGGCAGCGTCGCGGCTTCGCCGATCTTGCCCGCGTCCAGCCGGACGAGTTCGAGCGAGCCGCCGCCAAGATCGGCCAGCAACCCATCGGCCCCGGGAATGCCGCACAGCACGCCCTCGGCCGAAAGGGCTGCCTCTTGCGCGCCAGAGAGGATCTGGATGCGGATTTCCGGCAGGCGGGCCATCATGCGCTCCACGAATTCCCCACCATTCTTGGCATCACGCACGGCGGATGTGGCCAGCACATCCACCGGCACCGCACCCATGGCCCGGGCGATGGCGGCATAGCGGTGCAGCACGGTTTCCGCCTGGGTCATGGCGGCCTCGTCCAACCGGCCGCTCTGGGTCATGCCCTTGGCCAAGCGCAGCACGGCTTTTTCGTTAAATATCTGCACCGGATTGCGCGTCTCGCCCTCATAAATGACAAGACGCACCGAATTCGAGCCAAGATCGACAACCGCGCGGCGCGTGGCGGGCTTGGCATCTGTTGCGGACGGGGAAATCAGCTGGTCCATGCGATGGTCTCTACCTTGGAAATAGACGGGCCAGAAGAATGTTTCATGACCATTCTTCTCCGGCAAGATCGAGGTGCATTGTCAGCGCATCGCCGCCATCCGCGTAATAGGCGCGGCGGCGGCCATTGCGTTGAAACCCAGCCGCCGCATACAGCGCCAGAGCCGGTTCATTATCCTCGGCCACTTCCAAATGCACGCGGCGCACTCCCCGGCGGGCGGCCAAGGCCAGCCCCGCGCGCAGCAAGTCCCGCCCTATCCCCTGACGCGGCTGCCCCACACCAATGGTAATGATCTCCGCCTCATCCAGCACGAGGCGCAACAACACAAAGCCGCCGCGCTCATCCAGCAGCGCCACCATGCCCGGCTGGGCCAGCAGCGCCAGCAATCCCGCCTCGTTCCACGGCTCATGCGGGAAAGCCGCCTCATGCAGGGCTGCCAAAACCCGCGCATGGGCGGCGCCGGCCAAGATCATGCCGGGGGTGGCCGCAGCCCCGCGGCGGGCAGTTTGGCTTCCGGCGGGTCCACATAAAGCGGCAAGGCCGGCAAAGGCGCCGCGCCGTCGCGCCACCGCGCCTGGGCCGCGCGGCCCACCCAAACCGGATCGATCCCGCGTATATTGGTCAGCAATATATCGCCCCCGCGCGCGGCCAAGTAGGCGGCGGCCTCGGCGGCGGCATCGCCGGCCAAGGCCACGGGGCCCGGCGGCAGGGGCAGCGCCTCATCCGGAAAGCTCTCGGCCGCGTCCTCGCGCAGCAGATACATCCGCCCCCGCCGGGCGCGCAGTACGCCCCAGAGCGGACGCTGTAATGACGGCAAGGCCTGCGCCAGGGCCCAATATGCCGGCACCCCCCAAAGTGCGGCGCCGCTGGAAGCGGCAAATCCCTGGGCCAAGGCCAGCGCCGTACGCAAGCCGGTAAAGCTGCCCGGCCCAACCCCAACCGCGATATGCGTGACCGAGCGGCCCGCCACCGCCTGGGCCAGCAAGCCGGGGAGTGTCTCGATCAACCCAGGGCGGAGCGGCGCGAACGCCTTGTAGGGAACCGTGCCATCTGGCGCCAAAACGGCGATTCCCGCTTGCGCGCCAGCCGCGTCAAGCGCCAGCCAGGTCATGCGAAGATCGCCGCCTCGTCAAAGTCCAAGCGCGGCAGGCGCGGGGGCAGTTCGGCCTCGGCCTGAGGGTATCCTAAATTGATCAGGAAATTCGCCCGCCAGCCACTTTGCTCGAAAAAGACGCGTTCGAGTTTGTTACGGTTAAACCCCGACATCGGGCCACAAGCCAGCCCCAAGGACCGCGCCGCCATGATGAGATAGCCGCCCTGCAAGGTGGAATTGCGGGTGGCCGTGTCCTCCGCCAGATCCGGATTACCGGAAAACCAGGTTTTTATGTCCATATCCGGGTAAAGGTCGGGCAGCTTACGATAAAAGGTGGGGTCATACGCGACAATCACGGTAACCGGGGCCGCCATGGTCTTTTCGACATTGCCCAGACTAAGACAGCCGCGCAGCTTGTCACGCGCGGACTCCGAGCGGATAAAAACAAACCGCGCCGGTGATGAATTGGCCGAGGTGGGCCCCCATTTCACCAACTCGTAGAGCTGGCGCAGCGTCTCCTCGGAGACCGGGTCGGAACTGAACCGCTCATGCGTGCGTGCGGTGCGGAACAGCGCATCCAGCGCCGCCTCGTCCAAAGCCATGAATCTGCCCCTCCTGCCTGTCAGACCGCCTGTGTAACCGAGACGACCTCGGGAATATAGCGCTTCAGCATGTTCTCGATGCCATGCTTGAGCGTCGCGGTCGAGGAGGGGCAGCCGGCACAAGCGCCTTGCATGCGCAAGCTCACCACGCCATCGCGGTAGCCGCGGAAGATGATATCGCCGCCATCGCCGGCCACGGCCGGACGAATACGGTTATCCAGCAGTTCCTTGATCAGGGCCACGGTTTCGGCATCCGCCGGGTCTACATCTTCAGCTTCCAGCACGGCATCGGCGCGCAGAATCGGGCGCTCGGCCACCAGATGGTCCATCAACAAGCCCAGAATACTTGGCTTCAAGACCGCCCAATCCGCCTCCGGCGTCTTCGTCACGGTCACGAAATCGCCGCCCAGGAACACGCGGGCCACCCCATCCAGCCCGAACAGCGCCTCGGCCAGCGGCGAGATCAGGGCCGCGTCGGCATCGGCGAAATCGGCGGTTTTATCACCCAAAATAATGCGGCCAGGCAGGAACTTCAGCGTCGCCGGATTCGGCGTGCCCTCGGTTTCAATAAACATGGAGGCTCTTCCCCTTAAACTGGACAAAAACGGTACGGATACCCCCTTAGTGTGGTGGTTTTTGCGTCCAACGCAAGATGCTCCTGCTTGCCCACCCGCATGGCAGGGGTCAAGTTACATCCATGCTGCCCAGTTTATTCATAAGCCATGGCTCCCCGATGACCGCGCTGCAGGATTCGCCCGCCAGCGCCTTCATGCGCCAATTGGGTGGCCTGCTGGCGCGCCCGCGTGCCATCCTCGTCATCTCCGCGCATTGGGAAACCACGCGACCGCTGGTGAGCGCGCCGCCCCATAACACCACGATCCACGATTTTTACGGGTTTCCGCCAGAACTGTACCAACTGCGCTATACGCCGCCCCCCGCCCCCGAACTGGCCCGGCGCGTGGCTGATCTGCTCGCTATGGCGGGGTTCAATTGCGGTATCGACGACACACGCGGGCTGGACCATGGCGCCTGGGTGCCGTTGCTGCTGGCCTATCCGGCGGCGGATATTCCCGTGCTGCAACTTTCGGTGCAAACGGCGCTTGGCCCGGCCCATCATCTGGCGCTGGGGGCAGCCCTGCTCCCGTTGCGTCAGGCGGGCGTGCTGATCATGGGCAGCGGCAGCTTCACGCATGATCTGCGGCGCTTTGCCGCCGGGCGCGCGGCCTGGGATGCTCCCGAAACGCCGGATGTAACGGCCTTCTGCGCCTGGATGGATGAGCGGATCAGGGCGGGGGATCTAGCATCCCTGGCCGATTACCGGCGTCTGGCCCCCCATGCCACCGCGCAACATCCGAGCGAGGAACATCTGCTGCCGCTGCATGTGGCGTTGGGGGCGGCCGGCCCGCGCATACAGGCAACAAGGCTGCATGCCTCGGTGGAATATGGCTTTCTGCGGATGGACACATACCGGTTCGACACCGTCTCAGCGTAAAGCCCGCCCTATTCTCCCGCCAGCGCGTGCAGCCGGTGGTTCACGCCCGCCAGGGCGGCTTGCGCCTCCTTATAAATCCCGAACAGACGGTCATAAAATTCATGCCCCGCGGGATCTGGCACGGTCGTATCGAGCAGCCGCACGCAGCGCGCAACCGCTTCATCCGGCCCGGCGAACACCCCAGCTCCCATGCCCGCCACCAAGGCCGCGCCAAAGGATGCATCGGAGGCCACCGTGCGCTCCACCGTCAACCCGGTGACATCGGCGATGATCCGCCGCCAAGTGGCGCTGCGCGCGCCGCCGCCCATCAGCCGGATGGTCCCAAAAGACAAGCCAAGCCCCTGCGCCGCCTCCAGCAGATCGCGGATGGAACAGGCGATCCCCTCATACAAGGCCCTGGCGAAATGCGGCTTGCCGTGTGCGATCGTCATGCCTACGAAATCGGCGCGCAACAGCGGGTCCCAATATGGCGCGCGCTCGCCCTGCAAATAAGGGTGAAACAGAAGCCCGCCAGCGCCGCGCGGGGCGGCACTGGCTAGCGCGTCCATCGCTGCGAAGCCGCCTTCGGCGAACATTAGATCCCGTAGCCAGCGATGAGCCGAGGCACAGGAATTGGTGCCCGTGGCGGTGTAATACAGGCCGGGTACAATATGCGGGTAGCAGGAAATAGGCGGATTCACCCGCGGGCCTTGCGTCGCCAAATACAACACGCCGGCCGTGGCCAGCTTAATCCCGCCAAGCCCCGGGCGCATGGCGCCGACGCCAAAAAACTCCACCGTGGTGTCAATCGCGCCGCACACCACCTTCGTGCCCGCTTCCAGCCCCGTGCGCGCCGCCGCCGCTGGGGTAATCCCGCCCACCACCTGATGCGCGAGCACAATGGGTGGCAGCAGCGCCCTATCCAACCCGACCAGTCCACACAAAGCGGGCGACCAGTCATGCGTGGCATCGTCGACTAGCAATGCGCCAAGCGCATCCGAATAATCCGTCTCCCACGTGCCGGTCAGGCAAAAGCGCAAATAATCCTTGGCCAGATAAAGGCGCTTCGCCTCGGCCATCACCTGCGGCTCAGCCTCGCGCAGCCAGGCCAGCATGGCCAGCGTCCAAGTCGGGTTTACCCGGTTCAGCCCGGTGCGGATGATCATCTCCCCCGCCTGCTCATGCAGGTGCGCCGCCTGTTTGGCCGCGCGCTGGTCGTTCCACATAATGGCGGGACGCAGCACAGTGCCGGCTGCATCGGTCAGCACCGGAATATGCGCCCCCCCCGACACGCCCACCGCGCAAATCGCCGCGCCCGTAAGCCCCGCCGCTGCCAGGACCGCTGGCACAGCCTTGCACAACGCCTCGAACCATTCCGCCGGGTCCTGCTCCGACCACCCAAAATGCGGTACGCGGGTGGTCAAGGGATGCCCCGCCTCGCCCAAAATCCGCCCCTCCGGGTCGATGATCGTGGCCTTCAGGCTGCCCGCGCCAAGATCGATACCCAGTAAATACTGTGTCAAACCCGTTCCCCTGCTTTGCCCGATCGCGATGCGGCCAGCATAGAGCGAGGCCTGCGCTCCTGTCCTGCGAAACTTATCGCCTTTCCTCTCATCATATTCCAGACGGCGCGCCCCCTGTTGCCGGAGACGTGTTTTACAGATACAAGCCTCGCGTACGGACCCGTAGCTCAGCTGGATAGAGCGTTGCCCTCCGAAGGCAAAGGTCGCGCGTTCGAATCGCGCCGGGTCCGCCAGGGTTTTCCCAAAAAAGTAAATGTCAGCTGGGTACGGGCGACTCTTCGTCTAACGCCACACGGTCAGAAACGCGATCAACACCAGCGTCGCGGCAATAGCCACAACGTTGATGAGCAGGAATTTGCTAAAAAACGACCAGCCATTGCGCGCCGGCACGTCAAAATCGACCTTATCCTCATGCGCCGTGTCATGATTCATCTCTGTTGCCGCCATGTTTCCCCCGGTCTTGCTGTTTTTATACCGCTTCCGGTTTATGAGGGGGAGGGAGGCCCTGGCAAGCTGATTTTTTGGGCCAATTGCGCCAGCATGGCGGGGTAGAGCCGGTGCTCCTGCTCCAGCACACGGGCGCTTAGCGTCTCTTCGGTATCACCGGGCAGCACCGGTACCTCGGC
>JAKBBM010000088.1 GCA_021808545.1 Pseudomonadota bacterium | reverse complement strand
GCATCGGAGCACAGGAACACAACCAACCCGCCCAGATGCTCGGGTGTGGAGAATTTCAGCATCGGCTGCTTTTCAGACAACAGCGCCTCTTCCTCCACCTGTATATCGTTGCCATTTTCCTTGGCCCTGTCCTCGAGCTGCTTTTGCACCAGCGGGGTGAGCACCCAGCCCGGGCAGATCGCATTCACGGTCACCCCTTCATTGGCCAGCTCTATGGCCGCCACCTTGGTTGCCCCCATCACCCCATGCTTGGCGGCGACATAAGCCACCTTATGTTCGCTCGCGACCAGCCCGTGCGCCGAGGCAATATTGATGATCCGCCCCCATTTCTTGGCTTTCATGCCCGGAATCGCCGCCTTCATGCCATGGAACACGGCGGACAGATTAATGGCGATGATGGCATCCCATTTCGCGTCGGGAAACTCCTCGACCGGGGCGGTGAACTGAATACCGGCATTATTGACCAGAACATCAAGACTGCCGAGCTGCTCCTGCGTGGCCTTAACCAAAGCCGCCACCTGATCGGGCTTGCTCAGATCCGCGCCATCGTAAGCAACCTTCACGGAAAATTCTTCCGCCAGCCCGGTCCGGAGCTTCTCGATCTCCGCCGCATCGCCAAACCCGTTTAACATGATGTCAGCGCCTTCCGCCGCCAGCGCGCGGGCAATACCAAGCCCGATTCCGCTGGTCGAGCCGGTTACCAACGCCACCTTGCCTTTCAACGCCATGTCAAACTCCCTTCTTCATTTCGGTTCAACGAGATAATCATGCAACACCCGGCCATAGGGCAGAGTCAAATCGGCGCAAAGATGCGCGCCAGACAAAACCCTGCGCACCGGCAAATCGGCCAGGCGACAATTAGCGTGCGGCACGAGATGCAGCCGCGCCAGACCGCTATAGGCGAATTTCAGGTCGATATCTTCCATATTATAGCCAATCAGCTGCGCGATCTTGGGGCGCCCATCTACATCCGGGATCAGCTTCAAATTGATGTTGAGCTTTTTCATGTTGGTGATCACATCCGCCGGATCGAGCGGCGTTTGCTTATACACCATGGTGCCCAGCGCCACGCGCTCCTCATCGTAATGGAGCGTGCCGGTCAGCGTCTCATGGATGGTTTGCAGACGGGGACGGCCAAATTTTTTGGGAAACCCCCAGATCTCACGCCCACCTGTGGTTGGCGCCTCATCGTCCAAATACATCATCACGCTAAAATTACAAGGTGTGCCGTTATAAAGGGCGGAAATACCGCAGCCGCTTTCCTCATAATCGCCAAACCCCGTGGAATCTGGCATCTTCATCCATTCAAAGAAAACGCTGTTACCGTCTGGCTCCAGCGGCTCGGGCAGAAATTCACGCAATATGTCAGGATCTGTTTCATAACGTATTAGCAAATATTCGCGGTCTACGAACCGATACGGGCCCCTGGGGTAGCTGGGAGAGGCCAAGGGCATGGATGAGCAAGCGAGAATTTCATCACGTGTCATGTAAATCTCCCGGTTTCACCCTATGTAGGAGCCAACAGCACGATTTCACATGACGATTCTGTCATGTTTGACTCCGCCTGCCTATCGTACCACCCATTTTGGGACCGCCGATATATCCGCCAAGAAGGACCACGCCGCGATGGACATGCTCTACGATCCGCACCGACCGCACCGCAAACCGCTATCTCCAATCACGCGCATTCCCCGTCCCAAGGGATGCGATGGTATTGGCCTGGTGCTACAAGGTGGCGGCGCGCTCGGCGCCTATCAGGCGGGCGTGTATCAGGCCCTGCACGAGGCGGGGCTGGAGCCCGACTGGGTTGCGGGCGTTTCCATCGGCGCTGTCAATTCCGCCATCATTGCCGGCAACAAGCCCGAGCATCGCGTCGCCAAACTTGAGAAATTCTGGCTCGACATCACCGCGCGCGACCCCTACACGGTATGGCCCGAGGGTGATTCCCCGCGTAAACTTCGCAACGCGCTCTCAGCACTCAACACCATGATGTTCGGACAGCCTGGCTTTTTTAAGCCGCTGCCCTTCAGCGGCTTCATGGCGCCGCGCGGCTCAGGTGCCTCCACCGCCTTGTACGACACTTCGCCTCTTTACAAAACACTTGAAAAACTTGTTGATTTCAACCGCATCAATGACGGCCCCGTTCGTTTCGCGGTTGGCGCTGTCAATGTCGGCACGGCCAATTTCACCTATTTTGACAATCACGAAGTCGAGATATGTCCTGAACATATCATGGCCTCTGGCGCATTGCCGCCCGGCCTGCCGATGATCCGCATCGGGCGCCACCAATATTGGGATGGCGGCCTGGTTTCCAATACGCCATTGCAACATCTTCTGGATCATATCGCGGGCCGGAACATGCTGATCTTCCAGGTCGATCTATTTTCAGCACTTGGCGAAATCCCGCGTGACATGCCCGAAGTTCTCTCCAGGCAGAAGGAAATCCAATATTCCTCGCGTACCCGCACAACAACCGACCATTTCCTGAAAGTCCATAAGCTGCAACAGGCTTTACGCGAGGCGATCTATATGGTGCCTGAGGATAAGCTGACCGAAGATCAGCGCATTTTGAAAACAAGCCTTGAGCGCCTGCCAGAAATCAATATTCTTCAGCTCATCTATCAGCACAAAGCTTATGAAGGCGATGTTCGCGATTACGAATTCAGCCGGATTTCCATGAAAGATCATTGGCGGTCTGGTTATTTCGATACGCGCAACACCCTCGTCCATCATGAATGGCTGGAATTCACGGGCGAAGGCGGAATCAACTCCTACGACATTCACCGCATGGGTAAATAACTTTCATTTTGTCACTTAAAGTAACAAATAGCCCATCAGATCATTTGTTAAGTCGGCGGCATATAAATCAAAGATCCACGCGGTGGAGAAGCTAGCGCTGGAGCTGGAGCTGGCGTCCTTGCCGCCGCGTTGGCGGCGGCCGGGGGCGCACCACCGCCCGCCATGCCGTTTGCGATGGTCTTAAAAATATCCGCCGGCAGCATGCCGCCCACCACTTTGCGGGTTGGCGTGTTATTATCATTGCCCACCCACACGGCGATAATATCGCCCTGCGTGTAGCCGACAAACCAGGCATCCCGGTAATCCTGCGTGGTGCCGGTCTTACCCGCCGTATACACACCCGGAATGAAAGCCGCCCGCCCGGTGCCGCTGGTTACCACTGCGCGCATCATATTTGCCACGGCCTGTGCTCGTTCCGGCTTTACCACCGGCACGGGCTTTGTCACGGATAAGGGACGGCCATCCAGCGCGGTCACGCCATAAGGTGTCACCCGCTCACCGCCATTAAAGAAGGTGGCATAAGCGCCGGCCAGCTGCAGCACGCCCACCGCGCCCGAGCCCAGCGCCATGGTCGCGTCATCGGGAAATTTATCGTTCAGCCCCAACTCATGCGCCAGCGCGATCACGCGCTTGGGCCCGCCCGCGCGCAGGAGTATCCGGATGGCGGCGGTGTTCATCGAATCCGCCAGTGCCTCGGTCATACTCACCTCGCCATGATAGGTGCGCTCATAATCATGCGGACGGTAACCATGCAGGTCGAGCGGCGCATCCAGTACTTGGCTGTCGGGCGACATCCCCACCCGCAACCCCGCCAGCCAAACAATGGGCTTAATCGCCGATCCCGTCTGGCGGCGGGCGAACACGGCGCGATCATAGCCTTCGCGGTCGCCTACCCCGCCCACCAGCGCGCGCACAGCACCGGTACGCGCATCCAGCACCACCACCGCCCCCTGTGAGACATGTAGCGCCTTGCCCCGTGTGGCTATGGCGTTATCCAGCGCCGCTTCGGCCGCCGTTTGCAGGCTGGCATTCATGGTCGTGGACAAGGTTATGTCCCGCCCCTGCGGCAGGCCCGCGCCCAGCGCCTGCAACACCCATAGCGCAAACCACGAGGCATGGGCGCGTGGCTGGGCGGCATCGGCCAGCTGGGCTTTGGCAGTCTGTTCCTGTTCGGGCGTAATCGCGCGGGTTTGCACCATGGCGTTCAACACCTCGGTGGCGCGGGTAGCGGCGGCTTGCGGGTTGGCCAGCGGGTTGAAGCTGGAGGGCGCCTTGGGCAGCCCCGCCAGAATCGCGGCCTGCGCCAGGGTGAGCCTTGCCGCCGACACACCAAAATAAAGCCGCGCCGCCGCATCCACCCCATAGGCGCCAGAGCCCAGATAAACACGGTTGAGATAGATGCCCAAAATCTGCCGCCGGCTATAATGGCGCCACAGCCAGAGCGAGAGAAACGCCTCCTGCACCTTGCGCCGCAGGCTGCGCTGGTTGGAGAGGAACAGCGTCTTGGCCACCTGCTGGGTCAGGGTGGAGCCGCCCTGCACAATCCGCCGATGCGCGACATCCGAGGCCAGGGCCCGCAAAATGCCTTCAAAATCAAACGGCCCATGCTGGTAGAAGCGCCGATCCTCAATGGCGATAAAGGCGGCGGGCACATAAGCGGGCAGCGCGCGCGGCAGCACCACCCGGCCCGAAACAGCGCCAAACCGGGCCACCAGATGCCCGGCCGGATCAAGCAGCCTGATCGCCGGGCGGCGAGTCGCGGTCACGGCAATGGCTGGGTTGGGCATATCCCAGGTAAACCACAGCGCCACGGCGCCCAGCGCCACCCCGCCCCAAATTCCGGCGATAATGCCAACCCGCAGCACCCGCCAGGCCTTATGCGCCCTTTGGGCCCATGGCCGGGCCGCCGAACGGGCCGGTTTCGCGGTCTTGGGGGTTTTGCCTGCTTTGGGCGTTGGGGCGGATTTGGGCGAACGGGCCATGCGGCTTTGCTGCACGGGCGGGTGGTGTGCGTCAACGCTTATTGCCCCGCCGTATCACTCTGGGTTAGGTGAGAGCGGCGCGGGTGTGGCGGAATGGTAGACGCACCGGACTTAAAATCCGTTGGGACATAGTCCTGTGGGGGTTCGAGTCCCCCCACCCGCACCATAGTCTCAGGCGCGCGCCTTGGCCTCGCGGCGGCGGCGGGTCAGGATAAATTCCGTATAACCATTGGGCTGGGTGCGTCCTTCAAACACCAGGTCGCATGCCGCCTTGAAGGCCGGGCCGTCATAAGCGGGCGCCATTGGCGTATAGGCCGGATCGCCCGCATTCTGCAGGTCCACCACCAGCGCCATGCGCTTGAGCGTCTCTTGCACCTGCGCGCGGCTAACCACGCCATGATGCAGCCAGTTTGCGATATGCTGCGAGGAAATGCGCAGCGTCGCGCGGTCTTCCATCAGCCCGACATCGTGAATATCCGGCACTTTCGAGCACCCAACCCCCTGGTCCACCCAGCGCACCACATAGCCAAGCAGCCCCTGGCAATTATTATCCAGCTCCTGCTGAATATCGGCGTCACTCCAGTTCAGCCCCTGCGCCAGCGGAATGGTCAGCAAGTCGGAGAGTTTCGCCGCCGCGCGCGATTTCAGCTCGTTCTGGCGGGCCAGCACATCCACCTGATGGTAATGCAGCGCATGCAATGTTGCCGCCGTGGGCGAGGGCACCCACGCCGTGTTGGCGCCAGCCTTGGGATGCGCGATTTTCTGCTCCAGCATCGCGGCCATCTGGTCGGGGGCCGCCCACATGCCCTTGCCGATCTGCGCCTTGCCCTGCAATCCGCAGGCCAGGCCAAAATCCACATTCCGGTCCTCATACGCCTTAATCCAGGGCTGAGCCTTAATGTCGTTCTTGCGGATGAACGCCCCCGCCTCGAACGAGGTGTGGATCTCATCGCCTGTGCGGTCCAAAAAGCCGGTATTGATGAATACAACACGGCCCTTCGCGGCCGCAATGCAGACTTTCAGGTTGGCCGAGGTCCGGCGTTCCTCATCCATAATGCCCATTTTCAACGTGTTGCGCGGCAGGCCGAGCAGATCTTCCACTGCCGCGAACAGCGCGTCGGCATTGGCCACTTCTTCGGGCCCGTGCAGCTTGGGTTTAACGATATAAACCGAGCCGGTGCGTGAATTGCGCCGCGTCCTCAAATCATGCATCGCGATCAGCGAGGTGATGACCGCATCAATCACGGTCTCGGGCAATTCATTGCCATCCTGCGTTATAATGTCGGTCATCATATGGTGGCCGACATTGCGCACCAGCATCAGCGCGCGGCCATGCAGGGTAAAATCCGTGCCATCGGGGGCGGTATAGGCGCGGTCCTCGTTCAGCTTACGCTCAAAGCTCTTGCCGCCTTTTTCCACCGGCGCGCTCAGCGTGCCTTGCATCAGGCCAAGCCAGCTGCCGTATACCGCCACCTTATCCTCGGCATCCACGGCGGCCACGGAATCCTCGCAATCCATGATCGTGCTGATCGCCGATTCCAGAATAATGTCGGCCACCCCGGCGGCATCGGTCTTGCCGATTGGATGTTGCGGGTTAACAATGATCTCGGCGTGCAGATTATGGTTTTTAAGCAGCACGGCGCCGGGCTGCTGCGCCTCGCCGCGATAACCGGCGAATTGTTCACCTATTTTCAGGCCGGTCTCGCCGGAAGGCAGGGTCATGGCCAGATGCCCGTTCTTCACCCGGTAGGCGATAACCTGAGTATGGCTGCCCTTGGCCAGAGGGAAATGCGCATCCAAAAACGCGCGCCCGCGGGCAATCACCGCCTCGGCCCGCGCCATATTGAAATCCTTGCCGCGCGCCAGCGCGCCATCCTCGGGCAGCGCATCGGTGCCATAGAGCGCATCATACAGGCTGCCCCAGCGCGCATTGGCGGCGTTCAGCGCGTAGCGGGCGTTGGACACGGGTACAACAAGCTGCGGCCCGGCAATGGTCGCGATCTCATCATCCACATGCGCCGTGTCGATGGTAAAATCCGCGGGCTCGGGCAGCAGATACCCAATCTCGCGCAAGAACGCTTCGTAGGCGGCCACGTCCAGCGCCATGCCCTTGCGCGCCACATGCCAGGCATCGATTTTCTGCTGCAATTCATCGCGCCGGGCGAGCAACGCCTTGTTGCTGGCCGCGAATTGTTTCAGCAGGGCCGCGAACCCGCCCCAAAATGCCTCTGACTCAACACCCGTCTCCGGCAGAGCCTGCATATTCACGAAATCATACAAAACCTTGGCAACGCTCAGACCATGGGTGGAAATGCGGCTCTCGGGCATGGGTTACTCCTCATCATGCTTGGCGCGGCATCGCGTCAGCCGGGGTAATGCCGCAA
>JAKBBM010000087.1 GCA_021808545.1 Pseudomonadota bacterium | reverse complement strand
GCTGGTGGTGTTTGCCCGCGCCGTTTCCACGCCGGAGGAAACCATCCGCATTGTGGCACTGGCCGAGGCGCTGCCGGAGATGGCGGATATGCGGACCATTGTGCTGGTGGGCAACAGCCAGACCAAGAAAGCGGGGCAGTTCGTTTATACGCCCCGGTCCGCGCCATGAAGCCAGCGCAGCGCATCTTCCGGTTCGGCCACCACCGCCCGCGCGGGCAAAACCGGGCGCGGCACCATCAGCACGGGCAGGCCCAGCAGCCGGGCCGCTTCCAGCTTGGCAGACCCGCCCGCCCCGCCGGAATTTTTGGCCACGATGAGGCCGATGCGATGCTGCCGCAGCAAGGCGAGATCGTTTTCCAGCGTGAAGGGGCCGCGCGCCAGCACGATCTCCGCTTGCGGCAAAGGCAGATCGCCGCCCGGCTCGTTCACCAGCCGCAACAGGTAGAAATGCTCCGGGCGCGGGATGAAGGCGGGCAGGCCCTGGCGGCCAATGGCGAGGAAAATGCGCGTGGGCGCCACCGGCAGCGCCGCGGCGGCATCCTCCAAAGTTTCCACCTCGCGCCAGTTATCACCGGGGCCGGGCATCCAGGCCGGGCGCTCCAGCGCCAGCAGCTTCACGCCGGTTTGCGCGCAGGCCGCAACGGCATTGCGGCTCATCTGCGCGGCGAAGGGATGCGTGGCGTCGATAACATGGGTGATGGCGTTGCTCCGCAGATAGGCGGCCAGGCCCTCCACCCCGCCAAACCCGCCAATGCGCGTGGGCAGAGGCTGCGGGATGGGCGTTTCCGTGCGCCCGGCATAGGAGAACACGGCATCCGCCCCGGCTTCCGCCAGAAGGCAGGCGAGACGGCTGGCTTCGGTGGTGCCGCCGAGCAGAAGTATGCGAGGGCTCATGCAGCTCGTTCTGCCATGGCGCGCGAGGCAAGGCCATGAGCTGGCTCACGATCATCGGCATTGGCGAGGACGGGCTGATTACGCCCCAGGCCAAAGCGGCTTTGGCGGCGGCGGAACGCATCTTCGGCGGCCCGCGCCATTTGGCATTGGCGCAGGCGGGCGAACGCGGCCAGCCTTGGCCGGTGCCGTTTTCCCTGGCACCCCTGCTGGAATGCCGAGGACGGAAAGTGGTGGCGCTTTGCTCGGGCGACCCGTTCTGGTTTGGCGCGGGCAGCCTGCTGGCGGAGGCGCTGCAACCAGGCGAATGGGTGGCGCTGCCCGCTGTTTCCAGCTTCGCCCTCGCCGCAGCAAAGCTGGGCTGGCGGCTGGAGGGCACAATCTGCCTTGGCCTGCACGCGGCCCCTTTCGCTCGGGCACGCCAGCATCTCACTCACGGGGCGCGGCTGATCTGCCTGCTGCGCGGACCGGAGGCGGTAGCACCCTTCGCGGCCTGGCTGGGGGCTATGGGATTTGGCGCCTCGCGGCTCTGGCGGCTCTCGGCCCTGGGCGGCGAGAGAGAAGAGATTTTGGAAGCCGACCCCGCCGCGATGGCGGCCCTGCCGCCCGGCATTGGCCCTGTTGCGGTGGCGGTGGAAGCGCATGGGGCTCTGGGCCTGCCGCGCACGCCCGGCCTGCCGGATGAATTATTCGAACATGACGGGCAGATCACCAAGCGCGCCATCCGGGCTTTAACGCTTGCCGCTTTGGCGCCCAGGCCAGGGGAGCATCTGTGGGATATCGGCGCGGGCTCCGGTTCCATTTCCATTGAATGGCTGCTCGCCTCAGCCACCGGGCGCGCCACCGCGCTGGAAGCAGACCCCGCCCGCGCCGCCCGCGCCCTCGCCAATGCGCAAACCTTTGGCGTGGAGGACCGGCTCACCATGGTTGAAGCCAAAGCGCCGGACGGGCTGGACACCCTGCCCCGGCCGGATGCGGTGTTTATCGGCGGCGGGGCGAGTGCAGCGCTGCTGCAAAGGCTCTGGGCGCTGGCCCCCGCGGGCACGCGGCTTGTGGCCAATGCCGTTACGCTGGAAAGCGAGGCACTGTTCACAGCCTGGGCAGCGGAAGAAGGCGGCACGCTGCTGCGGCTGGACATAGCCGAGGCGCAACCCTTGGGGCGGTTGCGCGGCTGGGTGCCGGCGCGGCCAGTGGTGCAATGGAGCGTGAGTCTATGATCGTGCATTTCATCGGCGCGGGGCCAGGGGCGGCGGATTTGCTGACCTTGCGCGGGCGGGATTTGATCGCCGCCTCACCGGTATGCCTATATGCGGGCTCGCTGGTGCCGGAAGGCGTGCTGGCGCATTGCCCTGCAGGGGCGAAAATCGTCAACACCGCGCCGATGTCCCTGGATGAGATCATCGCGGAAATTCAGGCAGCGCAGGCGCAAGGGCAGGATGTGGCGCGCCTGCATTCGGGGGATTTATCCGTCTGGTCCGCGATGGGGGAACAATTGCGGCGGTTGCGGGCGCTTGGCATTCCGTATGACGTGACGCCGGGCGTGCCCGCCTTCGCCGCCGCCGCCGCAAGCCTGGGCGCGGAACTCACGCTGCCGGGGGTGGCACAATCTTTGGTGCTCACGCGCCTTGGCGGGCGGGCATCGCCCTTGCCGGAAGGCGAGCGCCTGGCCGCCTTCGCCGCCACGGGAGCGACGCTGGCGCTGCATCTTTCCATTCACCGCCTGGCGGATGTGGTGGCGGAGCTGACGCCGTTTTACGGCGCGGATTGCCCTGTGGCGGTGGTGTGGCGGGCCTCCTGGCCGGATGAACGGGTTTTGCGCGGCACTCTGGGGAGCATCGAAACACTGATGGCGCCCGAGATCGACCGCACGGCGCTGATTCTGGTGGGCCGCGTGCTGGGCGCGGAAGATTTTGAACGCTCGCGCCTATACGCGGCGGATTACGACCGGCGCTACCGCCCCACCGGCGCCAACCCGCGATTTCCGGAATGAAGGGGCTGCTGATCGCCGCCCCGGCCTCGGGTGCTGGCAAAACCACGGTCACGCTGGGGCTGGCGCGGGCCTGGGCGCGGCAAGGTATCGCCGTGCAGCCCTTCAAATCCGGGCCGGATTATATCGACCCCGCGTTTCTTGCCGCCGCAACGGGGCGCATCTGCTTCAACCTCGATAGCTGGGCGATGGGGCCGGAGGAGATCGCGACGCTGACTCAGCAAGAGGCTGATTTTGCTTTGGCTGAAGGCTCGATGGGGCTGTTCGACGGCGTGGCCGTAAAGGGTGAGACGGGCAGCGGGGCCTCGGCGGACATAGCAGCGCTGATGGGCTGGCCGGTGGTGCTGGTGCTGGATGCGCGGGGCCAGGCGCAGAGTGCTGCCGCTGTGGCTTCAGGGTTCGCGCGGTTCCGGCCGGGTGTGAACATCGCCGGCGTGGTGCTGAACCGGGTGGCGAGTGCCAGGCATGAGGCATTGCTGCGCGCGGGCATGGCTGAGGCTGGCTTGCGCGTGTTTGGCGCGCTGCCGAGGCAGGAAAATATCACCGTGCCGGAGCGGCATCTGGGCTTGGTGCAGGCTTCGGAACTTCCGAAGCTGGAGGCGTTGCTGGATGACGCGGCGGACCTCGTGGAACGCCATTGCAACCTGCCCGCTTTGCGAAACACCGCCGCTGGCGGGGCGGTGAGCGGCGGCGGCACGCGCGTAACCCCGCCGGGGCAACGCATCGCTCTGGCGAAAGATCAAGCGTTTTCCTTTATCTATCCGCATCTTCTGGCCGGCTGGCGGGACGCGGGGGCGGAGATTTTGCCATTTTCACCGCTGGCGGATGAACCCCCCGCGCCGGATGCGGATATATGCTGGCTGCCGGGCGGATACCCGGAACTGCACGCGGGCAAAATCGCGGCGGCGGGCCGGTTTCTGGCCGGGCTGCGCGCCTTCGCCCAAACCCGGCCGGTGCATGGCGAATGCGGCGGTTACATGGTGCTTGGCGAAACTTTAGTTGATGCGAACGGCACGGCGCACCAGATGGCGAGGTTGCTGGGTTTGAGTACATCTTTTGCAAAACGCAAGATGCATCTTGGCTATCGCCGGGCCACGCTGCAAGCCCCCATGCCGGGGCATGGCGCGGGGGCGATCCTCGCCGGGCACGAATTCCATTATGCCAGCATTCTAAAACAGCCAGACCTACCATTGGCCGAGGTACGCGACGCGCAAGGCGCGATAATGCCCGAAACCGGTTCCTGGCGCGGGCACGTTTCTGGCAGTTTCTTCCATCTTATTTCGGGCAAGACATGACAACGCGGATATCACTGATCGGCATTGGTATCGGCAACCCGGAACATCTGACGATAGAGGCCGTGCGGGTCATCAACGAAGCATCGCTGATTCTGATCCCGCGCAAAAGCGTGGAGAAAGGCGAACTCATCGACCTCCGACGGCAGATTTGCGCTGATATTTTGAAAAACCCGGCAACCAGGCTGGTGGAATTCGATCTGCCAGTGCGCGATGCGGCAAAGCCGGATTACAAGGAAGGCGTGGATGAATGGCACGATGCCATTGCCGCGCGGTGGCGGGACATATTGGGCCGGGAACTGCCACACGGCGGCGAGGCGGCGCTGCTGGTATGGGGCGACCCATCGCTTTACGACAGCAGCTTGCGGATTGCGGCAAGGCTGAAGATGGATGTGCGGGTGGTCCCCGGCATCACCGCCATCCAGGGGCTGACAGCGGCGCATGCGATGGTGCTGAACGAAATCGGCCAATCCTTTTTGGTTACCACCGGGCGGCAATTGCGCGAAGGCGGCTGGCCTGCGGGTGTTGATACGCTGGTGGTGATGCTGGATGCAGGCTGCGCGTTTGAGGTGCTGGACCCGGAGGGTGTGCACATCTGGTGGGGCGCGTATCTGGGCATGGAGCGGCAGATAATCCGCGCCGGCACGCTAGCGGATACCGGGCCGGAGATTAGGCAAATTCGCGCCGCCGCACGGGCGGAGTATGGGTGGATTATGGATATCTATATTTTGCGGCGGCAGGGATGAAGGGCGAACTTGGGCCGTAAGCGGTCAGACCGCTTCGGAGCGGAGAATAGCATTAGCTGCCATTGGAGACCCAAGGACGCTCTGGCAGATGACGACCCGATATGGTCATTCGCGAGGCTGGGGCCTGCCCCTAAAGCAGCCGATCCCCGCAAAAGCGAAACGTAAGTGTCGCTAATTTTGTCGCGTTCAAAAAGTGCTTTGCGGCAAAAACGCGGGACAAATGAATGCAAGGAAAAACAATCGGTTGTGCCTCACTATAGCCTGTCGCATAATTTACGAGTTACGCGACAACCAGTGACCGGGTAGGGGATAGCGGAATGGCGACTTTTGGACCACTCCTACAAGAAATTAGACGCTCAACCCACATCCGGTCCTGACTGGCAGTAAGGTGGTTCCTACTTGATGGCAAGAATTAGTCAGCCCTTATTCAAAGATATTAGCGAATTAATTTCTTCGCTTGAAAGGGGGCGATCTGTTTTGGCTCGTAACAGCCAAAGAGCGAAGCGTTGAGAAAATCTTTCTATCGCTTCTTCGGTAATGACGCTGCCTTCGCTGATCTGGCATTCCCGAAACGTGTCGATAAGCATTTCGTGGATATGCTGTTCTTGCTGCTTTTCAGTATGGTCTTTGAGTGCGGCGCCGATAGAGTCTCCTGGATTTCTACTTGATTCATCAATAGTAGGTGTCTCTAGCCAGGAAATATCAAGGTCAAACCCATAGTTTGGTAGATACGACCAGTTATTTGGGTTAAGAGGGTTGGAGACCAACCCAACCGTTCGGTTGGGCATTCCGCCCGCCTCGGCAATGACTATACGCCAGTATGCTGTGTTATAGTTACCTACATAAGCAAGTATTTTTCCGTTACTGTCGCTTTTGACAAAAATAAGGTTGAAAATTGGACCGAATTTACTTGCAAGGATGTCTGCGCCTGGAATTGGGCGTCCGTCTAATTTTATCTTATTTGACAAAAATGTTTGATCACCACGTGTGACGAACACTTTGACGGCGTCAAAGGGAGATTCTTTGATCGCATTATCCTGCCCACTCTTATTCCATAAGACAAGGCACGATTTGGCAAGCGATCGCAACGGATCATGGCCACCAAATGCCATATTTCTTGTTACCTGTGGACCAGGTTGTATAATTTCACGCGCATTCGCCCGCCCTAATTGATTTCTTAGATTTTCTTCTGAGATTCCGATGGCCGCAGCGACATGAGGGATAAGACTGTCAACGTGTTCCAAGTCTTTTGCTTTAATGGTAACGTCAAATCCGCCGTCGCTTCGTTTTTCGATTATAAATGGCTTCTGTCTCAGCTCTATCCGGCCATCAGGCCAAACGACAAATTTCTGATTTTCCTCAATGGTTACTTGCAACGGCGGTGGCGTTCTTCTGTCTCCGGACGACAAATTAAGCAGTGTACGAAGATCCTGAACTTGGCTTGCAAGTGCAGTGTCAATTGTAGATCCGAATGTATTGTTGCATTCTGAACAAATGACGCCACGAGTGGTGGCACGCCCCCCGAGCGCGTTTAGCCAAATATGCTCAGGCTTCGTATCTGGGGTTAGCACAGTTGGACAAAAGATGCAGATGTTCATTACATACTCTTAGCATGCATACTCTTGGCCATGAAGAAGCGTTCGCTGGATACCACCAAACAATAGGGAAAGTTTCGGTAGCCTCAGACGGCCGAACGTCTGCTCATGAGAGCACCTCCCAAGCCGACCTATGCCCGACTTGGGTCGAAACCCGCCCACGTAATTACAACCTCCCTCTTCCTAGCCTTCACCTTCGTTTGGGGTACCGAATTTAAACACCCAGAACTCTGGCGCGACTCTACTCCACGATTTCCATCTCATCATAACGCCTGAACTTATAGATCAATGTGGAAACCAGCCAACTCGCCGCAAAGATGCCAATGATGATATAGCCGAGCGCCCCGAAATGATCGTTCAGCGCGCCGATGCCACCCCAGAACCGGCCTTGCAGCCCGAATTCATCGGCAATCAGCCCCAGCCCCTCTATGCCGCCAACCACCAGCGCCACCATGGCGGACACAATCGTGATGGTGAGATTGTAATATAGTTTGCGTATTGGCTTCACGAATGCCCAGTTATATGCACCAAGCATCATGATGCCGTCCGTCGTGTCAATCAGCGACATTCCGGCCGCGAACAGCAGCGGAAAGGCAAGAATCGACCAAAGCCCCATACCGTGCATGGCTTGCGTGGAGGCAATGCCAAGCAGCGTCACCTCCGTCGCGGTATCAAACCCCAACCCAAACAAAAACCCGAGCGG
>JAKBBM010000022.1 GCA_021808545.1 Pseudomonadota bacterium | reverse complement strand
CCAACACCATGGCGCTGCTGGCCACCGGCACGGCCTGGCCACCCAGGCCCGCCGCCTGCACAATCCGCGCCGGTGCGGCGGAGACGGGCATGAACACATCCGCTGTCATGGCGCCGCCGGCCAGCAAATGCGCCAGCGCCATCGCCCCCTCGCCAATGCCATGCACGGGCGTGCCGGTCTTCGCGGTAAAAGCCGGGGAGATCCCCTGGTCCATCAGCACACCCATCGATCCGGCAAACGCCACTGTTAAAGCCGTGGCGGCATGGGCGGGCGCGGCCAAGCCAGCGGCGGCCAAGGCGGGCGTCAGCGTCAGGAGCCGGCGGCGGGGGAGAGACATGACGGCACTCCGATATGTTTGAGCAAACATATCGGGCCTTTCACTGCATCGTCAAACACAGAGCGGCATGCTTATAACCATGAGCATGACAGAGGAACGGCATTTCGCCATGCGCCTGCGGCTGGTGGGCGCACAGGGCATCATGATGGGCCCGGGCCGGGCCGATTTGCTGGCGTTGATCGAACAAACTGGCTCCATTGCCGCGGCGGGGCGGCAGATGGGTATGAGCTATAAGCGCGCCTGGGCGCTGGTGGAATCGATGAACGGCACGTTCCAAACCCCGCTGGTTGTGGCCACCAAGGGCGGCGCGGGGGGTGGTGGCGCGCAGCTTACCGCCCTTGGGCACGAGCTTCTGGCCGCCTATCGCGGGCTGCAAGCCGCCACCGAAGCCAGCGGCGCCTCGTTTCTTTCGCGGTTCGAGACCGCATTGGCGGTTCCGCCCGGCGGCAAAGCCGGTTAGGGTGGCAACAATGCTGACCGACCTGCCCAATATCCTGACCCTGTCGCGCATCGGCGCCATTCCGCTGCTGGTGCTGCTGGTGGCCTTGCAAGCGCCAACGGCCAATCTGCTCGCCGCCTTGCTCTTCACCCTGGCCGGCATCACCGATTATCTGGACGGCAAGCTCGCCCGCGAGCGCCAGATGCTCTCCGATTTTGGCCGCATGCTGGACCCCATCGCCGACAAGCTGCTGGTCGGGGCCACGCTGATGGCGCTGGTCGGGCTTGGCCATCTGCCGGGGTATGGCATTTATCCCGCCATCGTCATCATGCTGCGCGAGATTCTGGTCAGTGGGCTGCGTGAATATCTGGCCGAAATCAAGGTGGGCCTGCCGGTCACCCGGCTCGCCAAATGGAAGACAGGTGTGCAGATGGTGGCGCTGGGGCTACTGCTGCTGGGCGGCGCGGGCGCGCGGGTCATCGGGCTTGGTTTTCTGCCCATGGGCTGGATTGGCGGGTTGCTGCTCTGGATCGCTGCGGTGCTTACCCTTGTTACAGGATGGGATTATCTGACCGCCGGGCTGCGCCATGCCGGCGCGCAACGCCCCGCCGCATGAGCCCATCGCCTCTGGCCTTGGCGCTCACCGGTGCCTCGGGCAGCGGCAAAACCACCCTCATCGCGGCGCTGATTGGCATCTTCACCGCGCGCGGGCTTACCGTTTCCACCCTCAAGCACGCGCACCACAAGCTGGCCTTCGACACACCCGGCAAAGATAGTTTCCGCCATGCCGAAGCTGGCGCACACGAGGTTATTTTAGCCTCGGACCAGGGCTTTGCCTTATTTTCGCGCACGGCCGCGCCGCTGGAGGCGTTGCTGGCGCGCCTTGCCCCGGCCGATCTGGTGCTGGTCGAAGGCTTCAAATCCTACCCCTTACCCCGGCTGGAAGTGTTCCGCCCCGCCCTGGGCAAGCCGCCGCTCTGGCCGCAAATCCCGGTGCTGGCGGTGGCCGCCGATGCACCCCTGCCTTCCTGCACAGTGCCGGTGCTCGACCTCAACCAGCCCACGCTGATCGCGGATTTCCTCACCGCCGCTCTTCGTCTAAAGAGGGGCTGACGACCCCCAAGGAGAACAGATTTTGCGTAAGATCCTGGCTGGCCTCATGGCGCTTTGTCTTTCCGGCTGCGCGAGCGAGCGGCATTTCGCCTATGATTCGATCTGGCCGTTCGGTAATCCCAACGCCCCCGCGGCATCCAGCGAGACCGCGCAGCGCGCCCTTGGCCATAATCCGGCCCTGCCCACGCTGAAACCGCAAGCCGGCGATGTCTGGCCCGGGCCGGTTAAGCCCATGCCGACCTTAAGCCAGGTCCAGCAAAACGCCAATTTGCCGCTCGGCCAGGGGTACACACCCTCTCTGCCCTCGCCCTATCCGCCGGGCCAGGCGCCGCAATCCAGCAGCGCCGCGCCGCTGAAAGACGGCAAACTCTATTCCACCCAGAATGGCGTGCCGCAAATTCCGCCGCCCGTGCCGGGCCACACGCGGTAAATGCGCGTCCTGTATTTCGCCAGCCTGCGGGAAGCCATTGGCCAGGGCGAGGAAGAGCTGACCCCGCCGCCCTCGGCGACCACCCCGCGCGACCTGATCGCGCATCTGGCCGCGCGGGGCGCCCCGTATAGCGCCGCCTTTAGCGATCTTGCCTGCCTACGCTGCGCGCTCGACCAGGAATTCTGCACACTGGACACGCCGCTTGGCGCCGCGCGCGAGATTGCCTTTTTTCCCCCTGTCACGGGCGGTTAACATGCGCCGCGTGCTGGTCCAGCAAGCCCCTATCGACATCACGGCCGAGCTGGAAGCGCTGGGGCAGAACGGGGCGGGGGCGGTGGCCAGCTTCACCGGGCTTGTGCGCGCCACGGCCAATGGCCACCCACTTGCCGCCCTGCGGCTGGAACATTACCCCGGCATGACCGAGCGTGCCCTAACCCGCCTGGCCAAGGCGGCGCAAACCCGCTGGGATCTGTCCGGCTGCACGATCATCCACCGTATTGGCCGGCTGACCCCGGGCGAGACCATCGTGCTCGCCGCCGCCGCCAGCCGCCACCGCGCCGCCGCCCTGGCCGCCACCGGCTTTCTCATCGACCGCTTAAAAACCGGCGCGCCCTTCTGGAAGGCCGAGGAATTCACCGACGGCACCACCGCCTGGGTGCGCGCGAGGGCTGAGGATGAGGCAGCCGCTGCCACCTGGGATGAAATCGGCGGCTAAGATTTGCCCGCCGGAGCGGACCGGTTATAGGAACAGCATCATGGACCTTAAAGATCACATTCGCGGCATCCCGGATTTTCCCAAGCCCGGCATTCTGTTCTACGATATTTCCACCCTGCTGCGCCACGCCGATGCCTGGCAGGTGGCCATGGGCCGCCTGGCCAACATGGTGCGCGCCTACCATCCCACCGTGCTGGCCGGGGTGGAAAGCCGGGGCTTTCTGCTCGCAGCCCCCTTGGCGCTGAAGCTGGGTTGCGGCTTCATCATGCTGCGCAAGCCAGGCAAGCTGCCGGGCGCCACGGTGGGGCTGGATTACGCGCTGGAATATGGCACCGACCGGATCGAGATCCAGGCCGATGCGGTGGCCCCGGGCGCGCGCGTGGTGGTGGTGGATGATCTGCTCGCCACTGGCGGGACCATGGCGGCGGGGATTCGCTTGCTGCAACAGGCTGGCGCCGAGGTGGTGGCCGCGGCCGCCCTGATCGAGCTGAGCTTCCTCAACGGCCGGGCTAAGCTCGACGTGCCGTTCGAATCGCTCATCCAGTACGACCAGTGATAAAATCCGGCAGCGCCCTGATGATTGCTCCACTCTCCATGGCGGGAACCTCGGAATGACCCGCGCATGAAACGCCGGCAGATCATGCGGGCATTGGCGGGCTTGGGGCTGGCGCTACCGCCGCGCTTGGGCCGTGCCGCCGCCGTTGGCGGGCCGCTTACCCTGCTGACTGGCGGGCCGCAGGACGGGCGGATCAGCCGCTGGAGCGATGCCTTCGCCCTGGCCCTGAGCGCGCGGTTTGCGCATCATCCGCAAATCCGCACCCAGCCCATTGGCGGGCTCGATGGCGTGACCGGCGCCAACCGGCTGGACGCGCTGGTGGTGCCTGACGGCAAAACCGCCGCCCTCCTGCCCGGTGCGGCACTCATTGCCTATCTTACCAGCGATCCCCGGGTGCATTTCGATCCCACGCGGTGGACCCCGCTTCTGGCAGGCAGCCAGTCGGGCGTGCTGATGATGCGCGCGCCCGCCGGCACAAAACCGGACCTTATTGCCATGGCCGCGCATATGCCGCCTTTGCGCCTGGGCGCCGACCAGCCGCAAAGCAACGATTTGGCCGCCCTGCTGGCGCTGGCGCGGCTGGGCGTGCCGGTTAGCCCGGTCTTTGGGTTGCGTGGCACAGAAGCCAAAACCCGCGCCTTTATTGCCGGCGAGGTGGATGCGGTGTTCATCTGCGGCGAGGGCGTGCCCGAGGATATCGCCCCGCTCAGCGCCGCCGGGGCGCAAGCCATCTTCAGCATCGGCCAGCTCGGCCCCGAGGGCACGCTTGGCCCCGATCCGCTTTTTCCCGCCTTGCCCAATATTCTGGCCACGCCCAGCCAGGGCCCAGCCTTTCTGAATGTCGCAAGCCAAGCGGCGGCGGCGGCCGCCCGGCTCGATTTTCTGGTGGTTCTGCCCCGCCTGATCGATCCATCCGCTATCGCCCTCTGGCGCCAGGCGGCCGATGAAGCCGCAGACAGCCCCAGCCTCATCGCCGCCGCCTCGGCCAGCGCCATTTCACTGCAAGCTGCCCCGGTGCTGGCCGCGTCACTCAGCGCCCAGGCCCTGAGCCCGGCTGACCAGGCCAGCCTGCGCGCCTTTCTGGCCAAAAGCTACGGCTGGCAACCAGGCTGACGGGCCGTGGGCAAACCGGCTAAAACCTATGTCTGCGCGGCCTGCGGTGGGGTCTTTCCCAAATGGGCCGGACGCTGCGAGGCGTGCGGCGAATGGAATACGCTGGAAGAGCAAATGACCCCGGCCAGCCTGCCCGGCGGGCTGAAAGCTAGCCCGCACCGCCGCGGCGCGAAGCTTGAATTCGTGGGACTGGAAGGTGTTTCGCCCCCGCCACCGCGCGTGCCCAGCACCATTGCCGAGTTCGACCGTGTTCTGGGCGGCGGGCTGGTGCCGGCTTCAGTTGTGCTGGTGGGCGGCGATCCGGGGATTGGCAAATCCACCCTCCTGCTTCAGGCCAGCGCGGCACTGGGCCGGGCCGGGCGGCAGGTTATTTATATCTCGGGCGAAGAATCGGTGGACCAGATCCGCCTGCGCGCCGCCCGGCTTGGCTTGGCCAAATCGCCCGTGCATCTGGCCGCCGCCACCCAGCTTGGCGACATCTTGGCCAGCCTCGCCCAGTTCCCCGATGCCGCCTTGGTTGTCATCGATTCCATCCAGACCATGTGGACCGAGGGGGTAGACTCCGCGCCCGGCTCCGTCACCCAGGTGCGCGCCGCCGCCTTCGAGCTGATCCGCGCCGCCAAAACCCAGGGTTTCGCGCTCATGCTGGTTGGGCATGTGACCAAGGAGGGCAATATCGCCGGGCCGCGCGTGCTGGAGCACATGGTCGATGTGGTGCTGCATTTCGAGGGCGATCGCGGCCATCAATTCCGAATCCTGCGCGGCATCAAGAACCGATTTGGCGCCACCGATGAGATCGGCGTGTTCGAGATGACCAGTGCTGGCCTGTCAGAAGTCGCCAACCCTTCGGCCCTGTTCCTGGCCGAGCGACGGGGCAATGTCTCGGGCTCGGCGGTGTTCGCCGGGCTTGAGGGCTCGCGCCCGGTGCTGGTGGAAATACAGGTTCTGCTCGCCCCTAATCCGGGCGGGGCACCGCGCCGCTCGGTCATTGGCTGGGATTCGGGGCGGCTTTCCATGCTGCTCGCGGTGCTGGAGACGCGCTGTGGCCTCAAGCTCGCCAGCAGCGATGTGTATCTCAATGTCGCGGGTGGGCTGCGTGTGGGCGAGCCGGCGGCCGATCTCGCCGTGGCCGCGGCCCTGATCTCGGCTGCCGCCGATGTGCCGACCGACCCGCAAATGGTGTTTTTTGGCGAAATCGGCCTCTCAGGCGAGCTGCGCCAGGTGGCGCAGACCGATCTGCGCCTGAAAGAGGCCGCCAAGCTTGGCTTTTCGCGCGCTGCCACGCCCAAACGCGTGGCCGGGGGCACGGCCCGCCTGGCGGTGCCCAAGGGGCTGGCCATGGTCGAGATCGGCCATCTCACCGATCTGGTCGGCGCCATCACCACGGGGGCCAAGCCCGGCATGAAACATGAGGAAGACTGAATGACCTGGTTTGACGCCGCCATTCTCATCATCGTCGTGCTCTCCGCCGCCTTTTCGACCGTGCGCGGCTTTGTCCGCGAGGTGCTGGGCGTTGGCGCCTGGATTGGCGCGGCCCTGGCGGCGGTGAAATTCTACCAACCGCTGATGCCGGCCATCACCTCTCTGCTACCGGGCTCGATGAAGCATTTCGCCATTTACGGCGCCATGGGCGTGGTGTTTCTGGTGGTACTGATCGTGCTCAGCCTGGTCAGCGCGCTGATTGGCGGGCTGGTGCGCGATTCAGCCCTCTCGGGGCTGGACCGCTCGCTTGGGCTTGTGTTTGGCGCGGCGCGGGGCGCGCTCATCGTCGCCTGCGCCTATATCGCGCTCTCGGTCGGGCTGGCGCAGACGGACTGGCCTGCCGCCGTGGTCAATGCGCGGTTTCTGCCGCCTGCGCATCAGGGGGCCGTTTTCCTGGTCGGCTTGCTGCCCAAACCTTACCAGCCCAAGGTCGACCCCCTGCCCCACGCCCCGGCACCAGCTGCCGCCAAGCTCATGCATCAGCCAGTTGCCGGCAGCGCGCTGCAGACACCCTGAAGCCGGGTTAGGCCCGCTTTCCCCAGGGCAACATGCGGCGCAGCACGCCATCGCGCAGCAAATAATGATGATACAGGGCCGCCAGCGCGTGCCCGCCCGCCAGAATCATGATCAGCCAGGCATTGAGGTCGTGGATCTCATCCACGGCATCGCCCGTCGCCCGGGAAAAATGCCCAAAGGGCGAGGGAATCAGCAGGCCAAAGAAGCTGATCGCCTGGTTGCCGGTCCAGCGCGTGAGAAAGCCCAGTACGATCTCGGCGCCGAGCAGGACATAGAGCAGATAATGCATCCCCTTGGCCAAACGGTCGAACAGGTCACTGCCCGTCTCGAACAGGCGACGCCCGGACTGGTTGCGCCAGAGCAGCCGCAGCAGAATCACCAAAGTCAGCACGATCCCAAATGACATATGGCCCACGATCATCAGATGCCGGTCCGGCCGGGGGAAGAAATCCCATGTCTCCGCCAGGGCGAATTGCACAATCACGAGCAAGGCGGTCAGCCAATGCAGCGCGATCGTCGTATGGTCGTGGCGCGCGGCATCAAGCGCTGTGCCGGGGGGGGAAACTGCCATAGGGGGTCCTTCGTCTCTTTCGGGTGTGTGCCTAAACCGGTTCAGATGGCGGCGCCAAATAACCAGCCGATGCCGGTGGTCGCCACCATCGCCAAGGCGCCCCAAAACACCACGCGCAAGGCGGGCCGCCAAGGCGCCGCCCCGCCGGCCATGCCCCCCAGCGCGCCAAGGCCGGCCAGGCATGCCAGCGCGCCAGCACCCATCAGCGGCAGCACCAAGCCGCGCGGCGCCAGCAAGGCCACCAGCAACGGCACCGCGGCCCCGGCAGCAAAGGTCACGGCCGAGGCCAGGGCCGCCTGCACCGGATTGGCGCCGGTCAGCTCGGAGAGACCCAACTCGTCGCGCGCATGGGCGCCCAGGGCATCGTGCGCCATGAGCTGGCCCGCCACCACACGGGCCAAACCCAGCTCTACCCCGCGCGCGGCATAGATTTGCGCCAGTTCCTCCGCCTCGAAGGCGGGATCGTGCGCCAGCTCGTGCCGTTCCTTGGCCAGGGCCGCGCGCTCGGTATCGGCCTGGGAACTGACCGACACATACTCCCCCGCCGCCATCGCCATGGCGCCCGCCACCAGCCCGGCCACCCCGGCCACCAGCGCGTCGTGCCTTGTGCCCGCCGCCGCGACCACGCCCATGATCAGGCTGGCGGTGGAGATGATTCCATCATTCGCGCCCAATACCGCCGCGCGCAGCCAGCCCGTCCGCTCGATCAGGTGGTTTTCCCTATGGCCTTGCATCACACTTGCCTCTTATCATGCTCATCCACCGCGGTTTGCGGCGGGACTTTTTATTGCGCCAGATCATGGCGGTCACGCCCGCAAACCGGTTTTATCGTGACGAATTGTCATTCGGAGATGAAGATTTGGCCACAAGCGCGGCGGCGGATACCCAGCAGGCGCCCCTTGGCCTCTCCTCGGCCGAGGCCGCGGCGCGGCGGCGGCGCGATGGGCCCAATGAATTGCCCCATGACCGGCGCCGCTCGCTGCCACGCATCGTGGCCGAGACGGCGCGCGAGCCCATGCTGCAATTGCTGCTGGCGGCGGGCCTGATCTATCTGCTGCTGGGCGATCGGGCCGAGGCACTGATCCTGCTGGGGTTCGCGCTACTCAACATCGCCCTGGTGGCGGTGCAGGACATGCGCGCCGAACACGCGCTTACCGCCTTGCGCGCCTTGGCCGCGCCCAGCACCCTGGTCTGGCGCGACGGCCAGCGTATCCGCCTGCCCGCGCGTGAGCTGGTGGTGGGCGATGTGGTCAGCCTGGCCGAGGGCGAGCGCGTGCCCGCCGATGCGCGGCTGTGCGCGGCCACTGCCCTGCACGCCGATGAATCCCTGCTGACCGGTGAATCCGTACCCGTGCGCAAACGCCCCGGCCCCGCCAGCGCCGCCCCGCCCGGCGGCGATGACAGCTCCCAGCTCTGGGCCGGCAGCCTGATCGTGAGCGGCCAAGGCACCGCCGAGATCACGGCCATTGGCGCGCGCACCGCCATGGGCCGTATTGGCGCCTCACTTGGCGGGGTGCAAACCGCTTCACCGCCGCTGCAACGCCAGATGCGCCGCCTCGTCTGGCTGTTCGCCAGTGCCGGCCTCAGCGCCGCTATCTTGCTCACTATTGCCTATGGGCTGCTGCATGGCGCGTGGCTGCGCGCGGTGCTGGCCGGTATTACCTTGGCCATGGCCGTGCTGCCGCAGGAATTACCGCTCATTCTCACAATCTTCCTGGTGCTGGGCGCCTTCCGGCTGGCGCGTCAGCGGGTATTGGCCCGGCGCGGTGCTGCGATCGAGGCGCTGGGCACGGCCACCATGCTCTGCACCGACAAAACCGGCACGCTCACCCAAAATCGCATGATGGTGGCGCGGCTGGTGGCGGGTGGGCGCAGCCTGACATTGGCCGACGCGGCGCCAGATAGCTTGCCGGAAGCGTTTCATGAGGTGCTGGAATTTTCCATCCTGGCCAGCCAGCCCGACCCGTTCGACCCAATGGACCGGGCCCTGCACCGGCTGGGGCAGGCCGGGCTGGCCGGGACCGAGCATTTGCACGGCGCTTGGGCACTGGCGCAAAACTACCCGCTGCAGCCGGAGCTGCTGGCCGTGTCGCAGGCTTGGCGGACACCGGATGGCCCACCCTTCATCATCGCCGCCAAGGGTGCGCCCGAGGCCATCGCGGATCTGTGCCATCTGGGTGCGTCGGCCCGGGCGGCCATCCGCCAGGATGTGGCGGCCATGGCGGCCGAGGGGCTGCGGGTGCTGGCCGTGGCCAAGGGCGTGCATGCCCATGGTGTCTGGCCCGACTCGCAGCATGATTTCGATTTCACGTTTCTGGGTCTGGCGGGGCTGGCCGACCCGCTACGTCCTGGCGTGCCGGCGGCGGTGGCGGCCTGCCGGCGGGCGGGCCTTGAAGTGGCGATGATCACCGGCGATCATCCGGCCACGGCCCGCGCCATTGCCCGGCAAGCGGGGATAGAGGCCAAACAGGTGCTCACCGGTCCGGACATAAACGCCCTGGATGATGCCGCCTTGCGCGCGCACGTGGCCCGCGTGCGGGTGTTCGCCCGGATCATGCCCGAACAAAAGCTGCGCCTGGTACAGGCCATGGCGGCCAATGGCGCCGTGGTGGCGATGACCGGCGATGGCGTGAACGACGCCCCCGCGCTCAAGGCCGCGCATATTGGCGTGGCGATGGGCAAGCGCGGCACCGATGTCGCCCGCGCCGCCGCGGACCTGGTGTTGCTGGATGATGATTTCACGAGCCTGGCCGGCGCCATCCGGCTGGGCCGGCGGATCGATGATAATCTGCGCAAGGCCTTTGCCTATATCCTTGCCGTGCATGTGCCGATCGCGGGTATGTCGTTGATTCCGGTGCTCCTCGGCGGGCCGCTGCTGCTGGGACCCGTGCATGTCGTGTTCCTGGAGCTGATCATCGACCCGGTCTCCTCCATCGTGTTCGAGGCCGAGCCGGAAGAGGCGGATATCATGTCCCGCCCGCCGCGCAGCACCAGCACGCCGCTCTTTAGCCTGGCCCTGCTGCGGCGCGCTTTTGGCCAGGGGCTTTGCGTGCTGGCCGCCGCCCTGGCCGTGTTCCTGCTCCAAGCCAGCGCCCCTGGCGGCGAGGCGGCGGCCCGCGCCATGACCTTCATCACGCTGGTGCTGGGCAATTTGGGGCTGGTGCTGAGCAACCGGCATTTGCGCGGTCCCGCCCTGCCGGCCCTCACACGCCCCAACGCGGCTCTTGGCATTGTCGCGGGTTTGGCGCTGCCCTCCCTGGCGCTCAGCCTCGCCGTGCCTAGCCTGCGCGCCCTGTTTGGCTTTGCCCCCCTGGCGGCGGGGCAAGTTTTGCTGGCCTGCCTGGCCGCCGCCGCCAGCTTCGTCGCCAATGAGGGTGTGGTCTGGCTGGCGGCCAAACGCTCCTGACACCGGCACCGCCGCCCCTGGCGGCTGAGATTTACAAAACCGGCGGCCGCTCATCATGCATTTGGATGATGCGGCGGGGCTGAATGGCGCGCAATGTGGACCTTGCAAATTCAATTCATAAGACGGGGGAGAAACATGAATTTTGAGGTGCGCAAGCTAGATGGCGGCTTTGGCCGAGAAATCGTGGGGTTGGATATCGCGGGCGGCATCACGCCCGATACCGCCGCGGCGTTAAAGCAAGTTTGGCTGGACCACGGCGTGCTGGTCTTTCGCGGCATTGGCACGTCGCCTGATGTGCAACTGGAACTCAGCCGCTGCTTTGGCGAACTTGAGCCCCACCCGATCGAGAAATTTCGCTTGCAAGGTTATCCGGAACTGATCCTGCTCACGAACGAGGGGGGCGGGGGCGGCCCGGTCTATGAGTTTGACGGCGTGGCCACCGCCCAGCGGATTCCGTGGCACACCGATCTGGCCTTCACAACCACGCCCAATGCGGGGGCGTTGCTGCGGATGGTCCGCAAGGCCGAAACCGGCGGCCAGACCGGATGGCTCGACACGGCCGCCGCCTATGATGAGCTGGATGACGCCACCAAGGACGAGATCGCGGACCTCGAAGCGGTCTATCTCTTTCGCCCCGGGTTAGAGGAAATGCGCTTCAACCAGCAGGGGGGCACCCGGTTATCCCCGCGCAAGGACCAGTATCCCGACTTCCCGCCGGTCGCCAATCCGCTGGTTTGGGTTCATCCCGAAACCGGACGCAAGGTGTTGAACGTCAGCACGCTGAACATCGACCATATTATCGGACAGCGTAATGAAAAGGGTGACGCGCTGATCCGCCGGCTGATCGATCACGCGCTGCAGCCACGGTTCCAGTACATCCATGAATGGGAAAATAACGACATGGTGCTGTGGGATAACCGGCGCACGATGCATGCCGCCTTGGGCCATCCGGTCGATCAGATCCGGGTGGTCCACCGCACCACGATCAAGGGCGGCGTCGCGATGGGGCGGGTCTTACCGAACGCGGCCAAAGAGGAGATGCCGGCATGAGCGCTTTCGATACCGTGATTCGTGGCGGTACGGTGGTTGATGGAACGGGGCGCGCACCCTTCGTCGCCGATGTGGCCATTGCGGGTGGATTGATCGCCGAAATCGGCCTTGGCCTGGCTCCCGGCAAGACCGAAATCGACGCGAAGGGGCGGCTTGTCACACCTGGCTTTGTCGATATTCACACCCATTATGACGGGCAGGTCACCTGGGACAATCATCTGTCGCCATCATCTTACCATGGGGTGACCACGGCGGTGATCGGCAATTGCGGGGTCGGCTTTGCGCCATGCCGTGGCGATGCCGCATCACGCGATGCCATGGTGCGCCTGATGGAGGGGGTCGAGGATATTCCGCACCCGGTCCTGACCGAGGGGCTTCCCTGGACCTGGGAGACATTCCCCGACTATCTCAACTTTCTCGCCTCACGCCAGTACGACATGGATGTGGCGGCTTATGTTCCACATGCGCCGCTGCGGGTTTACGTCATGGGGCAGCGCGGCGCGAACCGCGAGCCCGCGACCCCCGCCGACATCCAAGAAATGTGCCGTCTGCTGGATCAGGCGCTTGATCACGGCGCGCTGGGCATCGCCACGTCGCGCAGCTTGTTCCACCGTTCCAGCGACGGCAAGGCAATCCCGACCTATCAGGCCGCACAGGCCGAGTTGTTGGCGTTTGCCGAGGTTCTACGGGCCAAGGGCCGGGGGGTGTTTCAGATTGTCGAGGATATCCACCTGCCAGACGCCAACCTGGATGCCATGCGCGAATTGGCGCGGGCCTCAGGACGGCCGCTGACCTTTTCCATCGGCACCGGCAATACCGGTCCCTACAGCTATCCGCGCCTGCTGAACGAACTTGCCGCAGCCAATGCGGAGGGGCTTGTCATGAAAGGCCAGCTGATACCGCGGGGGATTGGCATGATTCTGGGCTTTGATCTGACGCTGAACCCTTTTTACACCACCCCCACTTTTGTCCGGCTCGCCGCCCTGCCCTTGGCGGCACGCCTGGAGCAGTTACGCCGCCCAGACATTCGCGCCGCGATTTTGGCCGAACCGGTCGATCCAGACCCAGCCCTGGTGCTGGGCCGCGCGGTCCGCGATTTCGAGCATATGTTTCTGCTGGGCGATGAGCCCGATTACGAACAGCCGCCAGAACGCAGCATCGCGGGCCGGGCGCGCGCGCTCGGGATCACCCCCGAAGAATTGGCGTATGACGTGATGGCCGAGGGAGAAAATGGTGGGCTGCTGTATTTGGCAATGGCAAACTATGCCGATGGAAGCCTTGATGCGGTCGGCGAGATTCTGTCCCATCCTGACATTGTGCTTGGGCTGGGCGATGGCGGCGCGCATGTCGGCACGATCTGCGATGCCAGCTTTTCCACCTTCGCGCTCAGCCACTGGGCGCGCGATCGGCAGCGTGGCCGCAAGACGGTGGCTGACATGGTGCACCGCTTAACGCAGGCAACCGCGCGGGTGGTTGGGCTGAATGATCGCGGTGAACTGGCTGCCGGTAAGCGCGCGGACATCAACGTGATCGATCTGGCGCGGCTGGGGCTTGGCGCCCCGCTTATTTGCCACGATCTGCCCGCCGGCGGGCGCCGTTTGATCCAGCGTTCGATTGGCTATGAGCTGACGATGATCGCCGGCCAGGTTGTGTCTCGTCATGGTGAACTGACCGGCTGTCTGCCCGGCCGGCTAATCCGTGCGGCCTGACAGGAGAAGGGCGATCGGCTGGCCACGATGGGGTGCTGCGAAACCAGGCAGCCCAATCAAGCCCGGCGGATCGCCCGCTCAAACTTAACCGGTGCGGCGGATGCGGTCTGGCCACCTCCGCCCGGAGATGATTGCACACACATAAATATATCTTTATATGGGCATGGAAATGCCCGACCCGCTCCAGATCTTCGCCGCCCTGGCCGACCCCACGCGCCTGCGCATCCTCGCCTTGCTGCGGGAGATGGAGCTGTCTGTGGGCGAGCTTGCTCAGGTTTTGGGGCAGAGTCAGCCGCGCGTCTCGCGCCATATCCGTATCCTGGCCGATGCCGGCATCGCCGCGCGCCGGCGCGAGGGCAGCTGGACGTTCCTGGGCCTGGGCGAGACCGGGCGCACCCGCCCGCTGCTGGAGGCGCTTGATTCCTGGACCGCTGGCAGCGGCGAGGACCATTGGACCATTGCCGACCGCGCCCGTCTGGCCGCCGTGCGGGCTGAGCGCGCCCGCCAGGCCGAGGATTATTTCAACGCCCATGCGGCGGCGTGGGATGCGATCCGCTCCTTGCATGTGGCCGAGGCCGAGGTGGAAGCCGCGATGCGCGACCTTCTGGGCCCAGAACCACCTGGCCGGCTGGTCGATATCGGCACCGGCACCGGGCGGATGATTAAGCTGTTCGGCGCCACGGCTGATAGAGCCGTGGGCATAGACCGCAGCCCTGAAATGCTGCGCATGGCGCGCGCCAAGCTGGCCCAGGCCGGGCTCTCGCGGGCCGAACTGCACCAAGGCGATATGTACGCCCTGCCACTGCCCAGCGCCTCGGCCGATCTCGTGATTTTGCATCAGGTTTTGCATTACGCCCAGCAGCCCGAGGCAGCGGTGGCCGAAGCCGCGCGCATTCTGGCCCCCAATGGGCGGCTGCTGATCGCCGATTTCGGCCCGCATGAACGCGAGGATCTACGCGACCGCCACGCCCATGCCAGACTTGGCTTCAGCGATGCGCAAATCGTCGCCTGGTTTGCCGCCGCCGGCTTGCGCGCCCATCCCCCCCAGCGCCTGGCTGGCGAGGAACTCACTGTTCATCTCTGGCTCGGGCAACGCCCCCCACAGGAGGAAACCTCTCTATGACCATCCCCGATTCCGATCTTTCCGTCTCGTTTGAATTCTTTCCGCCCAAGACGGAGAAGATGGAGGAAACATTGTGGGAGTCGTTGCGCCATCTCGTCCCGCTGGCGCCGCGTTTTGTTTCCGTAACCTATGGCGCCGACGGCTCCACGCGTGAGCGCACGCACGGCACGGTTACACGGATCGTGCGTGAAACATCCCTGCCCGCCGCAGCACATCTGACCTGCGTTGGCGCGGATAAAAGCGAAATCGGTGACATCGCCCGCTCTTACTGGGCGGCGGGGGTGCGCCATATCGTGGCCCTGCGTGGCGATGCACCCGGCGGCGGCCCGTTCGTGCCGCATCCCCAAGGTTACGCCAATGCCGCCGCCCTGGTGGCGGGGCTGAAGCAGGTGGCGCCGTTCGAGATTTCGGTTGCCGCTTACCCCGAGGGCCACCCGGATTCGCCAAACCTCGCCGCTGATCTCGATAATTTAAAAGCCAAGCTCGATGCCGGGGCCGACCGCGCGATCACGCAATTTTTTTTCAGCGCCGAAACCTATTTGCGTTTTCGCGACCGCGCGGTTGCAGTGGGAATCACGGCGGAGCTGGTGCCGGGGATTCTGCCCATTGTTAATGTCGCGCAGGCGCGCAAATTCGCGGCCCAATGCGGTGCTGCCATTCCCCCGGCAATGAACAGCGTGCTGGAAGGGCTGGATGAACAGCCCGAAACCCGCCAGCTTGTGGCTGCGACACTGGCCGCGGATTTATGCCGCGCCTTGCAGGCCGAAGGGGTGCGGCATTTTCATTTCTACACGCTCAACCGGGCACCTTTAACCCAGGCGCTGTGCCTGCTGCTGGGCAAGCGCGCTGTGGGGTGATGGGGAATTTGCGCCCATTATGGCCGTTCCCAGAGGCGAGAGGCTTCCCAGTAAGCAGCCATAGCCTCCAGCCTAAGAGCCGTAAGCGGTTGCCACCATCAGCAAAACGGTAACCGAACTGGCTTGCTGCTATCAAACAAATACCAAGATTTATGCCCTCTTTATGCGGCAGATGGATATTCCACATATAAATTTTATGCGACCGCGCGCACACCAGCTGGCTGAAAGGAGCCTGTCATGGGTGATCTCATTTCCATAACTGCGGGCGCTATCATTTTCGCTCTATTGCTTCTCTATGTCCCGGCCTGCGCGCGCGTGTGATGCCCGACCTTATCGCCGGTGGCGCCATCTCCGCTCTGCTGCTCGTCTATCTCGTCTGGGCCTTGCTACGGCCTGAGGATTTCTGATCCCATGACAATCTATGGTCTCTTCTATATTGCGCTGGTGTTCGCGCTGGTGCTGGGGGCTGCCTTCCCGCTTGGCCGCTATATAGCCGCCATTTTCGAAGGCCGCGTAACCTGGCTGCGCCCATTGGAAACAGGCATCTACCGCCTGGCTGGTGTCGATGCAACGCGCCAGATGGGCTGGCAATCCTATGCCATCGCCCTGCTGCTGCTCAGTGTCATCCATTTCGCGCTGCTCTATGCCATTTTACGGCTGCAATATTATCTGCCCTTTAACCCGCTGCATATCGCGGGCATGTCGCCGCGCCTAGCGTTCAACACGGCAGCTAGCTTCACCACCAACACAAATTGGCAGGCTTATACACCGGAGCAACAGATTTCCAACGGTGCGCAGATGCTGGGCTTATGCGTACACATGTTCCTCTCCGCCGCTGCCGGTATTGCCGCGGCGGCAGCCGTGATGCGCGCCTTTACCGGCAGAGGGCTGAAAACGCTTGGCAATTTCTACGCGGACCTCACACGTATTACGCTCTATTTGCTCATTCCCATCGCGCTGATTGCCGCCACGCTGCTGGTCCTGGCGGGCAGCCCACAAACCTTTGTCCAGGCTGTGCCACTGCATACGCTTCAATCAGGCACCCAGCCGCTTGCCATCGGGCCTGTGGCGCTCCAGGAAGCCATCAAAGAACTGGGTACAAATGGCGGCGGGTTCTTCAACGCCAATTCCGCGCATCCGTTTGAAAATCCCAATGCCTGGACCAACCTCCTCGAGACCTGGTTGATCCTGGTCATTGGCTTCTCAATGCCCATCGCCTTTGGCCATATGGTAAAGGACAAGGCGCAGGGCCGGACCCTGATGGCCGCCATGGCCATCATCCTTGCCCTTGGCTGCGTGGGCGCCTATGCGGCCGAAGCCGCAGGCAACCCGCAGCAAATCGCAGCAGGTGTCCAGGCCAGCGGCAATTGGGAAGGAAAAGAGGTGCGCTTCGGTATTCCCGCAAGCACCACCTTCAATGTTTCCGCCACGGGCACGTCCACAGGTGCCGTGGACAGCTTTACCGACAGCTACACCCCCCTAGGCGGCGCCATCCCGATGTTTCTGATGCAGCTTGGCGAAGTGACGCCCGGCGGTGTGGGATCGGGCTTCTATACCATCATCGTATTTGCGCTGCTCTCGGTGTTTATCGCGGGCCTCATGGTGGGGCGCACACCGGAATATCTGGGCAAAAAAGTGCAGGCCAAGGAGATCAAGCTCGCCATGCTGGCTGTGTTGGTTTTGACCGCCCTCATCCTCTGTGGGGCCAGTCTTTCTCTAATGACCAAATCCGGCCTTGGCTCGCTCGAAAATGCCGGGCCGCACGGGCTATCCGAAATGCTCTATGGCTGGACCTCTGCAACAGAGAATAACGGCTCGGCCTTTGCCGGTCTCTCCGCCAACACCCCCTTACTCGATTACGGACTGGGCACGGCAATGCTGTTCGGTCGCTTCGCTTTCATGATCCCTATCCTCGCCATTGCCGGATCGCTGGCCTCCAAGCCAAAACTTAATGAAATTTCTGGTACTTTTCCCACCTCCGGTCCGCTTTTCACTTTTCTGCTCATCGGCGTCATCATCATCCTGGGCGGGCTCCAGTTCATGCCAGCCGACACGCTTGGGCCAATCGCCGAGCATTTTCTGCTCTATGCTGGAAAGAGCTTCTGAGATGTCAAAAGCTGAAACCATCTCCCTGTTTGATGCCGGCATTATCCGCCGCGCCGCACTGGATTCACTTGCAAAGCTGAATCCAGTCACGCTGGCCCGCAACCCGGTCATCTTCGTCACGGAAATCGTTGCTGCACTGGTGACCGCTACGGGAATCGGGGCGTTGTTCACCCACCGCCCCGCCAGTTTCTCCATTACCATCGCCATCTGGCTCTGGCTCACCGTCATCTTCGCCACCTTTGCCGAAGCTGTCGCGGAAGGTCGCGGCCGTGCCCGTGCCGAGAGCCTGCGCCGCGCCCGGTCTGACACGATGTCGAAACTGCTTGTGGACCCGCGCGACCGCGTGATTTTCAAACCCACCCCAGCGCCGGATTTGAGATGCGGGGATGTGGTGCTGGTGGAGGCGGGCGATCTCATCCCCTCGGATGGCGAGGTGATAGAAGGCGTGGCCAGCGTGAATGAGAGCGCGGTCACCGGCGAATCCGCTCCCGTGGTGCGCGAGGCCGGGGGCGATCGCTCCGCCGTAACCGGCGGCACGCATCTGGTGTCGGACTGGCTGGTGGTGCGCATCACGGCCGATGCCGGTTCAACCTTCCTGGACCGCATGATCGCCCTGGTGGAAGGTGCGCAACGCCGCAAGACGCCGAATGAGATCGCGCTGAACATATTGCTTGCGGGCTTGACCATCGTGTTTCTCATCGCCGTGGTCACGTTGGTCGGGTTCGGCCAGTATTCCGGCACGCACTTCTCCATTCCGGTGCTGGCGGCCTTGCTAGTGTGCCTTATCCCCACCACCATTGGCGGGCTGCTCTCGGCCATCGGCATTGCGGGCATGGACCGCCTGGTGCGCTTCAACGTCGTTGCCACTTCAGGCCGCGCGGTAGAGGCCGCGGGCGATGTGGATGCGTTGCTGCTGGATAAAACCGGCACTATCACCTTCGGCAATCGCATGGCCGCGGGTTTTTATCCCGTGCCGGGCGTGAATGAACGCGCTTTGGCGCAAGCCTGCGTGATGGCCAGCTTAGGTGACGACACGCCGGAGGGCCGTTCCATCCTGTCCTTCGCGCGCGACCGTTACGGCATCAGCCTGGCCACGCCGAATGATGCCGCCATCATTCCCTTCTCGGCCAATACCCGCATGTCGGGCGTTGATACGGGCGGCAAATCCTATCGCAAGGGCGCGGTGGACTCGGTCCTCGCCGCGCTTGGCGTTGCGCCGGACCCCGCCTTTACCGAAAGTATTGCCCGCATTGCCCGCGCGGGCTCCACGCCGCTTGCCGTTACTGCAGATGGCAAGCTGCTTGGCGCCATCGAGCTGAAAGACATCGTAAAGCCCGGTATAAAAGAGCGTTTCGCGGCGCTACGCGCCATGGGCATCCGCACGGTCATGGTTACGGGCGACAATCGCATCACCGCCGCTGCCATTGCGGCGGAAGCCGGGGTGGATGATTATATCGCCGAAGCCAATCCGCAAAACAAGCTTGATTATATCAGGAAGGTTCAAAGCGAGGGCCGCCTGGTGGCCATGTGCGGCGACGGTACAAACGACGCCCCCGCGCTCGCCCAGGCCGATGTGGGGGTGGCGATGCAAACCGGCACCCAAGCCGCGCGCGAGGCGGGCAATATGGTCGACCTCGACAGTGATCCGACGAAACTGATCGAGATCGTGGAAATTGGCAAGCAGCTCCTCATCACGCGCGGCGCGCTCACCACCTTCTCCATCGCGAACGACATCGCGAAATACTTCGCCATTCTGCCCGCCATCTTTATCACCACCTATCCACAGCTCGGCGCGCTCAACATCATGCGGCTCAATACGCCGCAGAGTGCTATTCTCTCCGCCGTTATCTTCAACGCGCTCATCATCGTGGTACTGGTGCCGCTGGCGCTGCGCGGCGTAAAATTCCGTCCCATCGGTGCTGCCGCTTTGCTCAAGCGCAACCTGCTCATTTACGGGCTTGGCGGCATGATCACGCCTTTTATAGGCATCAAGCTTATCGACATGCTCCTCGGCCTATTCCACGTCTTCTCGTAACGGACGCAGAAAATGATCCTCCGCGAACTCCGCCCAGCTATTTCCCTGGTCGTGCTTTTCACCCTGCTTATAGGCCTTATCCTGCCCGGCATCTTTACCGGCGCCATGCAGGCAGTATTGCCTTGGCAAGCCAATGGCTCGCTCATCAGGCAGAATGGCCAGGTCGTCGGCTCCGCACTCATCGGCCAGAATTTTTCCGGTCCGCGATATTTCGTCCCGCGTCCCTCAGCACTCAGCCCCAGCCCTTACACGCAGGATACATCCGGCGCCTCCAACCTCGGCCCCACCAGCAAGGCACTTCTCGCTAGTGTGAAGCAGCGTGTTGCCGCCTATTTGCAAGCCTTTGGTCCCGGCCCGGTCCCGGCCGATGCCGTTACCGCCTCGGGCTCAGGGCTGGATCCGGATATTTCGCTGGAAAATGCACTGCGCCAAGCCCCTGCCGTAGCCAAAGCGCGGCACTTGCCGACCGCTACCGTCATCGCCCTGGTGGAGAATATGGCGCATCATCCGTTCCTTGGCATTATCGGCACGGACCATGTGAACGTGCTGAAACTCAACCTTGCGCTGGAACATCTGCCAGCTTCATAAAGCCGCATGGAAAATCGGGATGATGGCCGTCCGGACCCGGATGCGTTGCTGGCAAATGCGCAGCGTAGCGAACGCGGCCATTTAAAGATCTTTCTCGGTGCAGCACCCGGTGTTGGCAAAACCTGGGAGATGCTGACCGCCGCGCACGCCAAACGCCAAAGGGGTGTTGATGTGGTGGCCGGGCTAATCGAGACCCATGGCCGCGACGGCACGGCGCAAGCCATTGGTGAGCTTGAGCAGATCCCCCGCCTTGCCGTGCCCTATCGCGGCCAGATGCTGGAGGAATTTGACTTGGATGCCGCGCTGAAACGCCGCCCGGCACTGCTGTTAGTCGATGAGCTGGCCCACACCAATGCCCCCGGCCTGCGCCACGCCAAGCGCTGGCAGGATGTTCAGGATGTGCTGGAAGCGGGCATCGATGTCTGGACCACCGTGAATGTCCAGCATCTGGAGAGCCTCAACGATCAAGTTGCCCGCATCACCGGCGTGCGCGTGGGGGAGACGGTGCCGGACACTGTGCTGGACATGGCCGACGAAATCGAGCTGATCGACTTACCCCCCGCCGAATTGCAGGCCCGCCTGCGGGAAGGCCATATCTACCGGCCCGATGTTGCCGCCCGCGCACTGGAAGGTTTTTTCCGCGAAGGCAACCTTGGGGCCTTGCGTGAAATCGCGCTGCGCCGCGTAGCACAGCGGATTGATAAGGACGTAGCGCGCTATATGCGCTCGTCCGCCATTCCGGGGCCATGGCCCGTTGCGGAGAAGGTGCTGGCGCTTATTGGATCGGATGACGTTGCCTCCAACGTCGTGCGCCATGCTGCTCGCTTGGCGGAAGCCCTGCGAGCCCCCCTTACCAGCTTTTACATTGAGCGTACGGATGATGATCCAAAAGTCCAGGCCGCATTGGACCTTACCGTGCAGCTTGGAGGCAGTGTGGTCACGCAATCAGCACCGGACATGGTGCGCGCCGTGCTGGACTACGCAGCGGCGCACAATATCACCCATATCGTTGTGGGACGCACCGCGAGCAGGCAAAGACTGGGGCGGCGTTTTTCCGAGGCGCTGACACGCCAGGCCCTGGCCTTTACACTGCATTTCGTGCCCGTGCCCGCCGCAGCGCCTGCGCGCCTCAAGCTTCCCGTACCCAGGCGCGACTGGAGCCCCTATATCCTCGCCTCCTGCCTGCTCGCCGCGATCACCATCGCCGGCGCCTCTCTGCGCAATCTCCTGCCGCAGGAGGCGATGGGGCTCATCTTCACCGGGCTCATCGCCGCCATGGCGAGCCGCGCCGGGCGCGCGCCTGGGCTTTTCACGGCGGTGGCGGGCTTCTTACTGTGGAATTTCTTCTTCCTGCCGCCTTATCTCACCCTCTCCGTAACCGATCCGCGCGATGTCGTGGCGCTGTTCGTCTTCCTGCTGGTGGGACTCATCACCGGCACGCTGGCTGGTCGCGTGCGGCAGGAGGCCGCGACCGCTGCCGCGCGCGTGGAGGCGCTGCGCCGCATCTCGCTATTCGGGCAGCGGCTTTCGCGCGCGGCCACGCTGTCGGACGTTATGACCACAGCCACCGAGGAAGCCGCCGCGATCACCAGTGCCGGCATCGTGCTTCTGGCCCAGAACGGCGCGCTAACGCCCGAGGTGAGGCGCCCTGACGATACGGTGCTGGATGAAGCTGCCCAGGCCGCCGCCGAATGGTGCCTGACACATGACATGGAAACCGGCACAGGCACAGCCACGTTACCTTCCGTGCCCTGGCGTTTCTTTCCGCTCCGCAGCCAAGGTACCGTGGCGGGCGTGCTGGGCGCTCACGCCGCGGTACCGCCGCCGGCGCCCATTGTGCAAACCCTGGCCACATTGGCGGACCAAACCGCCCTGGCCCTGGAACGCGCCCGACTTTCCATGCAGACAGCCCGCACGCAAGCACATGAGGACAGCCAAAAGCTCCGCAACGCCCTGCTTTCCTCACTCAGTCACGATCTGCGTACACCGCTCACAGGCATACGGGGTGCTGCCGAAACGCTTGTCACCATGGGCGAGAAACTGGACGCCGCCACCCGCGCCGATCTGCTCAACGCCATCACCCAGGACACAACCCGCATGGGCAAATTCCTCGCCAACATCACGGACATGGCGCGGGCTGAATCAGGCGTGCTGGACATAAAGCGCGCGCGCGTGCTGCTGGAAACAGTGGCCGAGGCCGCCATTACCCGCACGCCGGGCGCGCTCTATACAGCCCTCAACATCGCGCCCGATGCCACCCATGTACGTGCCGACCCCGCCCTGCTGGAGCAGGTTTTGGTTAATCTGCTGGACAATGCGGTCAAATACGCCCCGCCGGGCAGCCGCATCAGCATCGCTGCCCAGCGCACGGGCAATAACGTCCGTATAAGCGTGGCTGATGAAGGGGTGGGCATTCCTTCCACCGAGCTGCAATCCATCTTCGATAGTTTCTTCCGCGCTAGCCGGGGAGACCGCGTGGCACCCGGCACTGGGCTTGGCCTCGCCATCGCCAAGGCTTTCATCGAAGCCATGGATGGGCGCATATCAGCGCAAAGCCCGCGCCCCGACCTACCGGCGGATGGACAGCCCGGCACGGTTATCACTCTGGAGCTTCCTGCCGCATGATTTCCGGACGTATACTGGTTGTGGACGATGAGCCGCAAATCCAGCGTTTTCTCTCCCCCGCATTGACCGCTGCCGGCTACACGCCGCTGCGCGCCGACAATGCCACTGAGGCCCTACGTCAGGCCGCCGCCCAGGCGCCTGACCTTGTGCTGCTCGATCTCGGCTTGCCGGACATGGATGGGCAGGAGGCGCTGCGCCACCTGCGCGCCTTTTCGGCTGTGCCGGTCATCATCCTCTCGGCGCGAGACCGTGAGGCCGAGAAGATCACGGCACTTGATAGCGGCGCCGATGATTATGTGGAAAAGCCTTTTGCCCTGGGAGAGCTGCTGGCGCGCGTCCGCTCCGCCTTGCGCCGTGCAGGCGCCACGGAGCCGCCTGCCGCCACGTTGTATGTTGCAGAGCTTGCCATCACACCCGAGGCCACACTGCGCAACGGCGTTGCGCTGCCGCTCACCAAGCGCGAGCAGGCGCTGCTGCTGCTGCTGGCACGCAACCGTGGCCGCGTGCTCACCCACAGGCAGCTTCTCACCGCTTTGTGGGGGCCGGCCCATACCGAAGACGTCTCCTATTTACGCGTCTATATCGGCCAGCTCCGGAAGCATTTAGGCGATGGCGCGGCAAAACTGATCGCCACCGAAGCTGGTGTTGGCTATCGTCTTCTCGATAACAGCTAAGCTTTCATGGGCCAGCCGGACCAGTACAGCTCCTGTATCGTTCACCTATGTTAGGCTACACGTTCTTGTACCGGCGATGTAAGAAAACAAAAATAATGAGTGTTATTCAAAGTTTATAGAGCAAACTTCCTCCTCGGCCCTGTTGGCCTATAGGAGAAAACAATGGGAAATGCGGAGTTTGATCCTGGCTTCAAGGATCGTCGTCCGTGGAATGCTGGTCGAAAGCTTGGTGCCAAACGTGCGTTGAAGCCGCAACAGGTTTGGTCCATCCGATTTTAGCTCGATCACCAGCAACGCGTCCGCGACCGAGCATTGTTCGATCTTGCCATCGACAGCAAGCTGCACGGCTGCGACGCGGTGAAGATCAAGATCGGTGATCTTGTGAGTAGCGGACACGTCAAATCTCGCGCGATCATCGTACAGCAAAAAACCGGACGGCCAGTGCAGTTCGAGTTGCTTGAACCAGCCCGCACCAGCCTTCTGGCTTGGCTTGAGCGGCGCGGCGGCACCTTGGACGATTTTATGTTTCCGAGTCGTGTAGATCACGGTGACCACTTGAGCGCGCGCCAATACGCCCGCTTCGTCCATGAATGGGTCACTGGTATTGGCCTACGCCGAGAGGATTACGGAACGCATTCCCTGCGTCGGACCAAAGCTTCGATCATCTACAAACAAACAGGCAATTTGCGCGCCGTGCAGATACTACTGGGGCATACGAAGATCGAAAGCACCGTACGGTATCTGGGTGTCGATGTAGAAGATGCCTTGGAACTTGCGGAACGTACGGAAGTGTAGGTCCAACTCTGGACGTGACCTCTGAATGGCCGCTTTCTGTATTGCTCCGCGGAAAGCGGCCATTCCGCTCCCGGCCAACCCCCGCCCTACAACACACTCGGCGGGGCTTCCGGGTGGCCGAACAAATAACCCTGCATCTCATCGCAGCCCAGCTGCACCAGGCTAAACGCCTGCTCCATATGTTCCACGCCCTCGGCGGTGACACTCACCCCCAGCTCATGCGCCAGGCGGATGAGCGCGCCCACAATCGCCGCGCCGCGTTCATCGTCCGGCAGACCGGCCACAAAGCGCCGGTCGATCTTCATACGATCGAATCCGAAACGGTGCAGCATGTCGAGCGAGGCGGTGCCCGCGCCAAAATCATCCAGCGCAACATGGAGCCCCTCGGCCTTTAACGCGCGCAGCGCGCACAACGCTTCCTCCTGCCCGGCCACGAGCTGGCTTTCAGTCACCTCCAACTCCAGCCGCGCGGGCGAGAGCCCGGTTTCGGCCAGCACCGTGCGCACCAGGGCGGGAAATTCAGGGTCCAGCAACTGCACCGGAGATACATTGACCGCAAGCCGCGTTTCCGGCGCCCAGCCGGTGGCCGCCGCACAGGCCGCGCGCAACACAAATTCCCCAAACTCGCCAATCAGCCCGCTCTGCTCGGCAATGGGAATAAACGTGGCGGGCGGAATATCGCCATAATGCGGGTGCGCCCAGCGCAGCAACGCCTCATACCCCGTGAGCTGGCCATCGGGCGGGTTCCAAAGCGGCTGATACACCACGCGCAATTCCTGGCGCGCGCGCGCATGGTGCAAATCGGCGTTCAGCTGCCGGTTGGCCGCGCGCTCCAATGCGGGCTCGTACAGCTTATGGCCATGCCGGCCCGCGCGCTTCACGCTGTACATGGCCAGATCCGCCTGACGCAGCAATTCCTCGGGCGTGAGCTGCGCGCGGCTGAAATAAGTAATCCCGACCGAGGCGGAGACCCGGGCCTGACCATGCGCGAGCATGACCGGCTTGGCCACTTCAGCGCAAATCTGCCGCGCCACGCCGGGCGCCACCGCATGCACGGAAGCGCCGCCACAGAGCAGCATACCAAACTCATCGCCGCCAAGCCGCGCCGCCATGTCGGTGGGGCGCACGGATTGGCGCAGGCGCATGGCGATCACGCGCAGCAGCTCATCGCCGGCGGCGTGGCCATACCCGTCATTCACGGCCTTGAACCCGTCCAGATCGATGAGCATAACCGCGAATTTATCCACGGCCTCGTCCCCGCGGGCCACGGCCTCACGCAGCCGCTCAAGAAAATGCACACGGTTGGGCAGGCCGGTCAGCACATCGTGCCGGCTCAGAAAATGATTCTCCACCGCCGCCCGGCGATAGGCCGTTACATCCGCCACCACCCCCACCAGAAACGGCGCCCCCCCGCCCGCGCCAATACGCAGCAAGGTCTTGCGGATCAGCACCACCCCCTTGGTGCCATCCGGCAGGGTCAGGGTCTCCTCGCATTCCACTGTCCGGCCGGTGCGAAACACCTCCTCGTCAGAGGCCAGGGCCGCGGCGGCCTCGGCGGGCGGCAGCACGTCATGCTCGGTACGGCCGAGCAAAAACGAGCGCGGCCGGCACAAGGCCTCCACGGCGGCGTCATTGACCAACACCCATCGATGCGCCGCATCCTTCACGAAAACGGGGCTGGGGATAATATTAATGATTTTTTGCAAGGCTTCGGCGGAGCCCAGCAACCGGCGATACTGCATAAGCCCTCTTAAGGCTCGCTTCATTAAAAAACCGACAAGAACAGAAAATTTTTTGCCGGCTTAGCCCTGGCGTTTTCGGAACGGATCGGCCGGATACGTGCCCAAAATCTTAATCTCGGTCGAGAAGAAGGCCAGCTCCTCAAAAGCCAGCCGCAAGGCGGGCTGGGCCGGGTGCCCTTCCACCTCGGCCAGGAATTGCGTGGCGGTAAAGCTGCCATTGAGCATATAGCTCTCGATTTTCGTCATATTCACGCCATTGGTGGCAAACCCGCCCAGCGCCTTGTACAGCGCCGCCGGCACGTTGCGGACATTGAAGACGAAGGTGGTCATCAGGCCGGGCTGCTCGAGCGCCAGCGCCAGGGCCTCGCGCGCCATCACATAAAAGCGCGTGGTATTGTGTGGCTCATCCTCCACATTGCGGCGCAGGATCTCCAGCCCGTGCAGTTCCCCCGCTAAAGACGAGGCCACCGCCGCATCTTCAGGGTTGTTCAGCCGCGCGACAATCTCGGCCGCCCCGGCCGTGTCATATTCAGCGACCGGCATGGCGCCGGATTGGGCAATGAGCTTGCGCACCTGCCCCAGCGCCACGGGGTGGGAATGGATGCGCCGGATGCCCGCCAGCGTGGCGCCGCGCGGGGTAAGCAGGCAATGCTCGATACGCTGGAATTTCTCGCCGATGATGGAAAGCCCGCTCTCGGGCAGCAGGGCATGCAAATCGGACACCCGCCCGGCGATGGAATTTTCCGGCGGCAGCATGGCCAGATCGGCGCGGCCCGCATGCACCGCGTCAATCGCGGCCTGGAATGTCTCGCAGGGGAGCGTGCGCGCGCCCGGATAGGCGTTGCGGCAGGCAAGGTCGGAATAGGCGCCGGCCTGGCCCTGAAAGGCGATGATGGTCATGATTTGGCTCCGAGAATCCGCCGGACATGGGCAAGATCGGCTGGCGTGTCCACACCTAAGGGGGCTTGCGCCACGCGCGCGGCCCCCAGGCGCAGGCCCGCTTCCAGCGCGCGCAGCTGCTCCAGCTTCTCGCGCTGCTCCAGCGCCGAGGGGGGCAGACCCACAAACCGCGCCAGCGCCGCGCGCCGGTAGGCGTAAATGCCGATATGGTGCCAAAGCGGCCCCGCGCCGGCGGGCACCGGATGGCGCGAGAAATACAAAGCCGGGGCCACCATTTGCGCGTCAACAAAGGCGCAGACGCATTTCACCACCGAGGGCGCCTTGGCCTCTTCATCGCTGGTGATGGGGGCAACCAGCGTGCCGATATCGTACCCTTGTTCCAGCGGGCGCAGCACCTGGGCGAGAGCGGCCGGGTCGATCGCCGGCAGATCGCCCTGCAGATTGATGATCACATCATGCCGCTGATCCGGGTCCAGCTTTTGCAAGGCGGCGAAAATCCGGTCCGAGCCAGAGGGCAGGTCCGGGTCGGTCAGCACCGCCTGGCCGCCATGGCGTTCCACGGCTTGCGCCACCTCCGGCTCGGCGCACGCCACCGCCACGGGCCCCAGCCCCGAATCCTGCGCGCGGGCCAGCACATGCGCGATCATCGGCTTGCCGGCAATGTCGGCCAGCACCTTGCCGGGCCGGGGGGTCGAGCCCAGACGGGCGGGAATAAGAATGATCGGCGTCACGGGCTTGATCTCTCGCAGCGTTGCTTGCGGGTCTGCCTAAATCGCTCTACCGTCAAGCGCAATAATCACCGCCAAAATCGTGCCGCCGCCGGCCATGGGCAGATGGGCGTAAAATAGGGGGAAAGAGATGAGCAAATCCGGCAAGGATAGTCTGCTTGGCAACAAAATCGCCGCCAGCGTGCTCACCGCCGGGCTGGTGTTCTGGGGCGCCAACCGCATCGCGCAGGTTTTCATCCCCCAAGACACACCAGACCACCCCGCCATTGCCATCGCCGCCCTGCCCAGTGCCACCACACCGCAAACCGCCACCGCAGCACCCGGCCCGGCCAGCATCCTCGCGCGGCTCGCCAGCGCCGATACCGCCAAGGGCAAAGCCTTTGCCCAGCAGCAATGCGCGGCCTGCCATACCTTTACCCAGGGCGGCGCCAATGGCGTTGGTCCCAATTTATATGGCGTGCTGGGCAGCCCGATGTTCGCGCATGCCGGATTCAGCTTCTCGGATGCGGCCAAAGCCAAGGCCAAGGGCGACTGGACCTATGACACGATGAATGACTGGCTGGCCGCGCCCAATAAATTCGCCCCAGGCACCGCCATGTCCTATCCCGGCATCCACAACACACAGACCCGGGCCGATGTGGTGGCCTATCTGCGCACGCTCAGCGCCAGCCCCATGGCGCTGCCCACGCCCGCCGAGATCAAGGCCGCACAAACCAGCACCCAAGCCAGCGCTCCAACCAACGCCAACGGGGGCACGCAACCGCAAGCCGCCGCCGTGCCCGCAGCGCCCAGCCTGGACCAGCTTCTGACCAAGGCCGATCCCGCCAAGGGCCAGGCGGTGGCGCAGCAGGAATGTTCGGCCTGCCATACCTTCACCAAGGGCGGGGCCAACGGCATCGGCCCCAATTTATATGGCATTGTCGGCGACAAGGCGTTTTCCCGCCCTGGGTTCTCCTATTCCGGCGCGGTGAAGGCCAAGGCCGGCCAGCCCTGGACGCCCGCGCGCTTGAGCGCCTGGCTGAAAGCGCCTAACAGCTATGCCCCAGGTACGGCCATGTCGTTCGCCGGCATCAAGAACGACCAGACCCGGGCTGATGTCATTGCTTACCTCAACCAAAACGCCGCCACACCCGCCAAGCTCCCTTGAGCGTTTCATCGCCGCGGCCAACGCGGCGCTGGATGCCAGCGGGGTCGCCATCCGCCCGCATTTCCGCGTGGGGCTTGCCGCCGACGACAAGGCGGATGAAAGCCCCGTCACCCAGGCCGACCGCGAGGCCGAGACCGTGCTGCGCGCCCGGCTGCTGGATGCCTGCCCGGAATGCGGGATCATCGGCGAGGAATTCCCTGCCCACAGGCCCGACGCCAAATATGTCTGGGTGATCGACCCGATTGACGGCACGCGCGCCTTCATCACCGGGCGTCCCAGTTTCTGCACCCTGCTTGGGCTACTGGAGGATGGCGTGCCGGTGCTGGGCTTTATCGACCAGCCCATCACGCGCGAGCGCTGGGCCGGCGGGTGCGGCCTGCCCGCGCGCTTTACCGGCCCGCTGGGCGGCACGCCCGGCACGCGCGCGCATGTCACGCTGGAACAGGCCGAACTTTCCTCGACCGCGCCGGAAATGTTCGATACGGAAGGTGCGGCGCGCTTCGCCAAACTCCAGGCCCGGGCCAAGCGCGTTTACTGGGGGGGCGATGCCTATGCGTACGGGCTGCTCGCCCTGGGGCAGATCGATGTGGTGGCCGAATGCGGGCTGAAACCATGGGACTGGGCGGCCCTGGCCCCGGTGGTGGAAGCCGCCGGCGGGGTGGTGAGCGACTGGCAGGGCCAAAAGCTGCGGCTGGGGGCGGATGGCTCGGTGCTGGCCTCGGCCAACGCGGCGCTGCACCAGGCGGCCCTTGCGGCGCTGGCTTAAGGCGCTCGCGCTCTGCCTGGCCCTGGGCGTTGGTCCGGCGGCCGCATCCCAGCCGCCGCCGCAAACCGTCATCAGCCTGAATGGCGCCCCGCCGCTCACCCAGGCCCTGCCCTATGCCAACCCAAACGCACCCAAGGGGGGTAGCCTCACCCTCGCCGCGCAAGGCAGTTTCGATAATCTCAACCCCTTCATCCTGCGCGGCACGCCCCCCGATTCGGTGTTTCGGATCTGGCAGCCCTTGTTCAAGCTTTCCGACACGGACAGCGAAACCGAATATGCCGACCTCGCCCAAAGCGTGAGCGTGGCGGGCAACCAGGTCACGTTCCACCTCAACCCCGCCGCGCGCTTTTCCGATGGCACGCCGGTCACCGCGCATGACGTGGCCTGGACCTATAAAACCCTGATCAGCCAGGGTGCTCCCTTTTACGCGGCGGAATATGCGGACGTGGCGAGCGTGCGCGTGCGGGATGCGCGCGATGTCACCTTCACGCTCAAACCGGGGGCCGGGCCGCAAACCCTCTTCAACCTCGCCGCCATGTATATATTGCCCGCGCATTTCTGGGCCGGGCGGGATTTTGCGGCCCCCCTGCGCGCCGCCCCACCCGGCTCGGGCGCCTACCAGATCAGCGCCGTGCAATGGGGGGCTTCCATCAGCTACACCCATGTGCCGCATTGGTGGGCGCAAAACCGGCCCGCCAACAAGGGCTGCGATAATTTCAAGCGGATCACGCAGCTTTTCTTTCAGGATACAACCGCCGCACGGCAGGCCTTCAAGGCCGGGCTGGTGGATGTGTGGGTGGAGACCTCACCCGCACTCTGGCGGGCCATGCATGGCTGGGCCGCCGTACGCAACGGCCGGATCCGGCTGGACAACGTCCCGCTCACCCTGCCTTCTGGCATGCGCGGGCTGGTGATGAACACGCGCATGCCCCCGCTCTGCGACCCCAAAGTGCGGCAAGCCTTGAGCCTTGTGTTCGATTTCCCCTGGATCAACCGCACCATGCTGGGCGGCATGGATGCCCGCGATGACCATTATTTTGGCCCAAACCCGCCGGGCAGGCCCGCCTTGGCCGCCGCCAGCGCGCCCGATCAGGAGACCGCGCGCCTGCGTCAGGCCCTGACCTTGCTGCGCGCGGCAGGCTGGCGGGTGCGGCATATGCGGCTGGTGAACGCGGTGGGCCAGAAGATGCGGTTGAACATCATGCTCGATCATCCGGCCGATGAACGCTTCGTCCTGCCCTATATCCAGCATCTCGCCCGGCTGGGCATTACGGCGCACATCACCCTCATGGACCCGGCAAGTTACCGCGCCCGGCTGCGCGATTTCGATTTTGAGATGACGCCCGCAGGCTTTCCCGAATCCGCCATCCCCGGCAGTGAGCTCACAGGCTATTGGGGCTGTGCCGCCGCGCGCACCAAGGGCAGCTATAATCTGGCCGGGGTGTGCAGCCCCGCGATCGAGGCTGGAATCCACGCCGTGCTGAGCGCCGCCACCCAAGCGGCCCGGGATACAGCCCTGCGCGCGCTGAATGCGCGCCTGATGGCCGGGTTTTACATGGTGCCCTGGTTCCACCCCGTCGCGCAGCATCTGGCCTATTGGCAAAACCGCGTCGCTAAGCCCGCAGCACCGGTGATGATGGGACACGACATCTCGCTCTGGTGGGCACGATGAGGCGCTATCTCCTCAAACGGCTGCTGCTGCTGCCGGTCACGCTGTTTGTCATCCTGGCGCTGAATTTTGGGCTGGCACAATTGGCCCCCGGCGGCCCGGTGGAGGCGGCCTTAAGCAAACCCGGCCTGCCACCCGGAGCGGGGCTTTATCGCGGCGGGGCGGGGCTGGATAACACTGAACGCGCAAAGCTCGCCGCGCAATTTGGCTTCGATAAACCGCCGCTCACGCGCTTTTTATCCATGCTGCGCGGCGACCTCACCTTTCATCTGGGCACCAGCCTCAGCACGGGCGTGCCCGTGGCGCGGCTGATCCGCGAGCGCCTGCCGGTCTCGCTAGCACTTGGGCTCTACTCCACCTTGCTCGCTTATTTGGTGGCCATACCGCTTGGGCTGTTCAAAGCCCTGCGCGCCGGCTCGCGGTTTGATACCGCCTCCACCCTCATCATCCTCGCCTTGTACGCAGTACCGGGCTTTCTACTCGCGGTGCTGCTGCTGATCCTGTTCGCCGGCGGCGGGGTGTGGCCGCTTTTTCCCCTGCGCGGGCTGGCCACACCCGGGGCGGCGTCCTGGCCATGGCCGGAGCGGCTGGGCGACTATGCCTGGCATCTGGTGCTGCCCACCTTGGCGCTGACAGCGGGCGGTCTCGCCGCCCTCACCCTGCTGACCCGCAACGCCGTGCTGGCGGAGATGGAAAAACTCTACATGCTGGCCGCGCGCGCCAAGGGCTTGTCCGAACGCCAGGCCCTGTTGCGCCATGCGCTGCCCAACGCGCTGCTGGTCATCGCCGCCACGCTGCCCGGCGCCTTCACCGCCATTCTGTTCTCGCCAGCCCTGATGGTGGAAATCGTCTTCTCCCTGCCCGGCCTGGGGCAGCTTGGCTATCAGGCACTGCTGCAGCGCGACGATCCGGTGATCTTCGGCACGCTTTACGTTTACATGCTGGTGGGGCTGGCCGCGCGCCTCATGGGCGATGTGCTGTTGGCCTGGCTCGACCCCCGGCTCGATTTTTCAGCCCGGCGTTAAGCTGCCTTAACACAGGCGCGCTTGCAAACCGGGCTGGGGCACTTACACTTCACCCATGTCCGGATTCCAGCCCAGGGTGAAGGCCGTGCTTGGCCCCACCAATACCGGCAAAACCCATCTCGCCATCGAACGCCTGCTTGGCCATGGGTCGGGCATTATCGGCTTTCCCCTGCGGCTGCTGGCGCGCGAGAATTACGAGCGCATGGCCGCCGCCAAGGGCATCCGCAACGTGGCGCTGATCACGGGCGAGGAAAAAATCATCCCCCCCGGCGCCAAATGGTTTTCCTGCACGGTGGAGGCCATGCCGCTCGACCGTAAGGTGGAATTCATCGCCGTCGATGAAATCCAGCTCTGCGCCGACCCTGATCGCGGCCATGTCTTCACCGACCGGCTGCTGAACGCGCGCGGGCTGGTGGAAACCATGTTCCTGGGGGCTGAGACCATTGCCCCGCTGCTGCGCCAGCTGGTCCCCGGCGCCGAGATCGAGACACGCCCGCGCCTCTCCCAGCTCACCCATGCGGGGCCGGCCAAGCTCTCGCGCCTGCCGCCGCGCTCGGCCATTGTCGCCTTCTCGGCGGCCGAGGTTTACGCCATCGCCGAGGCGGTGCGCCGCCGCCGGGGCGGTTGCGCCGTGGTGATGGGCCGGCTCTCGCCGCGCACGCGCAACGCCCAGGTGGCGCTGTACCAGGAGAAAGAGGTGGATTTCCTCGTCGCAACGGATGCGATCGGCATGGGGCTGAACATGGATGTGAACCATGTCGCCTTCGCGGGGATGCAGAAATTTGACGGCCATAAGCCCCGCCGCCTCACCGCCGCGGAAGTTGCGCAAATCGCAGGCCGGGCGGGGCGCGGCATGCGCGATGGCACATTTGGCGTCACCGCCGATTGCGCGCCCCTGGAGGAAGATCTGGCCACGGCGGTGGAACGGCATGAATTCCCGCCGCTGGAGCAGCTTTTCTGGCGCAATACCGCGCTTGATTTTTCATCCCTGCCCGCTCTGCTGGAGAGCCTGACCGCCCCACCCCCGCGCATAGGCCTGACCCGTGGCAATGATGCCGCCGATGTGCTGACCTTGGCCGCCCTGGCCCAGGATTCCAGCATCGCGCAGGCGGCTGGCAGCCGGCCCGCACTGAAATTATTGTGGGAAACCTGCCAGATTCCAGATTTCCGCAAGCTTGCGACCGATGCGCATGTCAAGCTTTGCGGGCGCATCTTTACGCATCTGCGCGGCAAGGGCGCCCTGCCTAGCGATTGGGTCTCCCGCGAGATCGAGGCGCTCGATAAAACCGAGGGCGATATCGATACGTTGATGCAGAGGCTGACGGATGTGCGCGTTTGGGCCTATATAACCGCACGGGCGGATTGGATGCGCGATGCCGGGAGTTGGGCGATGCGCGCGCGGGCGGTGGAAGACCGCCTCTCCGATACGCTGCATGAGAAATTAATGGCGCGGTTTGTGGATAAGAGGGCGGCACATTTGACGAGACGTTTGGAAGAGACCGAGGCGCAGGATTTGCAAGCCGCGGTGGCAAATAACGGGACGGTTCTGGTGGAGGGCCACGAGGTCGGCCGGATTGAGGGGTTCCAGTTCCACCCCGACCCGGCAACCCAAGGGGCAGAGAAAAAGCTGGTGCTGCGCGCGGCCCGCCGGGCCCTGGCTCAGGAAATGCCGCGCCGGATTTTAAGCGCCGAAACCGCGGCCGACGACGCCTTTACCCTGACCGATGACCGGCAGATCGAATGGGCGGGGGCGCGTATTGCGCGGCTGAAGCGCTCGGACAATTTCCTCAAGCCCGGGATCGAGGTGTTATCCTCTGAATTTCTCGACGGGCTAGCGCGTGAACGGCTGCGTGCGCGC